>JAJFFY010000061.1 GCA_021776415.1 Hyphococcus sp.
AATACGTTCAGCAGTTCCTGGGACATGGGCAGCCTCTCAATCGGTTGCGGATGATCAGTCCGCGAATAATCAATTAACAACAAATGGACTTAAGCGGCGCGCCGCTTAAGTCGTTTGCAATTCTACATTCAGGCCAAGCGAACGCATTTCCTTGACCAGCACGTTGAAGCTTTCCGGAATGCCTGCTTCAAAGCTGTCGTCGCCGCGGACGATGGCCTCATAGACTTTGGTGCGGCCGGCAACGTCATCCGACTTCACGGTCAGCATTTCCTGTAGCGTATAGGCGGCGCCATAAGCTTCGAGCGCCCAGACTTCCATCTCGCCGAAGCGCTGGCCGCCAAACTGCGCCTTGCCGCCCAGCGGCTGCTGGGTAACGAGCGAGTACGGCCCGATGGAACGTGCGTGAATTTTGTCGTCGACCAGGTGGTGCAGCTTCAAGAGATATTTGTAGCCAACCGTCACCTGACGCTTGAACGCCTCGCCGGTGCGTCCGTCGAACAGCGTCACCTGACCGGATTCTTCAAGCCCGGCCTTTTTCAGCATTTCGACAATGTCTACCTCATGGGCGCCATCAAAAACCGGCGTCGCAATCGGCACGCCGCGCACCAGGTTGCCAGCCAATTCCTTCACTTCTTCATTGGAGCGCGGCAGCACTTGTTCTTCGCCATAAACGTCTTTGAACTTGACAATCAGCTCATCGCGCGTGGCCGAACCGGCATCCCATTCCTCGAGAATATCGCCGATCTGACGACCGAGGCCGCGACAGGCCCAGCCAAGATGGGTCTCCAGAATCTGACCCACATTCATCCGGCTCGGCACGCCAAGCGGATTCAAGACGATATCGACCGGCGTTCCGTCTTCCAGGAACGGCATGTCTTCCATCGGCGCGATTTTCGAAATCACGCCCTTGTTGCCGTGACGACCGGCCATCTTGTCGCCTGGCTGCAATTTGCGTTTTACGGCGACGAAGACCTTGACCATCTTCATGACGCCCGGCGGCAACTCGTCGCCGCGTTTCAGCTTGTCGACCTTGTCGTCAAAGCGCGCTTCAAGACGGGATTTCGATCCGTCATATTGCTTTTTGAGGGCTTCGATTTCACTCATCACCGCATCATCGGCGATGGCGACTTTCCACCACTGGCCTCTGGAAAGTTGCTGTTCGAGCACTTCTTCCGTGACCGTACCGCTTTCAAAGCCCTTCGGCCCGGAAACGGCTTTCTTGTTAAGGATCAGAGGTTTCAACCGGCCATAGATGTTACGCTCAAGGATCGCGAGCTCATCGTCGCGGTCTTTGGCGAGCCGTTCAATCTCTTCACGCTCAATCGCAATTGCGCGCTCGTCCTTGTCAACGCCGTGACGGTTGAAGACCCGCACCTCAACGACCGTGCCGGCAACGCCGGGCGGCAGTTTCAAGGACGTATCTCGCACATCAGCGGCTTTCTCGCCGAAGATCGCGCGCAGGAGTTTTTCTTCCGGCGTCATGGGTGATTCACCCTTCGGCGTGATCTTGCCGACCAGAATATCGCCGGGGTGAACTTCAGCGCCAATCGCAACGATGCCCGCTTCGTCGAGGTTGCGAAGCGCTTCTTCCGATACGTTGGGAATATCCCGGGTAATGTCTTCCGGGCCCAGCTTGGTGTCGCGCGCCATCACTTCGAATTCTTCGATATGGATCGACGTGAAGACATCGTCGCGCACGATGCGCTCGGAGATCAGAATCGAGTCCTCAAAGTTGTAGCCATTCCATGGCATGAACGCGACGAGCACATTCTTGCCGAGCGCCAACTCGCCAAGATCCGTAGATGGACCATCCGCGATAATGTCGCCTTCGCGCACAATGTCGCCAATTTTGACCAGCGGGCGCTGGTTAATGCAGGTGTTCTGGTTCGAACGCTGGAACTTCCGAAGATTGAAGATGTCGACGCCCGGCTTGGTGGGATCTTTTTCTTCCGTCGCACGGACAACAATCCGCTGCGCATCGACCTGCTCAACTACGCCTGGACGGCGGGCCGCCACCGCGGCGCCAGAATCGCGCGCCACAATCGCTTCCATGCCGGTGCCGACAAACGGCGCTTCGGCCTGAAGCAGCGGCACCGCCTGGCGCTGCATGTTCGAGCCCATTAGCGCACGGTTGGCGTCGTCATTTTCCAGGAACGGAATAAGCGCGGCGGCAACCGAGACCAGCTGTTTCGGCGAAACGTCGATATAGGCAACGTCCTCGCGCGCAACCAGCGTCGCCTCGCCGCCAACGCGGCAGTTGACATATTCGTTCATCAACGCGCCGTTGGCGTCAACTTCTGCGTTTGCCTGCGCGATCGCGAAGCGTTGTTCTTCCATCGCGGAAAGATAGACCACCGTGTCGGTGACTTTGCCGTCGGCGACCTTGCGGTACGGGCTTTCGATGAAGCCGTATTTATTGACTTGGGCATGGGTCGCCAGCGAGTTGATCAGACCGATATTCGGTCCCTCAGGCGTTTCAATGGGACAGATCCGGCCGTAATGGGTCGGGTGGACGTCGCGCACTTCAAAGCCTGCGCGCTCACGCGTCAGACCGCCCGGGCCAAGCGCAGAAAGACGGCGTTTATGGGTGATCTCGGACAACGGATTGGTCTGGTCCATAAACTGCGACAATTGCGATGAACCAAAGAATTCACGCACAGCTGCGGCGGCCGGTTTTGCGTTGATCAGATCATGCGGCATCAGCGTATCGAGTTCGGCTGACGACATCCGCTCTTTGATTGCGCGCTCCATCCGGAGCAGGCCAATGCGATACTGATTTTCCATCAACTCGCCGACAGAGCGCACCCGGCGATTGCCGAGATTGTCGATGTCGTCGATATCACCGCGACCGTCGCGAAGGTTCACCAGCGTATCCAGAACGCCAAGAATATCTTCCTTACGCAACGTGCGCAGGGAATCGTCGGTCTCAAAGCCAAGGCGGATATTCATCTTCACCCGGCCGACCGAAGACAGGTCATAGCGCTCGGGATCAAAGAAAAGTGAATAGAACAGGCCTTCCGCCGTTTCCAGCGTTGGCGGTTCGCCCGGACGCATAACCCGGTAGATATCAATCAGCGCTAAATCGCGGTTGGTGTTCTTGTCCGCATTCAGCGTGTTGCGCATATAGGCGCCGATATTGATGTGATCGACATCAATCGTATCGAAACTGTTGATGCCGATTTCACCGAATAGCTCAAGATGCTCGGCCGTGATCTCCTCACCCGCCTCGCCGAAAATTTCGCCATCATCAAAATTGACCAGGTCGGAAGCAAAATACCGGCCGATCACTTCTTCTTCGGAAAGCAACAGCTCCTTAACGCCGTCTTCAGCGATTTTCTTGGCGGCGCGCGCGGTCAGTTTTTTGCCGGCCTCGCCGACCACTTCGCCATCTTTGGCGTTAATCAGGTCGCGCTCAAGTTTCACGCCTTTCCAGCGCTCCGCATTATAAGGCATCGTCCAGCCTTCTTTGGTGCGCTTGTGGGTGACGCGATCATAGAATTCATCAAGAATTTCTTCCTGATCCATGCCGAGCGCATAAAGCAGTGTCGTTGCCGGCAATTTGCGGCGCCGGTCGATGCGGACATTGACGATGTCTTTGACGTCAAATTCAAAATCCAGCCAGGAGCCGCGATACGGAATGATGCGGGCGGCGAATAAGAGCTTGCCGGAGGAATGCGACTTGCCTCGGTCGTGATCGAAAAAGACGCCAGGCGAGCGGTGCATTTGCGAAACGATAACCCGCTCGGTGCCGTTGACCACAAAGGTGCCGTTGTCAGTCATGAGCGGCATATCGCCCATATAGACTTCCTGCTCTTTGATGTCCTTGACCGATTTCGCGCCGCTGTCCTCGTCCACCTCAAATACGATCAGCCGCAGCGTCACTTTGAGTGGCGCGGCGTAGGTCATGTCGCGTTGCTGACATTCCTCGACATCATATTTCGGGTTTTCAAACTCATAGGAGACATATTCAAGCGTCGCCTGCTCGGTGAAGTCCGAGATCGGAAACACCGAACGGAACACCGCTTCAAGACCGTCAACCTCGCGGTCGGCCGGTTTTATGAACCGCTGCAGGAATTGCTCATATGAATCTTTTTGAACCTGGATAAGGTTCGGCATAGGCGCCGCATCGCCGATGCGGCCAAAGTTTTTACGAATGCGTTTCTTCTCAACGAAGGATTGCGCCATCTTTTCCTCACGAACGGAAGTTATATTCCCCAACGTGCATGCCCCGCCCCCAAGATTTAACTAGAGATAACGCATGCACACGAGCGTCCCACCGGTCGGAGTTTATTCGACCGAGGAACGGATGATTTATAATGTATTCTCGATTAACCGAAGCACATTGCCGCAAAGCCTGAAGCCGTCGATGGCTGGCCCATCGACGGCGGAATGGTGTAATAAGCACGCTCGGGCGCTGTCGCAACCCCTTAAAGTTAAAAAACCGCGCTTTTTACTGGAGGACGGCCAAACTACTTGAGTTCGACTTTCGCACCAGCTTCTTCGAGCTTTTTCTTGACTTCTTCGGCTTCGTCTTTGGAAACGGCTTCTTTCACGGCTTTGCCGCCCGCTTCGACGAGGTCTTTGGCTTCTTTCAGACCAAGACCGGTAAGCGCGCGGACTTCCTTGATCACATTGATCTTTTTGTCCCCAGCGGCAACCAGAATGACGTCAAATTCGGTCTTTTCTTCAGCCGCATCGCCGCCAGCGCCAGGCGCTGCAGCCACCGCAACCGCACCAGCGGCCGGTTCGATGCCATATTCGTCTTTGAGGATGGTTTTCAGCTCAGACGCTTCCAAAAGCGTAAGGCCAACAATCTGTTCTGCGAGTTTCTTAAGATCAGCCATTATTCAATTCCTAGTTCGTTAGATCGGTCGGTCAGTTTGGCGGGGTCTAGGCCGCTTCACGTTCCTCAAGAGTTGAGAGAATACCGGCGATATTGGCCGCCGGAGCGCCAATCGCCCCTGCAATGCCGGATGCCGGTGATGTGATGGTCGCTACGATAGAGGCAAGAAGCTCCTCGCGAGACGGCATGGAGGCCAAGACCTTCACCGCTGCCTGATCGAGAATTTCATCGCCCATCACGCCGCCAAGGATGGTCAGTTTTTCGTTGGTCTTGGCGTATTTGTGAACGGCTTTCGCCGCCGCGACCGGGTCTTCAGAGAACGCTAAAGCGGTCGGGCCGTCGAAAAGATGAGCAATTTTCTCGCTCGGCTTTCCGGTGATCGCGATCTTGGCTAGGCGGTTTTTGACCACCCGCATCGACGCGCCAGCATCACGCAAATCTCCCCGCAAAGCCTCGAAATCCGAGACCGAGAGACCGCCATTGCCGACCACGAGGACGGTGTTCTTATCGAACACGCCGCCGATCCATTCGACCATTTCCGCCTTGTGGGTTCTGTCCATAGGACGCTTCCCTTCGGTTGATGCAAGGCCAGGCCTTTGCCCCATAAGGGCGCGGCTAACCTCACGGCTACGATCGGGCGCTTATATGTCGGAAACCAAAAAGGCTCCCGGCGCATAAACGCTAGAGAGCCTGTCCCAGAAGGTCTTCAGGTCGGGCGAGAGCCCGGCTGATCCATCTGCCTATGCGGGAGATTAAGCGCGTTGCCGCGCACCCGCAGTCTTGGACAGGTTCGCCGCACGGCCCAGATGGGCTGAACGGTGAAGCCGGTGTCATACCGGTAAATTTGAAGATTGCAAGGGGCCAAAAACCCCAACTGCAATCCCAAGCCGAAATATTACGCCGCTTTGCGTTTTGCGTTTGAGCGGCGGCGTTTTTTGAAGTTGGTGTTTGCCGGTTTGGCGCCGGGCGCGGCCTTATTTTGTGAATGTGGCTTGTGGCGCTTCTTGCTCGCTGCTGGCTTCACATCAGTAACAGCGCCGGCCCCCTCGCCGGCTTTTTTGCCGCGAAATTTCTTCTTGAACGGCTTTTTGCTGGCTGTGCGTTGTTCGCCAGGATGAGCCCCACCCTCAGCGCCCGCGCCTTCCGGCTTGCGGCCAAAACTTTGCGGTCGCTTGCCGCGATGCTGGCTCGGCTTATTGCGCCCGCCTGAATTACGACCGCCACGACCGCGCGACGGCCGTTGCGCCCGCTCATCTGCTGGCGGCTCGCCGCTGGCAACTTCAATTTTGATGCTCATGACTTTTTCTACGGCGCGCAAAAGACCAATTTCTTCCGGCGAACAAAACGCGACGCCTTTGCCTGCGGCGCCGGCGCGCGCAGTCCGTCCGATGCGGTGGACATAATTCTCCGCCACTTCCGGCAGGTCGTAATTATAGACATGACTGACGCCCGAAATATCGATACCGCGCGCGGCCACATCGGTCGCAACCAGAATACGGGTCCGACCAGCGCGGAAGCCTTTCAAAGCGCGCTCGCGCTGGCCCTGGTTTTTGTTGCCATGAATGGACGCCGCGGTAAAACCGGCGGCAACCAGTTGCTTCATCAGCTTTTCAGCGCCGTGCTTGGTACGCGAAAACACTAGCGACAAGTCGCCATCGCGCTCGCCCAGGCATTTTTTAAGCAACGCCGCTTTGGCGCTCTTCTCGACAAAATGCACGCTCTGCGAAATCTTATCGGCGACACGCCCCGGCGGCGCGGTTTCTACCCGCACCGGGTCGGTCAGATAAGCGCGCGAAAGATCTGCGATCTGGCGCGGCATAGTCGCGGAAAACAACAACGTCTGGCGCGGCTTGCCAACCATCTGCGCGATTTTGCGCAAGGAATGAATAAAGCCGAGATCAAGCATCTGGTCGGCCTCGTCGAGCACCAGGAATGTCGCCTGGTCAAGAAAGACGGCCTTGCGGTCTACCAGATCGAGCAGCCGGCCTGGCGTTGCGACCAGAATATCAGCACCGCGCGTGAGATTTCTCATCTGCCGGTTGATCGGCGAGCCGCCGACGACGCATTCCACGCGCAGCGGCGTGCCCCGGGTAAATGATTTCAAATTTTCTGCGATCTGATTAACCAGCTCGCGCGTCGGCGCCAAAATCAGCGAGCGGACGGTTTTCGCCGGCGGCTTGCCGCGATTGGCGAGCAGGTGGTGGACAAGCGGCAGGCCAAAGGCCGCGGTCTTGCCAGTGCCAGTCTGCGCCAGACCGACAAGGTCCTTGCCGTCCAGCACCAGGGGGATCGCCTTGCGTTGGATCGGCGTCGGCTCTTCATAGCCGAGCGGCGCAATCGCTTTCAGGACGCTTTGGGAAAGCCCAAGGGCTTCAAATTGAGACACAATAATAACTTTCTGTTTGGCGCAATCTGCGCCGGAATAATTGACAACAGCCCCGATGACGGCGCCAAAAGGCGCGCCGGGACTGACATGCGTAGCGGTTGCGATCATGACGCGGCCCCGGACCGAATTGCCCCGGCAGGCCGTCAGATCGTCAGCACCCCGCGTGATTTGGGAACTTTTTTGGTTTGCTCAGCCGTTATGATACGGAGGAGAGCTGCGTCGGCCATGCATCATTTTTGTTTTTATCGTCGAGATGCGGGGCTGCTCACGCGGCAGCCGGGCGACGTCTTCGCGCGCCATATCGGCTGGAAGCGGCATAAAGTCAAGGGGGTGGCCCCTCACTGCCGTGGGATTTCACCGTAATCTTTGGATACCAGAACACCGCCCCAATGAACCATACGACAAGGGCGTACTCCGCCAGCCTTTGCCATCCGCCCTTCCAGGCTTCCATGGCCGGTGTCGCCATCATAATAAACGCTGTCAGCACCAAAAGCGCCGCGAACAATGTAAAGATCGAAAACGCTTGCGATGTCGATTTCCTAATACCGAAAAAAATAAGAAACAGACCAGTGATGGCGCCTACATATTCGATCAGGCCGCCCAGATTATGCATCGCCTGACGATTGCTGCCTTCGGCTGGACAGCCCGGATCGCAGTGAAAGAAAAATGCGTCAAGATAACCAATCGCGACGGTAAGTAGGAACAACACGCCAAGGCGGACCAATAGGGTACGCGGCATTGACCGATATAAGCCAACCACAAGGACAATAATCGCCAACCCGACGGGAAGGAAGCTTCCAAAATTAATCAGCGCCTCATGAGGGGCTCCGATCGCACCAAGCTCGCTTAAATATTGTGCTTCAGCGGAATACCCACCCTGCATCGCGCCCACGACTGCCGGTAACGCAACGCCGGAGCCGATTAACACCAATACACAGAGCCGGCTTATCGTGTTTAACATGGGAGCTGAATTCATTTGGTCCGCCCTGTCATGCTTGCGGCCGGGAGGGCGCATGTCGAAGCCTCATCAACCAGTCTACAACCGCACATACTTTACGGCGCTTTGTAAACAACCCCGTCCTTCATAACGAAGTCGACGCTCTCCAAGACTGCAACATCGGCCAGCGGATCGCCTTCCACCGCAATGATGTCCGCTGCATAGCCGGGCGCAATCCGGCCGAGCTTGTCACCCTGCCCGAGCGCTTCTGCGGCAAGGCTGGTGGCCGCGCGGATGGTTTGCGCTGACGTCATCCCGAACCGCACCATCCGCGAAAGCTGTTTTGCGTTATCGCCATGAGGGAAGACCGCCGCGTCCGTGCCAAGCACCACATTTACGCCGGCCTTTACCGCTTTGGTGAAGCTTTCGCGCTGAACGCCGCCAACCTGGCGTTCTTTTTCTAGCGATTCCTCAAGCACGCCAGAGGCTGTGCCCTGCGCCAGAGTGTATTCGGTATTATAGATGTCCATGGAGAAATAGACGCCTTTGCGCTTGGCCATGCGGATCGCTTCGTCGTCAAGATAGCTTGCATGTTCAATCGTATCGACGCCGGCGCGAATAGCGTTCTTGATGCCGACGGTTCCATGGGCGTGGGAGGCGACTTTGAGACCGCGCATATGCGCCTCGTCGACAATCGCCGTCAGTTCTTCAACAGTGCCTTGCGCCGCCCCCAGTGACGTTCCTTTTGAAAACACGCCGCCGGTCGAGCAGGTCTTGATGAGATCAACGCCATATTTGATGTTCTTGCGAACCTGCGCGCGCATCTCCCACGGGCCGGTTGCAACGTTCTCGCCATAAGATTCAGCTTCCGCCGGCAGCAAGTTATTGTCGGAACAATGCCCGCCGATAATGCCCACAGGCGGTCCGGATACGAACATTCTTGGACCTGACACGACACCGTCATTGATAGCGTCGCGAAGCGCTATATCGGCGTAACCGCCCGCACCGACATTGCGCACCGTCGTAAACCCCGCCATCAGCGTATCGCGCGCATGGGCGACCCCGTGAATAGCGGCAAGCGGCGTCGACACGGCTAGCGCTTTATACCCCCGAATGGAATCATCGCCGATCAGATGCACATGCATGTCGATCATTCCCGGCAGGATTGTCCGCTCGCCAAGATCGATAACCTTCGCATCCGCAGGAACCGACAGGCTCGCTTGAACGCCAACCGTGGTCACTACGCCATCTTCGATCAGCACGGCGGGATTTGCGGTAACGCGGCCGGTGACAGGGTCAATCAATGCGGCCGCAGTTAGGTACGTGGCCTCCGCGTGAGCGGCGGACGCAATTGATATGAGTGATATGAGAATTGCCAAAAAATACTGCATTGCCCTGCCCCTATTTTGCGCCTTCGCACCGTAACCGGATCGGCCAGATGCACAACGGCAAGATTGTCACAAAAAAGCGGCCCTCAGATGAGGGCCGCTTTGCTGTTCTATATTTTGGCTTGAAGATCAGGCGTTGGCTTCTGCTAGGTCAATCTTCACACCCGGCCCCATGGTCGAGGACAGGGAAATCTTCTTGATGTACGTGCCTTTGGCCCCTGCCGGTTTGGCTTTGGCGACGGCGCCGATGAAGGCTTTGACGTTCTCGGCAATCGCTGCTTCGTCGAAGCTGGCTTTGCCGACACCGGCGTGAATGATGCCGGCTTTTTCTACGCGGAACTGGACTGCGCCGCCTTTAGCGTCTTTGACGGCCTTAGCGACATCCGGCGTCACGGTGCCGACTTTCGGGTTCGGCATCAGGCCGCGGGGGCCCAGCACCTTACCAAGGCGGCCAACCACCGCCATCATATCCGGCGTTGCGATCACCCGGTCGAAATCCATATAGCCGCCCTGAATTTTCTCCATCAGGTCTTCCGCGCCGACAATATCGGCGCCGGCTTTGGTCGCTTCCTCGGCTTTGGCGTCCTTGGCGAACACCGCAACCCGGACTGTGCGGCCGGTGCCGTTGGGCAACGCGACAACGCCGCGCACCATCTGGTCAGCGTGGCGCGGATCAACGCCGAGATTCATCGCAACTTCGATGGTCTCGTCAAACTTCGCCTTAGCGTTTGCCTTGATCACCTTCACGGCCGCATCAACCGAGTGAAAACCTACGCGATCAGTATTTTCGAGCGCAGCGCGCATGCGTTTTGCTATTTTTGTCATCGCTCTAACCTCTCACTTCCAGGCCCATGGCGCGCGCAGAGCCCATGATAATTTTTGTCGCCGCATCAAGATCATTCGCGTTGAGATCGACCATCTTGGCCTCGGCAATCTCACGGCACTGCGCAGTGGTGACGGAGCCGGCGATTTCCCGGCCGGGCTCCGCGCCGCCTTTTTTCAATTTCGCCGCTTTGCGCAGGAAAAATGCCGCCGGCGGCGTCTTGGTTACAAAGCTGAACGACTTGTCGGTGTAAATGGTGATGACCGTGGGGATTGGCATCCCCTTTTCCATTTCCTGCGTCTTGGCGTTAAACGCCTTGCAGAATTCCATGATGTTGAGCCCGCGCTGGCCGAGCGCTGGACCGATGGGCGGCGACGGATTCGCTGTACCCGCCGGCACCTGAAGCTTCAGGTAGCCTGCTATCTTCTTTGCCATTTTATGACCTTCTCAAAAATGCCCGCCACGAAAGGCGGAACGGTTGAAAGGACGCGGTGCGGCCCCGACAGGACTTTGCCGGGAGACCTCCCGCGAGAGCGCGTCACTATACGACACGCACCAATCTCACAAGTGCGAAAAACCAGACTTGGGGAAAAGCTTTGATTTTGGGAGGTGAAAGCCGGTAACGGGCGACCCCATTTTTGGGGGAGTAAGGGTCGCCCGCCCGAATACGCAACTTACGCAACTGTTTGATACGCAACTGAACTACTGAACCGACCGCAGAAAATGCGATAAACGCGTTCTGGGTGATGTTATAAACTTACATTTGAATTGTGGCAAGACTGCGGCAAGGTTAATAAAATTCCCGTTAAAGGCGAATTTTTACACTGGGATGTTTAACGCAGCGGCGACGACGAAAGCCGGCTCCCGCGCCGCGCAATCTCAGGGCTGCAGTTGAAAACCCTGCCATAACAGCGCCTTGCCAAAATAAATGGGCGAGACGCAAACAACAGGAGAGAGAAACAAAAGCTGCGCGCCTCGCCTGCCGCCGGGCGAGATACGCAACATCCCGGCGACAGCTAATATATTGGAATCGAATATATCGCTCGCACGGCGTAAATGAGGCCATATTACGACACGGCGTCACGCATACGTTTTTTCGGAAAAACCGGCGCGCTAGAGCAGCATTGCCGCTGGTTCTTCGATGAAGGACCGGAACGCGTTGAGGAACTGCGCACCGACAGCCCCGTCGACCACCCGGTGATCGCAAGTCAGCGTCACCGTCATCACCGTTGCGATTTCCATCTTGCCGTCCTTGACGACCACACGCGGCGCGCCGGCGCCAACCGACAAGATCGCCCCTTGCGGCTGGTTGACGATCGAGGCGAAGGACGTGATCCCGAACATGCCGAGATTTGAGACCGAAAATGTGCCGCCCTGATATTCTTCCGGCTTGAGTTTGCGCGCTTTGGCTCTGCCGGCCATGTCTTTGATCTCGGAGGAGATTTGTTTGAGGCCTTTTTCCTCGGCCTTCCAGATGATCGGCGTGATCAGCCCGCCATCGATGGCGACGGCGACGCCAATATCCGCATGTTTGTGCAGCAAGATCGCCTCATCGGTGAAAGTCGCATTGGCGGCGGGAACCGCTTTCAGCGCCATCGCCGAGGCCTTGATGATGAAGTCGTTGACCGACAGTTTGAACGCACCGTCGCCTTCTTTTGGCGAGGTCGCATTAATGCGCCCGCGCGCCGCCAACAGCGTGTCCAGCTCAATATCCACATTCAGCGGGAAGTGCGGCACTTCCATGTTGAAGCTCTGGGTCAGGCGCTTGGCGATGACCTTGCGCATGCCGTCGAGTTTGACCGCCGTATAGCTGTCCGGCGGATAGAGCCGCGCATCGACTGAGGCCGGTACAATCTGCGGCGCGGCGGCGACGGCTTTTCCGGCGCCCGATTGCAGCGCGCTCTCGATATCGCGCTTAACGATGCGCCCGCGCGGGCCGGAGCCGCTGACCGCCGCAAGGTCGAGCCCTTCAAGCCGGGCCATGCGCTTGGCCAACGGCGAGGCAATGATGCGGCCATTACTCATGGGTTGCGCTTGCGGCATGTCCTTCGCGACGGGCGCTGCCGCGCCCTCCTCAGGATGAGGTTGTGAGGGTTGAGGTGATGCTTTCTCATTCTGAGAAGCCGGCGTCGCGCCGCTACTCAACGAAGCAATATCCACATCAGCCATGCTCTCACCATCGTCGAGGAGCACCGCAATCGGCGCATTGACCAACACGCCTTCAGTGCCCTCGCCGATCAGGATTTTACCGACAACGCCTTCATCAGCCGCCTCGACTTCCATCGTCGCCTTGTCGGTTTCAATCTCGGCGATGACATCGCCGGACGAGACTGTGTCGCCTTCCTTGACGTTCCACTTGGCGAGCGTGCCCTCTTCCATGGTCGGCGACAAAGCGGGCATTAAAATTGGCGTTGGCACAATAAAAAGCTCTTTCAGACATCTCAAAACTTGAGATAGCACCAAAAGACTGCCTTGCCACCCCTATTTCACGATAGGCTTTTTTCGACTTTCAATTGGGCGTCTCGCCGCTCAACCTCATCAGCAACGGCCCTATGAACGCAAACCTTATTGATTGGATTGAAAATAGTACTCAGAGATTTGGCTGCTGCAAGGGCTACAGGAATTCCAATTATCGTTATAAATGATGCAACTACGCCTATAACAGTAAAGACCGCCAGAATAGCACCGAATGGAATCCACAAAATCATTATTATTGTAGACCACAGCCCGTGCACCTGACTCACACGCCCTTTGGTTTCACCACTTAGATTTGCAGCTTTTAGTTTTTTCGCATCAACCATAGCATAGCTGAAGGGGGCTAAATAAAATCTGCCAAGTTGAATTATCCCTAAGCCGATTGGGTAACCAATAATTGTCAAAACAAAAAGTCCGCCAATGATAAAAGAAAAAATGGCTGTGACAAAACCAAAAAATGGAAAATGCCAAAGTATATTGCCCAACATACGCATAGTTCGCCCCCGCGATTACTTATAAAACAAATATTATATTTTGTTGGGAGGAGCTTTCCTCATTTATCTACCATTGGCAATATATAATACCGACTTTCCTTGGTTCACAATTTTGTGAGCCCTTAGAAGACTTATATTTTCTAGTTAATGCGTAGGGGAATGGCGTGTCTTTCTTGCGTATACACGGCCCCGTGAAGAAACCATCACGCTGCTTTTCTGGACCTCGGCTTTTTCTGGGGTGAGCGGGGTTCGTTTGTTACCGGCACACGTCAACCCCTCAATGAGGACCAAAATTCGAGGCGGCAAGGTCCGGGTTTGTAAATCTTGTCGGCGTCCATTTCTTATAGCGGCGGGCGATGCGTTCGTCAGTGGTTTCCGCGCCATATTCCATTGGCGCTTCATCAACTGCAAAGAATTCCTCCATCCGCAGCCCGGCGATATTGATTGTCGAGACAATCTTGTCGCCCTCGCCCATCACCGCCGCGATATAAACGCCGCAATGGCGGCAGGTCAAAAAATCAGCAGTCTTGAGCGCGAAGCGATATCGATTGAGATCAGCAGGGGCGGCGTCAATCACCGTCACGCCCTCGGGGTCGGAAATATTCACTGCCCCATGACGGCGGCAAAAAACACACTGGCAGGTGCGAACGCCAAGCGCGGTCGGCGACTTTTGAGACTCGAAAGTCGCTTTCAGTTTTCCGCAGTGACATTGGCCGGTGTATTTCATCTACTGCAACACAAATGCTTTCGCTGACCCTCGCCCATGGAAACTGTCCAGGATGGCGAGTCCGATAGCAGATTTCTCCACAGGCTTTTCTGCAAAAGCGCTACCCTCCATAGCTCCGCTTTCTATACCAACAACGATTAAACACTCCAGATTCATTCTAATTTTCCGATCCTGACAGTTCTGCAGCAAACTGCGGTTTTTATATCTGTGAATTTCATTCAGTGTCACTCGTTCCACGCCTGATCGGCAACTCCGATTTACGAATAATAATATTGCCGAATCCGTTCTTATTTAGCTCATCTTTGATAAGTGCCTCGTCTGTGTCGGCCACACGAGGGCCAATAGTAACCGATGTAATCGGAAATACGTAGTTTAACGGATTCTGCTTTCCAGCCTGTTGTCGTTCCCGATAATGCCAATCATGTATTCTCTTGGTCGACGTACGGGTTGAAGAGTCGAAAATATTTGGCCCTTCGACATCACTGCAATGGGTATCAAACGAGTAGCAGTAACGAACTTCTTCCTCATGATAAAAACTCGGATGTTTAAAAAATGGCGCAATGCCTAATAATGCGGAAAACGCTAAGCCGCCCGCTGTAGCGAGAATTTTCCGCTTGCGTTCGACTTCACTATCACCAACATTAAATACTTGCTCGCAATCATTATTTTGTAGCAGGTATGTGATTTGATAGCCAAAATCTTGTATCAAATGCGCCAAAATTCGTTTCTGCTCATCCACAGAGTAGATCACGCGGCTACATCCGCTTGGGTATCCTGAAGAATCCAAGAAGGGCGTAGGATAATTTCTGCTAAATCCAATTGCCACACCGTTGTGGTCTCCTGCGTATTCCTTAAACAATGCGTTGCTGTCAGGATTCAGGCTAAAACACGCAACAAAGTTATTAAGAATGCGCTTATCTGAAAAGTGCTTATTCAACCCGCACTTTGCATCATAAAAAATACTTGATTGTTCGTGGGTGCCAAATCGAAATTCGTCTATTACGACAGAAATCAGCTCAACCGCATACTGCCCTTCTGAAGTGTCGTCTAAGTTATCCGCATGCGTTAAGAAAAGATCTTTTGAATCAACAATTTTGAAAAAATTCTCTAAAGGTGCGTAGTGAAAAACTTCCTGGCAGTTATCAGGTATTAGAAATCGGGTATTTTGACCAACAAGATGTTTTACCATAGCATCAAGCCCCGGCGTCGCCACCAAGCCATGCTCAGGTGACCATCTCATTTCACCGGCTCCATGCAGTCCCGCCTCCAAACATCAATCCCGATACATCACAGCCTTAACCGCCTGCACGACTTTATCCGCATTCGGAAGACTTAGCTCTTCGAGCTTCGCAGCATAGGGCAGCGGCGTGTTTTCTTGGGTCACTCGCGCCGGCGGGGCGTCGAGATAATCGAAGGCGTGTTGGGTAACCTGCCAGCCGATTTCGGCGCCGACACCGCTGGGCGCCCAGCCTTCCTCAACTGTGACGACGCGGTTGGTTTTCCGCACCGAGGCCAGAACAGTTTCAACATCCATGGGCCGCAGCGTGCGCAAATCGACGACTTCGGCTGAAACCCCCTCGCCAGCCAAAATCTCCTCCGCCTCAAGCGCGAATTTCACGCCGCGCGAATACGAAACTATAGTAACGTCGGTTCCCTCGCGCTGGATTTTCGCCTTGCCGATGGGCAGCACCCAGTCATCCACATCGGGGACATCCATCGTGTCGCCGTAAAGCAGCTCATGTTCTAAAAACACCACCGGATTGGGGTTGCGGATCGCCGCTTTTAGCAAGCCCTTGGCGTCCGCCGCCGAGTAAGGCGCAATCACGATCAGCCCCGGAATGTTTAAATACCAGGCGGCGTAGTCTTGTGAGTGCTGCGCGGCGACGCGGCTTGCGGCTGCGTTCGGTCCGCGAAACACGATCGACGAGGTCATCTGCCCGCCCGACATATAACGCGTCTTCGCCGCCGAGTTGATGATGTGGTCAATCGCCTGCATCGCAAAATTCCAGGTCATGAATTCAACGATCGGTTTCAGCCCCGCAAACGCTGCGCCAACGCCAAGGCCGGCAAAGCCATGTTCCGTAATCGGCGTATCGACGACGCGGCGGTCACCGAACTCTTCCAGCAATCCGCGACTGACTTTATAGGCGCCTTGATATTGCGCTACTTCCTCGCCGATCAGGAAAACATCTTCGTCGCGGCGCATTTCCTCGGCCATCGCATCGCGCAGCGCATCGCGAATGGTGGTTGGAACCATTTCAACGCCGTCGGGCAATTCAGGATCAATGGCGGCCTCAGCTTTGGGTTGCGCTGGCGCAATCGGCGCGGCCTGCGCTTCTTCCGCCGCCACGAGCACAACATCCGCCGACGTCGCCGGCGCGGCGCTCGCGCCATTCAATTGCGACAGATCGATTTCGTCAGCGCTTTCGCCTTCACCAAGAATGACCGCAATCGGCGCATTGACTTTGACGTTCTCGGTGCCCTCGGCGATCAACAACTTGCCAATCACGCCCTCGTCGATGGCCTCGACTTCCATCGTCGCCTTGTCGGTCTCGATTTCAGCGATCACGTCGCCGGAAGAAACGCTATCGCCCTCCTTCACGGTCCATTTGGCGAGGGTCCCCTCCTCCATGGTCGGCGACAAGGCAGGCATCAAAATCGGTGTCGGCATATTTGTTCTCAAATTCCCGGCTCAAGCGCCCACGTTCAATAGCCACTTCTGGCTATAAAGGACAAGCGCCAATGTAAATTATAAGACTTTTCAAAAGCTTCGAGCGGAAGCCTCACGCGTGCGGCCATGTTAGAATTTCTAATGGAGCCGTATGACAACCCTAGCCGCGGCTACTGAAATGTATCAACGGCGTTGAAGATCGTTTCGACCAGCATGCGTTCATCTTCTCGCAGTTCCGGCCGCCAAATGTCGAAGATCAAAACAACCCGCGTTTGGTCAGTCGGGTTTTTGGCTTCATGCTCAATCGTGTCGTCAAAGATCAACATCTCTCCGTCGGTCCATTCCCTGACCTGGTTGCCTACCCTCAGCCAGCAGCCCTGCGGCGCAATCAACGGCAAATGACACAGTATACGCGCATTACATATGCCGGCGTGGGGCGGTATGTGCGATCCGGCCGTTAGTTTGGAATACAGTATTGATGGCGAGACGGTGCGAATTTTTGGTATCGGCGCGGCTTTAAGAATTTCAAGCGTTTTGGGACAGCGCGCCATATGGTCTTCCTGCGCGTCGCTATCTTTATACAAATGATACGCCGACCATCCCTCATCATCCATCAGCCGCAACTTCATATTGGTTGCGGTCGGAGAATTGACGGCGTGTTGAACATAAGGATCAAAGATTTCATCAGCCGAGATAACCGACAGTAACTCTTCTCTGATCACATCCGCCTGTTCAACAATTTCTGGAACCCAGTCAAATTGTTCCGTGTCATAGTACTGAATATGTGGCAGTTCGGGGAAATAGAATTTGCCAGGATTTTGAGGATAAATAGATTTTTTGCCAAGCATGATATCGATTGCCTGACCGATGCGTGAGCGGCCGTCATCGTCTTTAAATCCCGCAGCTCTTAAGTTTTCTCGTAGATGTTCCTCGTAAACATTCGTAGCGTTTTGGCTCTCTTGTTGTGCGCGGGCAACCTCTGAGTGGAGATGGGCCGGAACAGGTTGCATATTTTGCGTCATATTGAGGAACGCTTGATAAAACCCGGCCGCGAAGCGGGCTTCGCCTAAGCCTTTAAAGGCGTCGGCTTTGATCAAGACAGCGTCAACATTTGTAGGGTCGGTTTTTATATAGGTGTCTATTGTTTCGAGACAGATTTTATAATCGCCAACCGAGCGCGCCGCATGAGCCAGCGCAAATAATGCGTTATCGCGAAGAGGCGAAGCATCATGGGCGCTTTTCAGATACGCAAACGCGTCCTTCGCATTGCCCGAACGCATCGCCGCCAAGGCGCCATCAACATCGTTGATCATATCGCTCTCTTTCCATTCGAAACGCACCGGTGCTGCAGGGTCTGACCCGCCTTAGCCATCCAATCACTTAACTGTAGGTTTTTTATCAACACCCGCCAACCCGGTAACCCGCCCCAACACACGATCTACGATCGCTGATGGAAGCAAGTTCCGCATCGCCAGAAAACCCAGAAACTTTGCAGGCACAGTATAGCGCGAATGAGGGCGCTTGGCGGTCAGTGCATGATGCACGGCCTCGGCGACGACGATAGGCCCTGCCGCGTTGGGGTGACCTTTGGCGTGCCAGGCTTTGAACATTTTTATCTGTTCAGCATAAGCGCCGTCGGTATAGCGCTCCAGCTCGTCCTGCTCCTGGGCGCCAAATGGCGTGTTGATGAAACCTGGGCGAATGAGGCTGACCTTGACGCCGTGGGGTGCAAGCTCGCGGCGCAACGCATCGGACAACCCCTCGACCGCATGTTTTGACGATGCATAAACGCCCTGGAAAGGTACGGCAATACGGCCGGAGACGGAACCGATATTGATGATGCGCCCGCGTCCCGCCGTCCGCATTTGCGGCAGGGCGGCGCGCGTGACATTGACCAGTCCAAAGACATTGGTCTCATATTGCCGGCGCCAGTCCGCGGGGGGGACTTCTTCGACTGGCCCCATAACGCCGACGCCGGCATTGTTGACCAGACCATAAAGCGCGCCGCCGCCATCGGAAATTTCCGCAATCGCACTGGCGATTGACGCCTCGTCAGTCACATCCATTTCCTGCGGCGTGATGCGCCCGGCGCCGAGGCCCGACAAAATCTTTAACTTGTCGAGGCTGCGCGCGGCGGCAAACACCCGAAATCCCTTATGCGCGAGATGGATGGCGGTCGCTTCGCCAATGCCGCTGGAGGCGCCGGTAACCAGAACCGATTTATACAAGGACTATTCCTTTCACGCTAAGCGCTGGACCATATTGTCTAGTTTAATTTAAGAGCGAGGTGCGATTAAACTAGCCGCGATCGCTTGACCGCCGCATCTATGAACGAGGCGAATAGTGGATGCGGCTCGAACGGGCGCGATTTTAGTTCCGGATGATATTGGACGCCGATAAACCATGGGTGGTCGGGGAGTTCTACAATCTCCGGCAGGGCGCCGTCGGGAGAGGTTCCCGAGAAGATGACGCCATGCTCGGCCAGGCGCTCGGCCCAGCTGATATCGACCTCATAGCGATGCCTGTGACGCTCGGAAATCTCTTCGCCGCCGTAAATCTCCGCCACCCGGCTGCCGGGTTTTAACCGCGCCGGATAGGCGCCGAGCCGCATGGTGCCGCCAAGATCGGCGCCGGCGGCGCGGGATTGCTTTTCATTACCGCGCACCCATTCAGTCATCAAACCGACGATGGAAGCGCCGCCGCCGGAAAATTCTGACGACGTCGCGCCGACCTCGCCGACCAGCGCGCGGGCGGCTTCAATCACCGCCATCTGCATGCCAAAACAGATGCCGAAATAGGGAATGTCTTTTTCGCGTGCAAACTTGGCGGCCTTGATTTTCCCTTCCGCCCCGCGCTCGCCAAATCCGCCCGGCACTAATATGCCGTGCACGCCGGAGAGCGCCGATATCGCATCTTCTTCCTGCTCGAAAATATCAGATTCAATCCACTCAATATTGACCCGCACATTGTTGGCGATGCCGCCATGAGCAATCGCCTCGATGAGGGACTTATAGGCGTCTTTCAACACCGTATATTTGCCAACCACGGCGATGTTGACCTCGCCATCAGGCACGGTGATCCGCTCGACAATCTGGCGCCATTTCCCAAGCTCCGGTTCGGGTGCGTCTTTGATCCGGAATGCATCGAGGACTTCATTGTCAAAGCCTTCATTGTGATAGGCGAGCGGGACTTCATAAATCGTCCGACAATCCAGCGCCTGCACAACGGCGCCGGGGCGGACATTGCAGAACCGGGCGATCTTGTTGCGCTCGCTTGACGGGATCTCGCGATCGGCGCGCACAAGCAGCACATCCGGCTGAATGCCGATGGCGCGCAATTCGCGAACCGAATGCTGCGTCGGTTTGGTCTTCAGCTCGCCGGCTGAAGGAATATACGGCATCAAGGTGAGGTGGACATAAACCGCATCGTCACGCGGCAAATCATTGCCCAATTGCCGGATCGCCTCAAAGAACGGCAGCGCCTCAATATCGCCAACCGTGCCGCCAATTTCGCACAACACAAAATCAGCCCCATCGGCATCGCTGAGGACAAACTCTTTGATCGCGTCGGTGACATGGGGAATGACCTGCACCGTGGCGCCGAGATAATCACCGCGACGTTCGCGCTCAATAATGCGGGAATAAATCTGGCCGGTGGTGACGTTGTCAGACTTGGAGGCCGAAACGCCGGTGAAGCGTTCGTAATGACCAAGATCGAGGTCGGTTTCCGCACCGTCATCAGTGACGAAAACTTCGCCGTGCTGATAGGGCGACATGGTGCCAGGATCGACATTGAGATAAGGGTCTAGCTTGCGCAGTCGCACCTTGTAGCCGCGCGCCTGCAGCAGCGCGCCCAAAGCCGCTGAAGCTATGCCTTTTCCAAGAGACGACACCACGCCGCCGGTAATGAATATATACCGCGCCATGGAAGCCCGTCTTAGCGACGAT
>JAJFFY010000062.1 GCA_021776415.1 Hyphococcus sp.
CCTTGGGCTTTACTACATCACCATGGAAAAAGAAGGCGAGCCGGGCGAGGGCAAAATCCTCGGCACAATGGCGGAAATCGAGCATGCGCTCGAAGCCGGCGCCGTGACGCTGCACTCAAAAATCAAGGCGCGCTGGGACACCGTTGACGAGAACGGCGAGCCGCTTCGCCAACTGGTTGAAACCACGCCGGGACGGATGATGGTTGCGCAGGTTCTGCCGCGCGATTCCAATGTGCCGTTTACAGTGGTCAACCAACTCCTGACCAAGAAAACCATTCAGGGGCTGATCGACATCGTTTATCGTCATTGCGGTCAGAAGAAGACCGTGATCTTCGCCGACCATGTGATGGGCCTCGGCTTCAAGGAAGCCTGTAAGGCCGGCATTTCTTTCGGCAAGGACGATGTGGTGATCCCGCAGGCCAAGCGCGCGATGGTGGAAGACACCCGCAATCTGGTTGGCGAGTTCGAACAGCAATATGCCGAGGGCCTGATCACACGCGGCGAGAAATACAACAAAGTCATCGATGCCTGGGCGAAATGCACCGATAAAATTGCCGATGAGATGATGGGCGAGATTTCTGAAACTAAGTTCGATCCGGAAACCAAGCGCCAGCTTGAGCCGAATTCGATTTACATGATGTCCCATTCCGGCGCGCGTGGTTCGCCAACACAAATGCGCCAGCTTGGCGCCATGCGCGGGCTGATGGCCAAGCCTTCCGGGGAAATTATTGAAACGCCGATCACCTCGAACTTTAAAGAGGGGCTGACGGTTCTTGAATACTTCAACTCCACCCACGGCGCGCGCAAAGGCCTGGCCGACACCGCGCTTAAAACCGCAAACTCCGGCTACCTGACCCGGCGCCTTGTGGACGTCGCGCAAGATTGCATCGTCCGCGAAGTCAATTGCGGCACTGAAAACGGCATTACCGTTGAAGCGGTTGTCCGTGGCGGCGAGATCATCGTGCCGCTAAGCCAGGTTATTCTCGGGCGCACGCTGCTTGAAGATATCCGGCGCCCTGAGACCGGCGAGCTGGTCGGCAAGGCCGGCGATGAAGTTGATGAGGCGCAGGCGGAAGAAATTGAAGGCGCCGGCGTTCAAACGATGCGTGTGCGTTCGGTTCTGACTTGCGACGCCAAGTCTGGCATTTGCGGCATGTGTTATGGCCGCGACCTTGCGCGCGGCACCCATGTCAATATTGGCGAGGCTGTCGGTGTTATTGCCGCGCAGTCGATCGGCGAGCCAGGCACGCAGCTGACGATGCGGACGTTCCACGTTGGCGGCACTGCGCAAGTTGGCGACACGTCGTTCATCGAGGCGAGCCACGAAGGCACCGTCAAGATTGAAGGTCGCGAGCCGGTCGTAAATTCCGCTGGCGATATTGTGGTCATGGGCCGCAACACCGTGGTCAAGATTATCGGCCTGGATGGTAAGGAGCATGCTTCGTACAAAGTTTCTTATGGCACGAAACTGCGTATTAAAGATGGCGGGCGCGTGACGCGCGGACAACGCCTTGCGGACTGGGACCCATATACAATCCCGATCCTCACGGAACTTTCCGGCACAGCGAAGTTCGAAGATCTGCAAGAGGGCTATTCGATGCAGGTTGTCGCCGACGAAGCGACCGGCATCGCCAGCCGCATTGTCACCGATTGGCGCACCAACCCGCGCGCCGCCGACATGAAACCGTCGATTATCATCGTCAATGACGCTGGAGAGATTGGAACGCTGTCATCCGGCGGCGAGGCGCGTTACGTCCTGCCGGTCGGGGCGGTGCTGTCGGTTGAAGACGGCTCCAAGATCGCCGCAGGGGATTCGGTTGCACGGATCCCGACCGAGGGCGCTAAGACCAGAGACATCACCGGCGGCCTGCCGCGGGTGGCGGAATTGTTTGAGGCGCGTCGGCCGAAAGACCACGCGATCATCGCCAATGTTGACGGCAAGGTTGAGTTTGGCCGCGATTACAAAAATAAACGCCGCATCAAGATTATCCCGACCGATGAGAGCCTCGAGCCTTCCGATTACCTTGTTCCCAAGGGCAAGCACATCGCGGTTCAGGATGGTGATTTCATCGCCAAGGGTGAATATCTCATGGACGGCAATCCGGCGCCGCATGATATTCTGCAAATTTTGGGCATCGAAGCGCTCGCCGACTTCCTGATTGACGAAATTCAGGAAGTCTACCGACTGCAGGGCGTGCCGATTAACGACAAGCACATCGAAGTGATTGTCCGCCAGATGTTGCAGAAGGTCGAAGTGACCGCTCCGGGTGATTCTTTGTTCCTGAAAGAAGAGCAAGTCGACAAGCTCGAATTCCAGGAGATGAATGAAAAACTGGACAATCAAGGCAAGACGCCGGCGAAGGCGCAACCTGTCCTGCTCGGCATCACCAAAGCGTCGCTGCAGACCCGTTCCTTCATCTCCGCTGCCTCGTTCCAGGAGACGACGCGGGTGCTCACCGACGCGGCCGTCAATGGTAAGATCGATGCGCTTGAAGGCCTGAAAGAGAACGTAATTGTCGGCCGTCTCATCCCCGCCGGCACCGGCGGAGCGATGTCGCGCCGTCAGGTAGAGGCCGAACGGCGTGATAATGAGTTGATCGCCGAACGTGAGAAAGTCGCAGCAGCGGCGCTTCCGCCAGCCGAAGAGCCAGCGGCGCCAGTGTTTGAAGACACCGCTGAGCCAAGCGTAGAGCCGGGCGTTGAAGCGGGCGCTGAACCGAGTGTTGAAGAACACGCGCCCGATTCAGCCTAACTAGGCATGATAAGATTGCGCCGCTGTATGCTAAAGCATACAGCGGCGCAATAACATGTCCGTACAGAGATTTTCCTTCTCAACAAACCGCTGCGTTACAAATTAGTCTGCTTTAGCAGCGCCATGGCGGCAAGCTTTTCTGGCGCTGTTTTCGGATCATCGATCCAGGTCTTTACCAAATCCCCCCAGGACAAATTGGCTTTGACCCGGCCCCATAAATCGCCAGTAGCGGTCGAGTAAGCCTCATAGGTCTGCGCATCGTCCAACAATGAGGCGATTGCTTTTGCGAGGTCCGCCGGCGATTTCTCAGGCGCCATGACCGCGCCTTGCTGGTCTTTGAAAAACATTTGAAACATTGGGTGATCGGATAGAACCAACGGCGTTCTGGTCGCCAGCGCTTCATAGATCGTCATCGGCAGTCCTTCAGGGAAAGCGTGCCGGCTGGCGACAACGGATATCGTAGCTGAGTTTAACTGATCAATGACGTCGTTGTGGGGGAGCAAGCCAGTGAATTCGACCACATCTTGCAAGCCGCGGGCTTCAACCAGTTTTCTGGCCTCCGCTTCATAAGGTCCGGCGCCGATGATACGCCATTTGAATGCGCGTCCCTCTCGTTTGAGGATATCGGCGGCCTCAATGCAATCTCCAGCGCCCTTCGGCTCTGAAACGACGCCAATAGTGACGATTTCCGGCAGCTCCCGGTTTAGTTTCTTTATTGGGTGGTCTTCCGGGCGAAGCTCGTGCGGCCAGTCCCAAGGGAAAAGTTTGGTGGCGGAAACTCCAATCGCCTTTAGCGACAGGCAGGCAGGCACATTGTGATTCCCAACCATGGATATGGACCGATTGTTCAAAAGATGTGCGAGATGGCGCGCGCGAAGCTTTCCGAGCGGCCCTAATTTGCCCCAGCTGTCTGCGAAGACCGGCAGGACCTGTATATTGTTTTTCAACGCCCACCACAAAACCCGGCGCGATGGGGTTCTCAAAACCAGGTGTGTTGGCCGCCAGGTTTTCAGTAAATCAATGACCGCCGGCTCATCAACGTCGCCGCCCGGCTTTGGCGGAATGCGCATGGAAATCAGGTTTTCTTTAATGACCGTCTCTTCTCGACGGTTGCCAATATTAGCGCAAACCCCGACAAATTCAGTCTTTTCGGCGAGATCTTCAACAAAATCAACAGAGTAGCGCTGGGCGTAGTAAGTCTCGCCACCGCCATCTTTAAAGCGGTTATAAGCCTCGGCATAATCGCCGTGCTGTAAGAATACTATCCGCATGTGTGGATTTCCTGTCCCGGTCTTGGTTTTATAGGTTGAACTCCGGGGTGAAGATAGCGAGGCGGGCGGCTTTGGCCGCGCTGGTTTTTGAGGTCATTGTGGTTTCCAAGACAAAGGCGGGCGGAACCCTTAAAAAATCTTGAAAATCCCTGCAAACTCTATTGACCACGCCAATTCCCGGGGCTAGTTAGTGCGCCGCAGGACGGCTGGCCGTCAGGTGTGTTCGCGAGGACCTATCTGAAACGCAGCCAATCTTAGCCGACGATAGTCAAGTTTTCATGGAGCGGCGTTCCGCCAGATGCGGACCCGCTCATTTGTGTCATGGGTATATCGCCCTCAGCGATATGTCAGGTGGCGCGAAAAAAAGCCGCGTTTTGCGGGTTTGGGATTAAGGCCAGGAGATCGAATGCCGACGATTCAGCAACTGATCCGCAAGCCGCGGAAACCGAAGCGACGGATTAATAAAGTCCCGGCGCTCGAAGCGAATCCGCAAAAACGGGGCGTTTGCACGCGGGTTTATACAACGACGCCAAAGAAGCCGAACTCTGCGCTTCGCAAGGTTGCAAAGATTCGCCTCACCAATGGCTATGAAGTGATCGGTTACATCCCGGGCGAGGGCCACAATCTTCAAGAGCACTCTGTTGTTCTGATCAGGGGCGGTCGCGTTAAAGACCTTCCCGGCGTTCGCTACCACGTTATTCGCGGCGTTCTCGATACGCAGGGCGTCAAAGATCGCAGACAACGCCGTTCGAAATACGGCGCCAAGCGTCCGAAATAGGGTTAAGAGCAATGTCACGACGTCACCGCGCAGAAAAACGAGTTGTTCATCCCGATCCTAAATTCGGCGACAAGACGCTGTCGAAATTTATGAACTACGTCATGCTTGACGGGAAGAAACCGGCTGCAGAAAAGATCGTATACGGCGCGCTTGATCGTATCGAAGAAAAGATGCGCCGCCAGCCGGTGGAGCTGTTTAAAGAAGCGCTCGACAACGTAATCCCGACTCTCGAAGTGCGCTCGCGCCGGGTCGGCGGCGCCACCTACCAGGTGCCGGTTGAAGTTCGTCCGGACCGCAAGCAGGCGCTCGCCATGCGCTGGATCATTGGTGCGGCGCGCTCGCGCAATGAAACGACGATGGTCGATCGGCTGTCGAATGAAATTATGGATGCCGCACAAAATCGCGGCGCCGCCGTTAAAAAACGCGAAGACACGCACCGTATGGCCGAGGCCAACCGGGCATTTTCGCACTATCGTTGGTAAACGAATTCAACCGAGTAAGGGCTCGCTGTCATGCCGCGTTCGCATAAAATTGAGGACTACCGCAACTTCGGAATCATGGCGCATATTGACGCCGGGAAAACCACGACCACCGAACGCGTTCTCTATTACACAGGTAAAAGCCACAAAATCGGCGAAGTCCATGATGGCGCGGCGACGATGGACTGGATGGAACAAGAGCAAGAGCGCGGCATTACCATTACCTCCGCTGCGACGACGTGTTCCTGGAACGACAAGCTCCTGAATATTATCGACACGCCAGGTCACGTTGATTTCACGATTGAAGTTGAGCGCAGCTTGCGTGTTCTCGACGGCGCCGTTGCGCTGCTTGACGCCAATGCCGGGGTTGAGCCGCAGACCGAAACGGTCTGGCGCCAGGGCGACAAATATAGCGTCCCGCGGATGTTCTTCATCAACAAGATGGACAAAATCGGCGCCGATTTCTTTTTCTCTGTCGATTCGATTCACAAGCGCCTTGCTGCGAAAACAGTTGTCCTGCAACTGCCGATTGGCGCTGAAAATAACTTCAAGGGCGTTGTTGATCTGATCAAGATGAAGGCGATCTTGTGGGAAGAAGAATCACTCGGCGCGAAATTCAATGAGGCCGATATCCCCGATGACCTGGTTGAGCAGGCAAAAGAATACCGCGAGAAAATGATCGAGGCCGTCGTTGAGCTAGATGAAGCGGTTCTGGAAGCCTATCTCGAAGGCGATGAGCCCGATAACGACACCATCAAGCGGCTTATCCGCCAGGGCACTTGCGCGGTTGACTTCCACCCTGTGGTTTGTGGCTCTGCGTTTAAGAACAAAGGCGTGCAGCCGATGCTCGACGCTGTGGTCGACTTTCTGCCGAGCCCGGTTGAGGTTCCTGCGATCAACGGCGTGCTGCCGGATTCAGACGAAGAAGCGATGCGCGAGTCTTCTGATGATGCGCCGCTTTCAATGCTGGCCTTTAAAGTCATGACCGACCCGTTTGTCGGCACGTTGACTTTTTGCCGAATTTACTCCGGGAAACTGGAAACCGGCACCCAGGTTATGAACTCTGTCAAAGGCAAGAAAGAACGCGTTGGCCGGATGCTGCAAATGCATTCTAATAGCCGTGAAGAAATCAAAGCGGCTTACGCTGGCGACATCATTGCGATTGTCGGTCTGAAGGATACGACCACAGGCGATACGCTTTGCGATCCGCAAAAACCGATCATTCTCGAGCGCATGGAATTCCCCGAGCCGGTGATCGAGCTTGCTGTTGAGCCAAAGACTAAAGCCGACCAGGAAAAAATGGGCCTCGCGCTGCAACGTCTTGCTGCAGAAGATCCTTCCTTCCGGGTTACGACCGATGAAGAATCTGGTCAGACGATCATCAAGGGCATGGGCGAGTTGCACCTCGACATTCTTGTTGATCGCATGAAGCGCGAATTCAAAGTCGAGGCCAATATCGGCCAACCGCAGGTCGCTTATCGCGAGACAATTACTAAGCACGCCGACATCGACTACACGCACAAGAAACAGTCGGGCGGTTCCGGTCAGTTTGCGCGCATCAAATTCCGCGTTGTTCCGCTGGAGCCGGGCGAAGGCTATCAGTTCGAAAGCAAGATTGTCGGCGGGAATATTCCGAAGGAATATATTCCAGGCGTTGAAAAAGGTCTGAAAACCATCCGCGAAGCTGGCCTTCTGGTGGGCTTCCCGATCCTCGATTTCAAAGTCGAGCTTTATGACGGCGCCTTCCACGATGTCGACTCATCTGTGCTGGCGTTCGAAATCGCGGCGCGCGCGGCGATGCGCGAGAACAAAGCTGAGCTTGGCCTGGCCATGCTCGAGCCGGTCATGAAGGTTGAAGTCGTGACGCCGGAAGAATATACCGGCACTGTTATTGGCGATCTCAATTCCAGGCGTGGTCAGATTCAAGAGCAAGAGATGCGCGGCAACGCCAATGTCATCCACGCAATGGTTCCGCTGGCGAATATGTTCGGTTATGTGAACAACCTGCGCTCAGCGACCCAAGGGCGCGCTCAGTACACGATGCAGTTTGACCATTATGACCGCGTACCCAAAGCAGTTGAAGAAGAAGTAAGAGCGAAATTAGCCGGCTAACCGGTGAAGTTTTAGAGGCAGTCGTCTAGAGACGGAGAAAGTAAGATGTCGAAAGAAAAATTTGAACGAAATAAACCGCACGCCAATGTCGGCACAATCGGCCACGTTGACCACGGCAAGACGACGCTGACGGCGGCGATCACCAAATATTTTGGT
>JAJFFY010000063.1 GCA_021776415.1 Hyphococcus sp.
AAGCGTACAAAGGCGCTTATTGACAGGGCGGTCCCCTGTAGGCAACGGAGGCGGTATATGGCCAAGGGCGGTCTGAAGCTTGTAGAGGTGGGTGACGTGGATAAATCTAAGGCGCTGGAAGCGGCGATGTCGCAGATCGACAAGGCGTTCGGCAAGGGCTCGCTGATGCGTTTGGGCGACCGCGAGGTTGTCCAGATGGAATCAATTTCCACCGGCTCCCTCGGGCTTGATATCGCGCTCGGGATTGGCGGTCTGCCCAAGGGCCGGGTGGTTGAAATTTACGGACCGGAAAGTTCCGGCAAGACGACGCTGGCGCTGCATGTGGCGGCGGAAACCCAGAAAATTGGCGGCACCGCGGCGTTTATCGACGCCGAACATGCGCTGGACCCGATCTATGCGCAAAAGCTCGGGGTCAGCCTTGATGATCTTCTGATCTCCCAGCCGGATACCGGCGAGCAGGCGCTTGAAATCGCCGACACGCTGGTGCGCTCCGGCGCGGTTGATATTCTTATTATCGATTCCGTCGCCGCGCTGACGCCGCGTGCAGAGCTTGAAGGCGAGATGGGCGATTCGCTCCCCGGCCTGCAGGCGCGGCTGATGAGCCAGGCGCTCCGTAAGCTGACGGGTTCAATTTCGAAGTCAAACACGCTGGTGATTTTCATCAACCAGATCCGCATGAAGATCGGCGTTATGTTCGGCTCGCCCGAAACCACGTCCGGCGGTAATGCACTGAAGTTTTACTCCTCCGTACGCCTGGATATTCGCCGCATTGGCGCCATCAAATTGCGTGACGAAGTGGTCGGCAACCAGACCCGCGTCAAGGTCGTCAAAAACAAGGTCGCGCCGCCATTTAAGCAGGTTGAATTCGACATCATGTATGGTGAGGGCATTTCCAAGATGGGCGAACTGGTCGATCTTGGCGTCAAGGCCGAGGTCGTGGAAAAGGCTGGCTCATGGTATTCCTATAACTCCGAGCGCATCGGTCAGGGTCGCGAAAACGCCAAGCAGTTCTTAAAAGACAATCCCGATATGGCCGCTGAAATCGAACACGCAATCCGCAAGAACGCCGGGCTTATCTCGGAAGAAATGCTGGTTGGCAAAACCAAGGCGGACGACGACGCAGTGGCGGAAGCGTCTTAACCGGGGTTTTGATCGCAGACCGCACTGTGGGGACAAACAACCTGATCTGAGTGATCGGGTTGTTTGCGCAAGGACTGCGCGTGCGGCTTTTCGGTGTCCGCATTTGGGTGCATGCTGGCGGCAGGCGCGAATTTAAAAACCTTCAGCAGGAGAAGACAATGATCGGATATGTGACCCTCGGCGTTGATGACTTCGATAAAGCCGGCAAATTTTACGACGCATTGCTGGGTGAAATGGGCGCCAAGCGGATGATGGAGGCTGATAGCTTTATCGCCTGGGCCGTCGATCCCCAAAAACCGGCAATATCGATTATCAAGCCCCATAATGGAAAAACCGCCTCGGCTGGCAATGGAACCATGGTGGCGATCGCCTGCGACAAGCCGGAAACGGTCGATAGGCTTTATAAAAAGGCGATTGAGCTCGGCGCGGTGGATGAAGGCCCGGCCGGCCCGCGCGGCGACAAGTTCTATGCTGGCTATTTCCGTGATCTCGACGGCAACAAGCTCAACTTCTTCTGCATGACCTGATCGGAAAGGCGCGGGCGCCAGATGCGCGGCCGCGCCGCCGAATCACGGCTTTGGCTTCCAGCCATGGCGCCCGATTTCGCAGCGCAGCGAATAATCTGGACGCACCGCCCCTTCGGGCGCTAAGACCATAAAACGCGCCGGATTAGTTATTTGGGCCGGCGCGATTATTGTTTTAAGGGCCATGAAACCATGACGTCGCTGAAAGACATAAGGGCGCAATTTCTCGAATTTTTCGCCGCGCGCGATCATTTTGTCGTCCCCTCCGCGTCGTTGGTGCCGCACAACGACCCGACCTTGTTATTCGTCAATGCCGGCATGGTTCCGTTCAAGAACGTCTTCACTGGCGCGGAGACCCGCGATTACAGCCGTGCGACCTCGTCGCAAAAATGCGTACGCGCCGGCGGCAAGCACAATGACCTCGACAATGTCGGCTATACTGCGCGCCACCACACATTCTTTGAGATGCTCGGTAATTTCTCGTTTGGCGACTATTTCAAGGACGAGGCGATCGAGGCTGCCTGGACCCTGGTGCACAAAAATTTCGGGCTCCCGGCCGACAAGCTCACGGTCACCGTCTACCACACTGACGACGAGGCGTTTGATCTGTGGCGTAAAATCTCCGGCCTGCCGGAGGCCCGCATCATCCGTATTCCAACCCATGACAATTTCTGGGCGATGGGCGACACCGGTCCGTGCGGGCCGTGTTCGGAAATTTTCTACGATCACGGCGATCATATCCCCGGCGGTCCGCCCGGCAGCGCCGATGAGGACGGCGACCGTTTTGTGGAGATCTGGAACCTCGTCTTTATGCAATTCGAAAAGCATGCCAATGGCGAGCAGGTCGATTTACCCAAACCCTCCATCGACACCGGCATGGGACTTGAGCGCCTGGCCGCCGTGCTGCAGGGGGTTCATGATAATTATGATGTTGATCTATTCCGTACCCTGATTGCTGCGTCCGTGGACCTTACTGGCCGCAAGGCGGAGGGCGCCGACGCTCCGGCGCATCGGGTGATTGCGGACCATTTGCGGGCCATGAGTTTTTTGATCGCAGACGGCGTTGCGCCCTCCAATGAAGGGCGCGGTTATGTGTTGCGGCGGATCATGCGCCGGGCGATGCGCTATGCGCACGGGCTCGGCGCGCGTGATCCACTGCTTACACGCCTTGCGCCGGTCCTGGTGCGGGAAATGGGCGGCGCCTTTCCTGAGCTTGGTCGCGCGCAAACCCTGATTGTTGAAACCTTGAAATCGGAAGAAGAAAAATTCCGTTCGCTGCTCGAGCGCGGATTGAAGCTTCTCGATGACGAGACCGCAAACTTGGCGGATGGCGAGGCGCTATCGGGCAAGGCGGCGTTCAAACTTTATGACACTTTCGGCTTCCCCCTCGATCTGACCCAGGACGCGCTCCGCCGCCAGGGTCGCGAGGTTGATGTCGCGGGCTTTGATGCGGCAATGGATGTGCAGCGCAAGGCCGCGCGCGCCGCATGGGCGGGCTCGGGCGACGCCGCCGACGAGAGTGTCTGGTTTGATCTGCGGACGGAGCATGGCGCGACGGAGTTTCTTGGCTACATCCACGATGAAACCGAAGGCGTCATTCAAGCGATCGTCAAGGACGGCGTGCCGGTTCTGCAGGCAAGCCAGGGCGATGAAGTTGAGATTATCATTAATCAGACGCCGTTTTATGCCGAGGCCGGCGGTCAGGTTGGCGACGCCGGCATTATCAAAACTGAGGCCGGTGCGAAAGTCATCATCCGCGGCGTTAAAAAACGCGTCGGCGTGCTGTTCGGTCATATCGGCATTGTTGAGGAAGGCGCGATTAAACCCGGCGAGGCGGCGCATCTATCGGTTGACATTGAGCGCCGGACCAAGACCCGCGCCAATCATTCCGCGACGCATTTAATGCATGCCGCTCTGCGTGAAGTTTTGGGCGGGCATGTGACGCAGAAAGGCTCGCTTGTCGCGCCGGACCGGCTGCGGTTCGATTTTTCCAACCCGAAGATCATGTCGGTGGACGAGACCGCCGAAGTGGAGCGGCGCGTCAACGCGGTAATCCGTCAGAATACGGCCGTTGAGACCCGTGTCATGCCCTATGAGGACGCAGTCGCATCGGGCGCGATGGCGCTATTTGGCGAGAAATATGACGACGATGTCCGTGTGCTGACGATGGGCGAGGCGCTTGACGGTTCTGGCAAGGCTTTCTCAGTTGAGCTTTGCGGGGGGCTGCATGTATCGCGCGTCGGCGATATTGCGTTGTTCAAGATCATTGGTGAAAGCGCGGTGTCGGCGGGCGTGCGCCGGGTCGAAGCGCTGACCGGTGAGGCGGCGCGGCAATATCTTGAAGCCCAGGCGGCGCTGGCGGGCTCGGCGGCTGATGCGCTTAAAACGGTTCCTTCGCAATTGCCGGACCGGGTGACGGCGCTGCTTGCCGAGCGCAAAAAACTCGAGCACGATCTCAGTGAGGCCAAAAAACAACTGGCGCTTGGCGGCGGGGCGGCGGCGAGCGATGACGATGTCCGGGAAATCGCCGGCGTCAAATTCACCGGGCGGGTGCTTGAGGGCGTTGCGCCGAAGGATCTGCGCGGGCTGGTGGATGCGGCAAAGAAAAAAATGGGCGCCGGGATTGCGGTTTTCATCGGCGTCAATGATGGCAAGGCGGCGCTTGTGGTTGGCGTGAGCGATGATTTGAAAGAACGCCTGTCGGCGGTTGATCTGGCGCGCATTGGCGCGGTGGCAATCGGCGGCAAAGGCGGCGGCGGGCGGCCGGATATGGCGCAAGCCGGAGGACCAGAGGGCGCCAATGCCGACAAAGCCATCAAGTCGATCGAACAGGCGATCGCCTCATAAGGCGAACGCCTGGTTTTTTTGTTAGTTGCGCATCGATACGCGGCCGCCGCTGGACTTGTTGATCTCGCGTATTTCCGGGCCGCCATAAACGTCGACGTCGCCGCCGCTGGACGCGCTAGCGGTGACTTTTTCACTGGCGTAAATTGAAGCATCCGCACCCGACGATGCAGTGACGCTGGCCTTGTGGCAGCGCAGATCCTCGCCGTCGAGGTCCGAGCCGCTCGATACGCTGGCGCTTATGTCGGCGCACTGTCCGGCGAGCGAAACATCAGCGCCGCTCGACACAGAGACAGAGAATTTGTCGGCATCTATGCCTGTTGCTTCGATCTCTGATCCGCTCGATGCGCGAACGCCTTCGAGTGCTGGCATGGTTATATAGACGGAAATATCCGAGCGGCGTTTAAAGAACTTGGTTTTATTGCGTCCGATATTGAGGGTGTCGCCTTTTTTAGTGATCTTGAGATCATCAAGGCCGACCTTATTACTTTCGGCACGAACTGAATAGTCAGCCCCGGCTGTAATTTCAACGCTGACGCCGGCAGACGCGCCAACTTGGGAGAATCCATCAAAATTGAACGCTCGGGTTTCGGCGTTTGCAGATGTAGAAGCCAGCGCGACGCTCGCTGCTGTACACAAAAGTGCATAATTGAATTTATTCATAAGTCTCTCCCATTCTGTTGCTCTCGACCCTGACATATTTCTTGGTTTAAGAAAGCGAAAAGCGGTAGGGCGTGCTGAATTTGCGGGCAATCTACTTCTCTCCGAGGAGGGCCGCCGGAGCGACCGGCCGTTTGTAACGAATCAGGTGAAGAAGTCCGCGCCAAGCCTTGAGACAGATGCAAAATCGATGGACATAGTCGTGGCGCGCGCCATCCGGCAGTTTCCAGCGCGTTAGCGTGAAAACCGTTGCACTGTTTTCACTCGCCGCGCTAAGGAGATTGATAAGGCCATTAGGCTAGGAGAGCTGCCGCCTTGACTGACCATACCAAACCTTCCGACGCGATGCCGCACCTAACCCTCCCGAGCGCCCCGCATGTGGGGCTCAAGGCGCGGCTATATAAGGTGCTTGAAGCCGGCCACTCTCATGATTGGCAGAGCCGCTTGTTTGAAGGTGCGATGGCGACGCTGATCATTTTGAATGTGATAGCGTTTTCTCTGGAAACAGTGCCGGCAATCCATGACCGGCATGTGGTTTTTTTCAGACTGTTCGATGCTGTGTCGATTGCAATCTTTTCGCTCGAATATGCTGCGCGGCTTTGGGTGTGCACGGAGCACCCGCCTTTCCGTGGTCTGTCGCCGCTGCGCGCGCGGCTGAGATTTGCGCGCAGTCCATTAATGATCGTCGACCTCCTGGTGATTGCGCCTTTTTATCTTGGGTTTCTTTTCGCAATTGATCTGCGCGTCCTGCGGATATTGCGGTTGTTGCGGATCTTCAAGCTCGTGCGGTTTTCGCCTGCCTTCAATACTATGTTGCGCGTTCTGTCGCGCGAACGTTCGGCGTTGATGGGTGTCTTGATTGTCCTTCTCGGCATGGTCATCGTCTCTGCTTCGATGCTTTATCTGGCTGAAGGCAATCGGCCGGGCAGCGATTTCTCGACTGTGCCGGAAGCAATGTGGTGGGCGATCGTGACATTGACGACGGTCGGTTATGGCGATGTGACGCCGGAGACGCCGCTGGGTAAATTTCTGGCCGGCATCGTCATGATCAGCGGGCTTGGCTTTTTCGCCCTGCCGATCGGGATTATCGCCAGCGGCTTTATGGAAGAATTCCGCCGTCAGGATTTCATCGTCACCTGGGGCATGGCGGCGCGCTCAGCGGTGTTTGCGCTCCTGAAACCAGAAGAAATCACCGAGGTGCTGAAGGTGTTGAAGGCGCGCATGGCGCTGCCAGGCTCGGTGATTGCGGTTGGCGGCGAGAAGCCGGGCGCGCTTTTTATGATCGGCTCGGGCGAAGTTGAAGTCGTTGATTCCAACCGCGCGGAGCTTGCGCCCATAAGGTTGGAAGAGGGCGAATATTGGGGTGCGCGCTCGCTGTTGACCGGGGTGCAGGCGGAGACGGCGACAGCCATTATGACCTGCGATCTCATCGTGCTCGATCAGGAAGATTTCCGGACCCTGTCGCGCACCCGCCCGCAACTGCACCGGCGCCTGCAACTCTCATTGGCCGAAGTTCCCGACCCGTTTGCGGATGCAGAGATTGTTAAGCCTGCCGACCCGCCCGAGGGTTAATCCCGCGTTGCTTGCGCGCTGGCGACAATCTTAATCCGTCCGCCGGACGATTTGCTGACATTGACTTGATGCGGATTGCCATAAACGGCGACATGGCCGCCGCTTGATGCGTCGCCTTTGACCGTATTCAGTACGCTGATGATGCCATGGCCGCCGCTGGAAACGTCAATATCAGCTTTGTCGCACGCAAGGCCTTTGGCCTTAAGATTGGCGCCGCTCGAAAGGTCAACCACGCAGTTGTTGCATTTTCCCTCGAGCAGAGCATGCGCGCCGCTCGATAAATCGATTACGAAACGTGCAGCGTCGATGTTATAAACTTTTGCGTGTGAGCCGGAGGAGGCGTCGAGCGCCGTTAATGTCGGCACATTGATGATGACTTTATAATCCGACTTGCTGTTATGCCAGCTGAGCGGGTTCCATTCGCGTGTGATGTTCAATTCACCATTACTGACTTCAATGGTGAAGTCGCTGTAATCGCCTTTGTTAGTCTTCACGATAACCGATTGCTGTGATCCAACATCGGCGACAAGAATGACGCCAGCGGATATGTCGATACGGTTGAATTCCGGCAAGTCAAAGCTTCGCGATTCTTCGGCGGCGGCGATTGGCGCGGCGGCCATGAAACTGGCGGCGAACAAGCTGGCGGCGAGGGCGAACGGTACTGATCTCATTACAAACTCCATAGGGCGCTTTAGAGGCCCGACCGGTACCAATGCCACGCGCCGGCTGATTTGGCGACCGGGGATGCGGTAAAGCGCCTCGATTCTGGGAGGAAATGCCGAAATATCCGTTACGGGGGCGGGCAGGGCGGGTTTCTGGCGGTCCGGCAGGCGCGCCAATTAATCCAGATGGTCGCGGATGATGGCGATAAACTGCTCGCTGAAGGCCTCGGTTTTGGCGGCGCCGACACCGAAGACCTCGCCGAATTCACCGCGAGTTGAGGGCCTGCGAGCGGCCATGTCGATGAGCGTGCGGTCGGAGAAGATGACGAAGGCTGGCGCGCCGCGCTCGCGCGCCAGCGCCAGGCGGTGCTGTTTGAGCGCCGCCAGCAGGGCGTGGTCGCCAACGGCTGCGGCCGGAGCGGCTTTGCGGTTGCGCCGAGAGGCTTTTCGCGGCGCCGGCGGTGCGCGCATGGCAAAGTCGTTATCGCCCGATATTAGTGCTTGGGCCGCCTCGCCGGGTTCCAGCCCGCCATAGGTCGGCTCGGCAATCAGCAGTTTGTCGGCGGTCATCTGGCGGATGAGGTGGCGCCATTGATCGGCCGGGCGATGAGCGCCGGCGGCGTAGACGGGCAGCGCCTCATGGCCGCTCTTGCGAATTTTCTGAGTGTCGGCGCCGCGCAAAATATCGATGATGTGGACTGCGCCAAACATCGACCCACTAGAGACGATTGCATCAACCACAAGCCGCGCATCGGCGCTGGCGTCAACCAGCCTTGGTGGCTCGCGGCAATTGTCGCAATCGCCACATGGCTCGGCCTGTTGTCCGAAATGCGCGAGCAATGTCTGGCGCCGGCAGCCGGTTTGTTCACACAATGTGGTCAGCTCATCGAGCCGGCGCATCTCCGCGCGCGAGGCTGCGTCGTTGCCGTCATTGCGGGAAATCATCCGTATACGCCGTCCGACATCGCCTCCGGAATATAACATCACCGCGCGCGCCGGTGCGCCGTCTCGGCCAGCCCTGCCGATCTCCTGATAATAGCCCTCGATGGAGGCCGGGATATCGTGGTGAAAAACGAAGCGGATATCCGGCTTGTCGATACCCATGCCGAAGGCGACCGTGGCGACGATGGTGAGGTCCGGCTCCGTCAGAAAGGCGTTGAGGCGGTCATTGCGGGTCTCCGGGTCGAGCCCGGCATGATAGGCGGCGACCTTGTGGCCGCGATCCCCAAGGTCGGTGGCAATATCTTCGGTGTTTTTGCGCGATAACGCATAGATGATGCCCTGTTCGCCGCGATGTTCATCCATCAGCGCGGCGAGGCGGTCCTTTGCGCCCGACTTCGCCGTGATTTTTTGCTCAATAGCGATGTCGATATTCGGCCGGTCAAGATCGTGGACGAACACCTGCCCGCCGGGGCCAAGCAGGCGTGAGACAATTTCCTCACGGGTGCGCGCATCAGCGGTCGCAGTGAAGGCGGCGATCTGTATGCCGGGGAAATGATCCCTCAGGCTGGTCAGCGCCATATAGTCGGGGCGGAAATCATGCCCCCACTGGCTGACGCAATGGGCCTCATCAACGACGATGCGCTGGAGATGGACGCCGCTAAGCGCAGACAGCATGCGCGGCGTCATCAACCGCTCGGGCGACATGTATAAAAGCCGAATATCGCCCGCCGCCGCTGCGCGCCAGTCAGCGATGTTTGCCTCGCGGTCGCGGCCTGAATGGATGAGGCCGACCGGAGCGCCGACCGCGCGCAATTGCGCGACCTGGTTTTCCATCAGCGCAATCAACGGCGACACCACCACGGTCAGGCCATCATCGCATACCGCCGGCAACTGATAGCAAAGGCTCTTGCCGGCGCCGGTGGGCATGATCGCCAGTATATCGCGGCCATCGAGAATGGCCGAGACGATTTCCTCCTGGCCCGGACGGAACGCATCAAACCCGAAAACGGATTTCAAGATGGTCCTGACCGGCGAGGGCGTGGTGTCTGCAGAGTTGTCCACGAAGCTAGGCGTTATGAGCTGAGCGCGGTCTCGAAGTTTTCGGAGACCTTGTCGAGGAAGCCTTCCGTGGTGAGCCATTTTTGCTCGGCGCCGATGAGGAGGGCGAGGTCCTTGGTCATGTGGCCAGCCTCAACGGTTTTGATGATGGTCTCTTCCAGCGTGGTTGCAAAGTTTGACAGCGCGTCATTGCCGTCGAGCTTGCCGCGATGGGCAAGGCCTCTGGTCCAGGCGTAGATCGAGGCGATCGAGTTGGTCGAGGTCGCCTCGCCCTTCTGGTGCTGGCGATAGTGGCGCGTCACGGTGCCGTGCGCGGCTTCGGCCTCGACGGTTTTGCCGTCGGGCGAAATCAACACCGAAGTCATCAGGCCAAGCGAGCCAAAGCCTTGCGCCACAGTGTCCGATTGCACGTCGCCATCATAGTTTTTGCACGCCCAGACATAACCGCCCGACCATTTCAGACAGGCGGCGACCATGTCGTCGATCAGCCGGTGCTCATAGGTCAGCCCGTGCTCGGCGAATTTTTCCTTGAATTCTGTTTCATACATTTCCGCAAACAGATCTTTAAACCGCCCGTCATACTTTTTCATGATGGTGTTTTTGGTGGAAAGATAAAGCGGGTATTTACGCTGCAGAGCGTAGTTGAAACTGGCGCGGGCGAAATCGCGGATCGATTGGTCGAGATTATACATCCCCATATAGATGCCGCTCGATGGCGCATCGAACACTTTTTCTTCGATCACATCGCCATTGTCGCCTTCCCATTTAATGGTCAGCTTGCCCTTGCTGGGAAACAACATGTCGGTAGCGCGATATTGGTCGCCATAGGCGTGGCGGCCAATGATCACCGGTTTGGTCCAGCCGGGGACCAGGCGCGGCACATTGCGGATAATGATCGGTTCACGGAAGACGACGCCGCCGAGAATATTGCGGATGGTGCCGTTGGGCGAGCGCCACATTTTCTTTAGGCCAAATTCCTCAACCCGCGCCTCATCCGGCGTGATCGTTGCGCATTTGACGGCGACGCCGTATTTCAGCGTCGCTTCGGCGGCGTCAATGGTGATCTGGTCGTCGCTGGCGTCGCGGCTTTCCATGCCGAGGTCGAAATATTTCAGGTCGATATCGAGATAGGGATTGATCAGCTTGTCCTTGATCATCTGCCAGATGATCCGGGTCATCTCGTCCCCGTCCATTTCGACGACTGGGTTTTCGACTTTGATTTTCTGCATGGAAAGACCTACCGGAGTTGTTTTTGGACGCGGCGCGAATGCGCGCTAATGTCTATGGGTGTGCGGCGGGCTATAGCACCGGGCGGGCTGAGGTCAAAGGCCCGTTATGGCAAACAACGACGTTGCGCGATGGATGGATGAAAGAAATGCGGATTAGTAGAACAAGAGCGCGTGAGGGCGTCGAACCGGCGCCGATTTTCGTGCTTGTCGAGCCTCAGATGGGGGAAAATATCGGCGCTGTAGCGCGCGCGATGTTGAATTTCGGGATATCCGGATTGCGGCTGGCAGCGCCGCGCGATGGCTGGCCCAACCCGAAGGCGGCGGCGATGGCCTCGGGCGCGTCGCTGGTGATCGATCAGACGCAAGTTTTTGATGACCTCGATGCCGCGCTCAGCGACTGCCAGTATGTGATCGCCACCACCGCCCGCCGGCGCGAGCTGGCGACGCCCACGCTGACGCCGGAGGAAGCAGCAAAGGAGCTGCGGGCGCGGGTGAGTTCCGGGCAGCGCTGTGCGGTGCTTTTTGGCGGCGAGCGCAACGGTCTTTCAAGCGATGATGTTGCGCGCGCGGATGCGATTTTGTCGATCCCGGTCAACCCCGCCTTTGCATCGATCAATCTGGGGCAGGCGGCGCTGGTGGCGGCATATGAATGGGCGCGCGCTGGCGACATGGCGACGATTGAACCCCCGCGAGACCAAGATATGCCGGCTGACAAGGCGGCGCTTGCGCATTTTTTCGACCGGCTAGAGGCGGCGCTCGATGCGGCGGATTATTTCTACCCGCCGGAAAAGCGTCCGGGCATGGTGCGAAATTTACGTGCGGCGTTTTCCAGAGCCGGGTTTACCGACGCCGAAATCCGCACGCTCCACGGCGCCGTCAGGGCGCTTTCCAGATTGCCGGAATAAGATAGCGCGGCCCTTCTGGCCAATGGTTGCATTTTCAAACATTCCCGGTCAGGATTCAGGATTTCATAGGGTCATTCATTAGTATTTGATTGAATGAGGCGACGGTTACGCAACGCCGTTGTTGGGTATGAGGAGCGCCACGATGGTTCAAAAAACCTATTTTCTGGCCGCGGCGGCAATGGCGGTCGTGCTGTTATCTTCTGGATTTGCGCAACAGGTCGATAAGGCTTCTGGCGCACCGATGATCGAGCCCTGGGGCTATCCGCTCAACGCTTTGGATCGCAATACGCGGCCGGGTGATGATTTCTATCGTTTCGCCAATGGCGGCTGGCTTGATGCAACCGAGATTTCACCAGACCGGACCGCTGTCGGCTTTTCCATAACCATGCGCGAGCGCAATGAAGACAGGATTGCCGCAATTCTTTTCGAGCTGGCGACAGCGCCCGTTGCGCGCGGCAGCGAAGCGCAAAAGATTCGCGATCTCCGCAGCTCCTTTATGGACGTTGGAAGGATCGACAAGCTTGGCTTAAAGCCGCTCAGAAAAGATCTTGCGCGTATGGCGGCCCTGAAAAACCATCATCAGGTCGCCCGCGCCATGGCTGACCCCGCTCTTGGGCTGAAAGGCCCATTCACTGTTTATGTGGGGATCGATTCCAAAAACCCAACGCGTTACGCGGCATGGGCCGGGCATGATGGGCTGGGCTTGCCGGATAAGTCCTATTACCAGCGCGATGACGAACGTCTGGCGTCAGTGCAAAAGGCTTATCGCACCCATATTGATAATATACTGACGCTGGCCAGCGTTGACGGCGCTTCAAAAAAAGCCGACGCCGTCTTTGATCTTGAAAAAGCTATTGCCGGTTTGCATTGGGAACGTGCAGATCGTCGTGAAGCCGATCGAGTCTACAACCTTATGGACCGCGCGTCGCTTGCTGATCATGCACCGGGCTTTCCATGGGATACTTATCTTGATGCGGCGGGACTTGGCGATGTTGAGGCGCTGATTGTACGGGAAAAGGACGCCTTTCCAGCGCTTGCAACTCTTTTTGCAGAAACTCCGGTTGAAACCTGGAACGCTTATCTCACCTTCCATCTGTTAAGCGCTCACGGGCGCTATTTGCCGAAGTATTTCGAACAAGAATATTTTGCATTCTACGGCGCCGCGTTGAGTGGTCAGAAGAAACAGCGTACACGTGAAAAGCGGGCCATTGCACTGGTCAATGAACAGCTCGATCAGGCGGTCGGCAAAATATATATCGAACGGTTCTTTTCTGAAGAATCAAAGCACCAGTTGACCGTTCTGTTTGAGCATGTTCGCGCGGCGTTAAAGACCCGGATTGAAAACCTCGCCTGGATGACGCCGGATACGAAAATTGCCGCGCTTGGCAAGCTCGAAAAAATGACGGCGAAAATCGCTTATCCAGAAAAATGGCGTGATTATTCGAAATTGAAGATCAAGGCGAAGGATCTTATCGGCAACATCAAGCGCGTGCGTGTAGACAATGCATTGCGGGACATAGGCAGGCTGTCAAAACCGGTCGACAAGGCCGAGTGGTTTACAAGCCCGCAAACCGTAAATGCATATTACAGCCCGAGCCGCAATGAAGTGTTTATTCCGGCGGGCTACCTCCAGTCGCCGCTGTTTGACGCGCATGCGGACGCGGCGCTGAATTATGGCGCTATTGGATCGATCATCGGCCATGAGATCGGTCACGGGTTTGACGACCAGGGTTCGAAATACGATGGGGACGGCGTATTGGGCGCTTGGTGGACGCAGAAAGACAGGGCGGCGTTTAATGCTTTGGGCGACAGACTTGCCGATCAGTTTAGCCAGTATGAGCCGTTGCCGGGAGTGCACGTGAATGGTCGCGCGACGCTTGGCGAGAATATCGGCGACCTTGCCGGCGTTATCGTCGCCTATCACGCTTATCTACTCTCGCTTGATGGCGCCGAGCCGCCGATCTTGGACGGGTTTACAGGCCAACAACGCTTGTTTCTTGGGCGCGCTCAGGGGCGACGTTTCAAGCAAACCGAGGAGGCGCTACGTCGCAGGCTTCTCTCCGCGCCGCATAGTCCCATGGACCTGCGGGTCAACGGCATGGTTCGCAATATCGATGAATGGTATGAGGCGTTCGACATTCAACCGGGCGATGCGATGTATCTCGCGCCTGAAGACAGGGTCCGTATCTGGTGACGACAGAACAAGCGCAGACCGAGGCGAACGGCGCGCCGCCGCATGACGTCCACAAGATTGAGAAAGCCAGCGCACTATCCGCGCATCGCTTCCAATATTATGACTTCATGATGGCCGCATTTGTTGCGGTGCTGATTTGTTCAAACCTGATCGGCGCGGCGAAGCTGGTGCAGTTTAACGAGTGGGAGATATTTGGTTGGCCGGTTGGAGTGTTTGGCGCGGGCATTTTGTTTTTCCCACTGTCTTATGTGCTCGGCGATGTTTTGACGGAAGTTTATGGCTATGCGCGGGCGCGCCGCGTGGTTTGGGCGGGCTTTGCGGCGGTGTTGTTTATGGCGTTTATGGCCTGGGCGGTCGTCGCGATGCCGCCGGCGCCGGGCTGGGGCGGGCAGGCGGCCTATGAGGAAGTCTTTGGCCTGACCTGGCGCATAGTCCTCGCCTCGGTGATCGCTTTCTGGGCTGGCGAGCTTTCCAACGCCTTCGTGATGGCGCGCATGAAAGTCTGGTCGGCGGGCAAGCATCTGTGGCAGCGCACGATTGGCTCGACCATCGTCGGCCAGGGCGTCGATAGCGCGTTGTTTTATCCGATTGCTTTTCTTGGCTACTGGACCACCAGCCAGGTTATCACCGTGCTGGTCACCAACTATTTCCTCAAGGTTCTGTGGGAGGCGTTGCTGACGCCGGTCACCTATAAGCTGGTCGCGATGTTGAAACGCGCAGAAGGCGTTGATGTCTATGACAGCGAAACGAAATTCACGCCATTTTCGATCCGTTCGTGATGCTAAGAATGTCCTATTAACAAAATTCAGCCCAAAGGATATTCATGGGCAATGAAAACAACCTTGGGTTGTAATAATTGAAGAAAACGCGCTTTCAAACAGTCGTAATTGTTGCCTATTGCAGGTGCGAAGAATATAGTGTCGACAGAATAAATGGGGATAGCATGAAAAAAATTCTTGCAGCCGCGCTTTCTGGTGCGATGGCTCTTGCCGCGTCTATTGGCGTTGCTTCAGCGAATACAATTACAATTAATGGCGGTATTGGCACGGTTACCTGCAACGGTGCGGCGGTCGGGGCTTGCGAAGCAGTCTTCGGTGGTAGTTTGATCGTTACCAACCCGGGAAACCAGGTCACCGGCGGGTCCCTAGGTAGTTTATCTGCAACTATGGCCGATGCCTATGGCATCGGTAACGCCAGCAAAGCGAATGAGGCCACTGCTTTTAACACGCTTGCAGGCACCTCTTTTCTCGAAGCGGATGCGACCAAAACGGGTGACGATCCGTCGCCTAGTTTCACTACGCTCTCAGATTATTTTCTCCTCAAGCTTGGTAGCATGACGGTATTTCTCAAGAACACGTCAGGCGGCCCTCTTGACGTTGTTTACAGTAGCAATCCGGGCCAAGGCGCTGGCTTGAGCCATTATACGGAGTTTGGAGAGATCCCGATTCCCGGCGCAATCTGGCTGATGGGCATCGGTCTTGCGGGCCTTGGCGTTGCGCGCCGTAAGACCAAAGCGGCGAAGGCTGCCTAGGACAATAATTTACTACCCCAAAAAGACAGGACGGCCCGCCCTCGATGGCGGGCTTTTCTGATTGTGCTGATTTGACAGCCGATGGGCCCGGCGGTATATGCCCGGCCTCGAATAACGGATGGCGTGTGGACCGCCGTTGAGATCGCCCCGGGGATAGGCCTTGGGGCCGGGCCACGTCGATAGTGAGGAATGATGTCTAAGCGCAGCAGCGCCAAGCACAAGCTTGACCGCCGGGTCGGC
>JAJFFY010000064.1 GCA_021776415.1 Hyphococcus sp.
TGAAAACAACTTGTCGATCTCGCCTGGGGGTATCCCTGGTCCATTGTCAACAATATTAACACAGACATGGGAGCCTTCTAGGTAACCGTGTAGGCTAATCGTTCCACCCTGTTGAATGGCCGTGACCGCATTGTTGAGCAGATTGTAAAATACACTAAATAGCTTTCTTTCATCCCCTTGAAGCAGGGGCAATTCGTCAAGACCCCTCAATTCAATGGAGAGATTCTTGTTATAGATGGGAAACGAGAGGGTGTCCAATGCTTCTTTGGTAACGCATGTTATGGCGCAGGGTTTGAAATCGTTTACGGATATTTGACCCATGAGGCAATCAACCAGATCCTTCGCTTTCTTTTGAAGGCATCTGGAATTTCGATCAATCAGGTCAAGGCTTTCTTGGCACGTGGTCAAAGCGGTGTGCATGTGTATGGTCTCCTGGTAAGGCAACCTTTGGACAATCTCCGCCAGTTCTTCCCTCAGAAATTCTTTTCCAGCCAAGATCGGCATCAATAAGTTTTTCATATCATGGGCGCAATCCTTGACAAAAGTTCCCATCGCCTCCATCTGAAATTCTTTGGCGCCCCAATCCTTATGGAGGGCCATGGAAAGAAATGAGGATAGAATTTGAAGGAAAACCGTCTCCTCTTCGCTGGGGGATCCTGAGGAGACATTGAGTATTTCAACGACACCCATAGAGTTTCCATCTGAGTGTTTAATCGGAGTTGCAATGAGATTTTGTGTTGAATATCCGGTCAACTGATCGATTTCAGGCAAGTGGCGAGGGTCATTGGGAGCATCAGACACAAATTCTGAATTTCCGGAATGAAAGACATGCCCGGCAATTCCCAAATTCCAGGGAACTTTTGTCTGTCTTGGAACAGGTTTGGGACCTTTCGAAACGAAAAATTCCAGATTTTTGCTTTCAGGGGAAGCCAGAAGGAGAGAGCCAGCTTGGCCTCCAAAGATACTAAATGCGTAATCTAATGTGGTACTGGCGAATTCATACATGCTGGGTCCATGGAGCAACGCATGGTGTAATTCTCCAACGGCAGCCAGCTTGGTTTTTTCAGTGTCGGAGTTGAATAGAGAAGGAGATGTCCCTGGGCTAGCTGGTTCTCTGCCTATTCCTGTTTCCATCATGTCACTCCTCCTTTCCCATGGTCGATACCATAGGTTTTCATTTTGAGTTTCAATTTACGTTTCTATTGAATAGTATAAGCAACAAGCGAGCCAAATTTTTTAAACAGAAGTAAACAATGATATTCCCGTGTTAAGCGTCACTAGCTGGGTAAGGACATCAGGCCTCCAATTCCAATAAACCCTGGTAAATGGAATCTCTCCTAGAGAAAATTGAATAAAAAGAACGTTGGAAAATTTGCAGACGTATGGGAATGAAGGCTGAGGTGTGTAACCTTAGTTTTGTTTATGTAAGTATTGTTTACACAGTCTTGGGTAAGACCCTTCGAGGTGAGTCTTGAACAATTTCCGGAGATGAAGTCGAATCAAAACCTTGACAAACGAGGGTTTACGACGATACGCCTATGTATGATGTAGTGAACAAAGTTGAAGGGAGGAGGTTCTCGATGCCAGTGAATGTATTGAGCAAAGATACCCCTAAAGGGGAAAAGCCGCCGGAATGGGTCGCCGCTCTTCAGAAGGCCAAAGAGCCAACGTCAGAAGAGAAGCAACATGAAATTGATCTAGCGGTTCAAGAGCAAGAGGCGTTGTGGGAGTCGGAAGAAGTCGGCATTGTCCATTGGTCAGGTGAGAATGGACAGCGTTATAACGATTAAGTGCTCCCTCGGATTTTTAGCTGAGAGAATTCGCGGTTGAGGTTAACGCTTGGTATCTATGTCACGAGCCCCCCAGCCCCAACCAATTCTTGTTCGGTTGAGTGTGTATGTTCCTCGGAAATTTCCTGAGTCTGTGTGCTATGTGAAGGAATGCCAAAGGGGCGTTGAGTGACAAGGGGGGCGGAAGCCAAGGCGGTATCGTCCACCACGGCATTTCGGCGATGAAGGGCATCATACACCGCCATATAAGTAGGAATTGAGGAGGTGATTTCGGCTTGGTCGAGATCACGGCGGACAGAGCTTAAAGGACTGACCAACACCAACTGTCCCTCGCTCGTCGTGAAATATTCATGGGCAAATTTTAGCAATCCAACAATGCTTTCGCTGAGTTGGTATACCGACGTGAGATTCACCACGACATAACGACACCCTTCGGCATGAAGGGTTTCCAATGTTTGCATGAAGACGTCATGGTCCTGATCATCAAACTTCCCAAAACAATCTAAGACTATGGATTTGTGGATGTGTCGTTTTTCAAGATACATGGCGCTTCCCTTCCGTCATGGTGGGTTAGTAAGCTGTTAATGACTCCATCGGAAAAACATATTTGAGACTTTAGGTCCGATCTCACTCCTTCAAATGAGTGCGGACGGGCAATTTTTTCCCCATTAAAAATTTGATAATTTTGGCGTAAGAGCAGGAGGCATAACCCGTGAAGACCACGACATCGAAAAAATTATTTGCCCAATCACAACGGTACATTCCTGGAGGGGTGAACAGCCCAGTACGAGCGTTTCGATCGGTTGGGGGAAGCCCATTGTTTATCAAACAAGCCCAAGGGGCCAGGGTGACGGATGTTGATGGCAACACATTTCTGGACTATGTCGCTTCCTGGGGACCGATGGTGTTAGGCCATGCTCATTCAGCTATCGTACGAGCCATTCAGCGAGCTGCCAGCCAAGGAACGAGTTATGGGGCACCGACGGAACAAGAACTGATCTTGGCTCAGATGATTTGCAGTGCATTTCCCTCTATAGAAAAAGTGCGGTTAGTCAGTTCAGGGACGGAAGCCGTGATGAGTGCCATCCGCGTGGCCCGGGGATTTACTAAGCGAGATGCCATTCTGAAATTCGAAGGGTGCTATCATGGCCATGCCGATCATCTGCTCGTCAAAGCTGGATCCGGTGCCGCCACACTAGGCCTTCCCGATAGTCCTGGAGTACCCAAAGCCGCTGCCGGTCAGACCCTGACCGCACCTTACAATGATATCGAAGCTGTGAAGAGCCTTATTAACAAGCATTGGAGAAAACTGGCCTGTATTATTGTCGAGCCAATCGCAGGAAATATGGGTGTGGTGTTGCCAAAAAAGGAATTCCTAAGGCAACTGCGTGCTCTCACCAAAAAGCATGGAATCCTGCTCATCTTCGATGAAGTGATTTCTGGGTTTCGAGTGGCCTATGGCGGAGCCCAAACCCTATATGGAATAAAACCAGACCTCACAACTCTTGGGAAAATTATCGGTGGGGGGCTTCCCGTGGGTGCCTACGGTGGGAGGAAAGAC
>JAJFFY010000065.1 GCA_021776415.1 Hyphococcus sp.
TCCATGCGCGCGGTCACTGGCGCGCCGATCAAGTTTATCGGCGTCGGTGAAAAGCTCGACGAGCTCGACACGTTTGAACCGGGCCGCATGGCCGGCCGTATTCTCGGCATGGGCGATATTGTCAGCCTGGTTGAAAAAGCCAGCGAGGAAATCGACGCTGAGAAGGCGAAAAAAGCCGCCAAGAAAATGGCCAAAGGCGAGTTCGACATGAACGATCTCGCCGATCAGTTTCGCCAGATGCGCAAGATGGGCGGCATGGGCGCGATCCTTGGGCTGATGCCCGGCATGGGCAAGATGAAGAAGATGGTCGATCAGGCCGGCGGGCTTGATGACAAGGAAATCATCCACCAGGAAGCGATCATCTCGTCGATGACCAAGGCCGAGCGCAAGACGCCGAAGCTGTTAAATGCGAGCCGCAAAAAACGCATCGCGAGAGGCTCCGGCACTTCCGTTCAGGCGATCAACAAGCTGATAAAAGCCCACCGCCAGATGGCCGACATGATGAAGAAAATGGGCAAAGGCGGCATGAAAGGCATGGCCAAACAGCTTGCGGGTATGGGTGGAATGCCGGGTGGCATGATGGGCGGCGCGCCTGATCCTGCGCTGTTGGAAGCAGCCAAAGGCGCAAAAGGTCCGGGGTCGGAAGAGTTAGATTTCGACGCCATTGAAAAAGCGCTCGCCGGGCAAGCCCCGATGCCGCCGGGAATGGGCGGCCTGCCGGGTTTGGGGAAGAAAAAGTAAGGATATGGTTTGGGTCGGAATAATATTTTTGGCTGTATTGGGTGGCTGGTTCTTCTTCAAGATGGGCAGCAAAGATCGGCGCAACCAGCTTGTGCAGTCTACGATAGACCAATTGAATTTTGAAGACGCTGAAGATCTTTACTTTCGTCATTACAATCGGCTTCGCACGCAAATGTCTGACCCAGTAAGTTCGGGTATTTCATATAAAGAAGCCGATGAATCATTGGAGGTTTGCGTTGCCGCCCAGAACCGGATGAATGAATTGAATATGTTGCAGCACGGTCCGAAATTTAAAATCCAACACCGGTACGAGTTGTTAAATAAGATTCGGGTGGCGACCAAATGATTATCTCTACTCAAACAATCCTCAAATTTTTTCACCACTCCGGCGATGAATCTCCATTCTCGCCCCACTCTCTTGGGGCGGGCACTTACGCTCATTCGGAATCGAAAGGATGATTGCTAGAAACCACCGGCGTCATCCCGGATGCGCTGCAGCACCCGCGCGCGAAGGCGCGCAATTTATGATTCGATCGCCTTCGCGGTCGGATGATGCGGCGCTGGTCCTGGATATAAAGACCCGAAACAAACCGATCCCGTGTCTGCATCGCGTCATTTCATGCCGCGCTGCGCACGGGATGACGAAAATTTAGATTTAGAAAAAAGAAGGAACACCACCATGTCACTAAAAATCAGACTCGCCCGGGGCGGCGCGAAGAAACGTCCTTATTACAATATCGTTGTTGCAGATTCGCGCATGCCGCGTGATGGCCGTTTCATTGAGAAGGTCGGACATTACAATCCGCTGCTCGCCAAGACCGATGAAAACCGCGTGGCGTATAATGAAGAACGCATCAAGCATTGGCTCAGCGTCGGCGCCAAGCCGACAGACCGCGTTGCGCGCTTCCTTGCGGCTAATGATCTCGTAAAATGGGAACACGGCAACAACCCCAATAAGGCCAAGCCGGGCGAGAAAGCCCAAGAGCGCGAGCAGGAAAAGAAAGACAAGGCCGAAGCCGTAGCCGCAGCGCTTGAAGAAGCGAAAAACGCACCGGCAGTAGAGCCGGCCGCAGAAGAAGCCCCTGAGGCGCCTGCAGAAGAAGAAAAAGCCGAATAGGCTTTTTGCCGGCTTATTTGCTTGGCGGGACGATGATGGAAAATCCGTCAAACTGATATTCAAAAGCGCCGTCTGTTTCCACATAGGCGGCGCTTTTTGAATTTATCGCCTCGAACGCATCCTTGACCCGGCTGAGATAGGCCGGCGCGGCGCGCGGAACATTATGCGCCGTCAGCAGATGATCGATCTCCGGCTCGAGCGCCACTAGGCGGTCAATCGACGCTTTATAGTCAGCGACGTTCGAGCCTTCGAGATGGGCGTAGAGCGGGGCCAGATAAAATGTGTCGCCGGTGAACAGCCGCCGCCCCTCGCGGTCGAGAAGGCAGATCGAGTCCGGCGAGTGGCCCGGCGTCAATAAGATTTCAAGCCGCCGTCCGCCAAGATCGATAATGTCGCCGTCCTCAAAATAGGTCGTCACCGCATAGGGTTTGATTTCATAACTTTGCGGATCAAAACCATCCGGCGTTTTCTTCCACAGCCAGTCGCCCGTTACATATTCGACGACTTTTTCATTCCCGGCGCCGTTCGCACGCTCGCGTGCGTAAGCGACGTCAACGCCGCCGATATCTGAAAACTCGTAATTGCCGCCAATATGGTCGTAATGACCGTGGGAATTTAAAACCATCACGTCGAGGTTGGTAAGGGTCGCGATCACCGGGCGAAGTTTGGCGATGCCAAGTCCGGTGTCGAATAATAGCGCGCGCTGCTCGCCGACGATCAGGAAGGAAATGACTTCCTCAAACTGGCCCGGCTCATAGATCGCATAGATGTCGGGAAAGATCCGGTAGACCTCAAACCATTCAAGCTCATCGGCGACACGCTCATAATTGGCCCATTGCGCACGCGGCAGCTTCTCCCACCATTTCGCAGTATCGTCGCCGCGGCCCTCGACTTCTACCGTTTCGGTTGTGGCGGGCTCGCTCTCGCCGGCGCAGCCAAATCCCAGCCCCGCGATCACGATCACCAAAGCCGCCGCCCGGCAAATGATGTATTTGTGCGTCATAACAAGGTTTTACGGCGCCGGAGAGCGGCCTTGCAAGCAGGAAAGCCTTGCCCCCGAGGGCCTGCCCCGCCTAGTGTCACCGGCAAATTTTCTAATCAAACGCCGGTCACGGGGCGGCATAAGGGGTACTTAGCGGCATGGAGAGTTTCTACACCGGCGTTGACAATGTCAGCGGTTTTATTTGGGGCGGCACCTGGAATGGCGATGTGATCTTGCCGCTCGCGCCCATGGTCGTCGTGCTTTTGGGCACCGGCCTGTTCTTTATGATCCGGCTCAAGGGCCTGCCCATAAGGCGGTTGATCCCGGCCTTCGTTACTCTGTTTACCGGCAGCCGCAAGGCAAGCACAGACCCTGACGCCGAGGGCGAGATCACGCCGTGGAACGCGCTCTCAACCGCGCTGTCAGGCCAGGTCGGCACCGGCAACCTCGCCGGCGTTGCGACCGCAATCACCCTTGGCGGGCCGGGCGCCATCTTCTGGATGTGGGTGACGGCATTTTTCGGCATGGCGGCGTCTTTCGCGGAATCGAGCCTTGCGGTGAAATATCGCGAAACCCATCCCGATGGCCACGTTCATGGTGGGCCGATGTTCTATATCAAGAACGGTCTCGGCAAGAAGTGGGGATGGCTAGCGGTGTTCTTCGCGGTCGGGACAATTTTTTCCGCCATCGTCACCGGTAATATGACCCAGGCGAACTCGATCGCAGTGGCGGTGGAGGCGGCGTCCGCAGATATGGGGGCGCCGATTGTTCCCTGGATTTCCGGCGTCGTTATCGCTGTGCTGGCGTTTATCGTCATCATTGGCGGCATTAAATCCATCGGCTCGGTTGCCGGTAAGGTCGTGCCGGCAATGGCGCTCGGCTATATTCTGATTGCGATCATCATGCTGATTATCAACGCCGAGCATGTGCCAGCAGCCTTCATGCAAATCTTCACCTATGCGTTCGGCCTCGAACAGGCCGGCGGCGGCGTTGCCGGTTATGCGGTGCTGCAGGCTGTCCGGTTTGGCGTTGCCCGGGGGCTGTTCTCCAACGAGGCCGGGCAAGGCTCGACGGCGATTGCGCATGCGGCGGCAAAAACCGATGATCCGGTCAAGCAAGGCGAGATCGCCATGCTCGGTTCATTTATCGACACGATTGTGATTTGCACCATGACGGCGCTGGTCATCTTGTCAGTACAAGGTCAGTTTCCTGGCGCTGATGGCGGCTCGGTGGACTATGCGTGGCAATCGACCTTGCAAGGGGCTCAGGTGACAACGGCCGTCTTTAGTCAGGGCATGCCCTTGGGCGGTGTTTTCATTGCGGTCGCCCTAGGGTTATTTGCCTTCACCACGATCCTCGGCTGGTCTTATTATATGGAGCAGGCGGCGACCTATCTGTTTGGCGACTGGATCGCCAAACCCATGCGGTTTGTCTGGGTCGGCATGGTGTTCGTCGGCGCGCTTCAACCGATTGATTTCATCTGGAAATTCGGCGATCTCGCCAACGCCTCAATGGCCTTCCCCAACCTCATTGCGATCTTGCTGCTAAGCCCGGTCGTGGTGGCGATGGCGCGCGAGAAGGGGCGTTTGAAATAGCCTCCAAATACCCACGAGTTGATCGCGCAGCTGCTTGCCCCGCGATCCGCCCGTGGGCTAGTCTGCGAGCAAGAGGCAAAGGAGTGGGCCCAGTGAAAAGAGTGGTTGCGTATTTAGGCGTTATCTTGGTTTGCGCTTCCGGCGCATACGCGCAGGACGAAGCAGCGTCGGACGGCGTTTATGTCCGCGTTGGCGGCGGGGCTTCGTTCGTTTCCAATCTGGAGCAGGACTACACGTTCAATCCCGATGTGATGTTCGCCGGCGGCCCGCCGAGCGGGCAAATGGTTGACAATGGCGAGGGTTACTTCCTCACTGGCGCGCTCGGCTTTGATTATGCTGACGGCATTCGCACCGAGCTTGAGTACCGCTACGCCTCGACGAGCATCGACGCCGTGACGATCAATCATCCAACGTTTGGCCCCTCGCCCGCGACGCCGATCAATGATGACATCAAAGCACATTTTATCCTGTCGAATTTCTATTTTGACTGGACCAATGACAGCCGCTTCACGCCGTTTATCGGCGGCGGGGTTGGCGGCGCCTTTGTTGAAAATGAAACCGGCGCCCGCGACGCCGCGCTCGCCTATCAGGGCCGCGCCGGGATTTCGGTTGATGTTGGCGGCGGGTTTTCTCTCGATACGGAATATGTCTATCTTCGCACCAGTGAACTATCCTACGGCCCGGAGGATGAAGATTTCACGCCCGCCGGCCCGATCGGCCCGCGCATTGATGGCGACCGCTACGAAGCCTCGAATGTGATGGTCTCCGTGCGTAAACAGTTCTAGTCGCCAGCCTCCTTCTCCGGACCGCAGCGGCAGGGGATCCTGGGTAAATATATCGCGCCCGGAAAACACCCCGCCGCCTTTTAAACCTCATCGCCATCGGCTAGACCGGCGCAGCACAATTCATAAGGCGCGCTACGAGCGCTGCCATTTCAAGGAGAATTCCCATGGCCCGCAGAAAACTCGCAATGATCGGTTCCGGCATGATCGGCGGCACGCTCGCCCACATCGCCGCCCAGAAAGAGCTTGGCGATGTGGTTCTGTTCGACATTGTTGAAGGCATTCCCGAAGGCAAGGGCCTCGATATCGCCGAATCCTCACCGGTCGACGGCTATGATTCGCGCCTTAAAGGCACGCAAGATTACGCCGATATTGCCGGCGCCGATGTCTGCATCGTCACCGCCGGGATCGCCCGCAAGCCCGGTATGAGCCGCGATGATCTGGTCGCCATCAATCTCAAGGTGATGAAGGCGGTCGGCGAGGGGATCGCAAAACATGCGCCCGATGCGCTGGTGATCTGCATTACCAATCCGCTCGACGCTATGGTCTGGGCGCTGCAAAAGTTTTCAGGTTTGCCGCATAACAAGGTCGTCGGCATGGCGGGCATTCTGGATTCGGCGCGCTTTCGGTATTTCCTTTCAGAAGAGTTCAACGTCTCGGTAGAAAGCGTCACCGCGTTTGTGCTGGGCGGTCATGGCGACACCATGGCGCCGCTGATCCGCTACTCGACGGTCGCGGGTATTCCGCTCCCGGACCTTATTGATATGGGTTGGACGACACAGGAAAAAATTGACGCCATCGTTGATCGCACACGCAAAGGCGGCGGCGAAATCGTTGCGCTTCTTAAAACCGGCTCGGCCTATTATGCGCCGGCGGCGTCGGCGATCCAGATGGCGGAGAGCTATTTGAAAGACAAGAAGATCGTCATTCCCTGCGCCGCACATCTTTCGGGGCAGTATGGTTTGAGCGACATGTATGTCGGCGTGCCGGTGGTGCTGGGTGATGGCGGCGCGGAGCGCATTGTTGAGGTTAAGCTCAACGAAGAAGAAAAAGCCATGTTCGACAACTCCGTAGCGGCGGTCCACGAGCTGATGGAGGCTTGCATCAAGCTCGATCCGAGCCTCGGCTAAGGCGCGTTACGCAATTGTGAACGCCTCCCGGCGCCGAAAGTACTGCGCGGGGAGGCGCATCTGTGGTATTTCACAACCGACTACGGGAGCGCAAAAATGAAACACTACCTTACAGCCCTTGCGGCCGGGCTTTTCGCTGTTCTGTCGCCTGTACCCATGGCTGCATTGGCAGGCGAAGCCAACAGCCCGGCGAGCGAACACACGACGCAATCGACAGAACTTGGCCCGGCGGTCGGGGCGGTCATTCCTCATGACCTTGAAGCGATGGACGCTGATGGTGCGGCGCGTGATTTTGACGGGCTCAAAGGCGAGAAAGGCATGGTGCTTGTCTTTATTCGCTCGCTCGACTGGTGTCCTTACTGTCAGTTGCAAACGCTCGATATTGCAAATCGCAGCGAAGAGTTTGAAGCTAGGGGGCTTAACGTCGTTTTCCTGAGTTACGACTCGCAGGAAATTCAAACCCGCTTCAAAACTAAATGGCGTATTGACCCGACGATCCTGTCTGACACGGACTCAGAGATCATCAACGCTTTCGGCTTGCTGAATGAATCTTACGACCCGAAGGGCAGCTATTACGGCGTGCCCCATCCGGTGATGTTTATTGTCGACAACGACAAGACCATCGCCGCCAAGCTCTATGAAGATGACTATCTTTCCAATGAAAAGAGCTATCGCAATCGACCGGCGATTGACGTGATTCTCGCAGCGATTGAAACTGCTGTCGCAGAGGGCCGCCTGTAAGCGCGTGCTTTACCGGCCGGAATAAAATCCCTGCCGGTAGCGCCGCGAAGGATAAGCCTTGCCGGAATAAAATCCTTGCGTGCGCAACCCGCGAAATGAGCGCAAGACAAAAGTTGGCGCGGCGATCTCAATACGGATGGCGCGGCTTTGCGAAGTTTTTGCCGGCTGGGCCTTCGCGCTCGCCGTCGCCTTGCTGCCGCGAAACAGATGAACCCCGTTCGCTTCTACAAATGTGACCCCCTGGGTCATCGCTGAGCGCCCTTTGGCGCCGCCGGCGGTCAATATCTCCGATCCCGGATGCGCCGATGCGGCGGTGGCGACAAGGCTTGCGCAGGCGACGCCCGCGAGGATGAATGTTGCACGCATATCTACTCTCCTGCTCACAGGCGAACAGCCTGCTCTGCTGGCGAGGCTTTCGCAAGCGCTGGCTCATGTTTGGACGCGCTCAGCGTCACAATTTTTGCAAGGCCGACACCTTTGCGGCGAAGCGCCCGCGCAAATTCGCCCATCGCGCGTATTGTCAGCCGCGCGCATCACGATAAGACGGTATGTCATGAAATTTCTCTATTCCCACCGGACGCGCTCCGCCGACGGCCAATATGTACATATCCGTGAGCTGACGGATGCTTTGCGCGCGCGCGGTCACGATATTATCATGGCCAGCCCGGGCGGCGAGCGCGAAGGCGCGGCGAAGGCTTTGAGCGCTGGCGGAGGCCAGTGGCGATCGGCGCTGCCGGGCGCGCTATATGAGTTGGGCGAGCTTGCTTATTGTGCGCCGGCCTATTGGCGGCTGCGCGAATATTATTCAAACACCCGGCCGGATATTCTCTATCAACGCTACAATCTTTTTTACTATCCCGGCGTCTGGTTGAAGCGGGCAAAAAATATTCCGCTGATGATCGAAGTCAACGCGCCGCTGGCCGAGGAACGTGCGCGCCATGGCGGGCTTAGCTTTGAAGGCTTGGCGCGAAAAAGCGAAGCACAGATCTGGCGCGCCGCCGACATGGTGTTGCCGGTAACCCATGTACTGGCCGCCAAGGTTCGCGCAGCGGGCGTACCGGATGAGAAAATTGCCGTCATTCAGAACGGCGCCAGCGAAGAGTTTTTAGCCCCCCATGATGGCCGCGACATTCGCGTGCGCTACAACCTTGAGGGCAAGCTGATCCTTGGGTTTAGCGGTTTCGTACGCGACTGGCACGGCGTTGACCGGGTTGTCAGAGCAATCGCGCGGCACAACCGCCCTGATCTACACTTGCTGCTGGTCGGCGACGGGCCGGCGCGGGCAGGGCTGGAGGCGTTGGCGCGTGAACTTGGCGTAGCCTCGCAACTCACCATCACCGGCGTCGTGCAGCGCGATCAGATGCCGGACCACATAGCTGCGTTTGATATCGCATTACAGCCGGCGGTGACGGATTACGCATCGCCTTTAAAGATTTTCGAATATATGGCGCTGGCAAAGCCGATCCTTGCGCCAGCCAGCGCCAATATTTGCGAAGTGCTGAAAGATCAAGAAGACGCGGCGCTGTTTGCCGAACAAGATGGCGGCGATTTCAACAATGCGCTAAAGGTGCTGGTCGAAGACGGGGATTTGCGCGCCCGGCTCGGCGCGGCGGCGCGGGCCAGCCTTATTCGCCAGGATTTGACCTGGTCCGGCAACGCCCGGCGTGTAGAAGCGATTGCGCAAACGCTTCTCAGAGATAAGTTCACAGGAGACAAGATATGACCATCCGTATCGAGACAGAGCGTTTGACCCTGCGCCCGACGGAGCCCGGCGACATCGACGCGCATATTGATATGATGGGTGATGCTGATGTCGCCACGTTTCTCACCGCGGAGAAAACGCCGGACACGCGGGCCGATCGTTGGCGGCAATTCGCCAGCTATCTCGGCCATTGGCAAATCCGCGACTTTGGCTGGTTTTCCGTAATTGAAAAAGACAGCGGCGAATGGGTCGGCCGCGTCGGCCCGTGGATGCCGGAAGGCTGGCCGGGGTTAGAATGCGGCTGGTCGATAAAACGCGAACATTGGGGCAAGGGTTATGCGCCGGAAGCGGCGATCGCCACGATCAAATGGACGTTTGAGAGGTTTCCAGATCTTGGCCGGATCATATCGGTGATCGATCCGGACAATCAAAACAGCCAGGCGGTGGCGCGCAAGATTGGCGAGCACAACACGGGCGAGGTCTGCGAGTATTGGGGCTTTAAGCTCGACACTTGGGCGGCGGAGCGGGAAGCGTGGCTCGAACGGTTCGGATGAAACACTTATATTGACGTCACCCGCAATCTGGGCAGGATGGCGGCAATAAAAGAGATGGGAATTGCCAAAATGTTGAATAAAAAATTAGGCGCCGGTGCGGCGTTTGTCGCAGGGCTGTGTGCGGTGGCCTCGGCTGTGTCGGCGCAGGACGCAGAAGAGACTTTTATCACAGCCAAACAAGAGCAAACCGCAAAGCGGCTGATCGATAAGGGCCTGCACGATGATACCGCGTGGACGCTGCTCGAAAGCCTGACGACGGAGATCGGGCCGCGCATGGCCGGGTCCGATGCTGAAGCGCGCGCCCGCGACTGGGGTGTTCAGAAGCTGAAACGGCTGGGGTTTAAAAATGTTCGCATAGAGACATTTGAGCTGACCCATTGGAGCCGGATATCCGAACGCGCAGAAATTGTCTCGCCATTTCCACAAGCATTGGTTATCGCTACGCTTGGGCACTCGCCTTCAACGCCGGCGGGCGGGGTAACCGGTGAGGTGGTGCGGTTCGAAACCCTTGCGGCGCTTGAGACATCTGATGCCGACCTCAGCGGTAAAATCATCTTTGTCGATGAGCCGATGACCCGCACGCAGGACGGCTCAGGCTACGGGGCGGCGGTGAAAAAGCGCAGCCGCGCCACGATCATCGCCGCTGAGAAAGGCGCTGTCGTCGCGCTTATTCGCTCGGTCGGCACCGACAGCCACCGCAACCCTCATACGGGCGGCGCGGTTCGCGGCGGCGCAGCGCTGGCGCCCGTGCCCACGGCGGCTTTGTCTAATCCTGATGCGGATCAACTGGCGCGGGCGCTGAAGCTCGCCAAAGAACCGGTGCGCGTCCTGGTCGATATTCAGACCGAATTCAACCAATCGGCAACCTCAGGCAATGTCATTGGTGAAATTCCCGGCAAGAGTGATGAGCTGATTGTGGTTGGCGGCCATCTCGATAGCTGGGACCTCGGCACCGGCGCGATTGACGACGGGGCGGGAATTGCAATTACCGTGGCGGCGGCAAAGCTGGTCGGCGATCTCAAAGGCAAGCCGGCGCGGACCATTCGCGTTATCATGTGGGGCGCGGAAGAAACCGGTCTTTGGGGCGCCAAGGCCTATGCCAAGGCGCATGAAGAAGAGCTGTCGCTGCATGTTTTGGCGGCCGAATCTGATTTTGGCGCGGCGCGCATTTGGAAGTTCCAGACCCGGTTTGGCGACGCGATGCTCGCTAAGGCAAAACCTTTTCAGCGGCTGTTGCATCCGCTTGGCGTCGGCGCCGGCAATAATCAGGCGTCCGGCGGGCCCGATGTATCGCCGCTGCGCGCCGCCGGCGTGCCGGTAATTTCCCTTTATCAGGACGGGTCGGATTATTTCGATCTCCATCACACGCCGGACGACACGCTCGACAAGGTTGACCCCAGTGCGGTTCAGCAAAATGTCGCCGCCTGGGCGGCGACCATCTATCTCGCCTCGGAAATGCAAGGCGGCTTTCGCGATGGGGCTGATTGATTGGAAATAGCGGCGGGCGACGGCTAACCTTTTTGTTCTGAAGCGAACCGAAACTTACATGCGTTTGCGCCCGTCGCCATGCAGGCGGCGTGCTCCACTTCCACGCCCGCCGCTTCGCTCAAGAAGGCAAGGTCGAGCGTACATACATCCGGGTGTTTCTTGGCGAGGGTGTGATAGATGCAATTATAGGCGCGGATTTCAGGCGGCTCCTGCGGGCTGGTTTGTTCGTCGACACTCGCGTCGAAGCCAAGCTCCTGCAGAATGGCGACAACTGCATGAATGCGTGCGTTTAGATCCTTGCCCGTTAGTTGAGCGGTGAAGTTCCGGGCGAGCTTGCGGCCCATTTGCTCCAGAATCTTGGTGGTTTGCTCGGCGCCAAGATTGTCGATCAACGCCTCAAGCGCGTTCAGCGAAAACGCATCATAAAATTTCGGAAACCGGTGAAACCCGCTCTCGCTTAATGCGTAAACACGCCCGGGCCGTCCGCCGGTCGCGACCTTGTCATTGCTGATAATGTGGCCATCCCGCTCCAGCGCCGCCAAATGCTGGTTCACCGCGGTTCGCGTGACGCCGATTTCGCCGGCGATCCGGTCCACCGTAAGCCCGGGCTTGTTGCGCAGCAAAAGTCGCAACAGGGCGCTTTGGGTTGCACCAAAACCAGCCACTGGCTGCGTAGTTTCTAACGCCTGTTCAGTTTTTCGTGACATTAGGCCTGCCTGTCTTGCGTTCTATTGTCATATAAACTAGTTATGACATATAAATATGTTGTAACTGAGTAAATGTAAAGTTCTCCCATGGCCGATAGCGCCAATCCTGCAGCTATCGGCCGCTTCAAAACAAAGGAATTCGACGATGTTTCGTAAAATCTTTCTATCATGCGCCGCGGGCCTGCTTGCTGTTCTGGGCGCATCGTCTGCGAGCGCTGAAGATGGCGGTCTCAACGATATGCAAATTGCCCATATCGCCTACACGGCTGATGAGATCGACATTCAATACGCCAAACTGGCGCTGGAATGTTCTGACAATGCCGATGTTCGCGCTTTCGCTGAAACCATGATCCGCGACCATACGGCAGTCAATGTCGCCGCTCTCGCTTTGCTGAAAAAGCTCGGCGCCTCGCCAGAAGACAATCCGACCAGCCAGTCGTTGCTCGCCTCGGCTGCTGCCAAGCGTACTGAACTGAAAGCTCTGAAAGGCGTAGCGTTTGACCGGGCCTATGCGGCAAACGAGCTTTCCTATCACCAGTTCGTCAACAAAACTGTTGAAAGCACGTTCATTCCGGCAGCGCAAAACGCAGAGTTCAAGCAATTTCTCCGCACCGCCTTGGTGACCTTCAAAACCCATGAAGGCCATGCAGAAAAGCTTGTTAAAAAGCTGGGCAAATAATGGCCGCGGCGACAAGCCAACGCGTTAAAGTGATACGGTCGGCAGTTTTGGTCGGCCTCATCGCTCTCATCGCCGGCGGTGTTTTCTCGCTGGCGACATCAGCGTCGGCGGAAACCCATGTGGTGGAAATACGCGGCTTTGAGTTTTTCCCGGCTGAGGTCAACGCCGCTGTTGGCGACACCATCGTCTGGATAAACAAAGACGTCGTTCCCCACACCGCAACGGCGGGAGACGGCGCGTGGGATTCCGGGTTGATGGAGACGGACGATGAATTTTCGCTGACCATCGAAGCCGATACTAGCGCTGGCGATTATGTCTGCACCTTCCACCCCAATATGGTTGGTGCGATCAGCGTCGAGTAAACGCGAACCAAATCATCACCCTTCGCGGTGGTGACGATCCCTTCGCGGCGTAGTATGTTGGCGCGCTGCGAAGGGATTTTTTTATGGATGGCGATTTGAGGGCTGGCGCGCGCGCGCGGATTTGGACGCGCGAGGATATTGAAGCCCTGATGGCGCTCGCCTTTACGGAGCTGGTCTTTCGCGCGGCGCAAATCCACCGTCAGAATTTCAATCCAACCGAAGTTCAGGCCTCGCGATTGATGTCGATTAAAACCGGCGGCTGCCCCGAAGATTGCGGCTATTGCAGCCAGTCGGCGCATTTCAAGACCGGGCTTAAAGCTTCAAAACTAATGGGGTCCGAAACGGTACTTGCCGAGGCGAAACGCGCGAAGGCAGAAGGAGCATCACGCTTTTGCATGGGCGCGGCGTGGCGTTCTCCAAAGGACCGCGACATGTCAGCGCTGTGTGAGATGGTGGGAGAGGTAAAAGCGCTCGGCCTTGAGACCTGCATGACCCTTGGCATGTTGTCGGACGAGCAAGCTGTCCAGCTTAGCGAGGCCGGCCTAGATTATTACAACCATAATATCGACACGTCGCCGGAATATTACACCCGCATGGTCTCGACACGAACGTTTGAAGACCGCATTGATACGTTGGAGCGGGTGCGCAAATCCGGCATGAAAGTTTGCTGCGGCGGCATTGTCGGCATGGGCGAGGCCGCGGAGGACCGGGTCGGGTTTCTCCTCGCGCTCGCCAATATGACGCCGCCGCCGGAATCGGTCCCCATCAACGCGCTGATGCCGATTGAGGGCACGCCGCTCGGCGGCGCTGAGCCGATTGCCGCCATTGAATTCGCCCGGCTGATTGCGGTCGCCCGGGTTTTGATGCCGACGTCTTATGTGCGGCTCTCTGCCGGGCGCGAGAATATGAGCGACGAAGCTCAGGCGCTGTGCTTGCTTGCCGGGGCAAACTCAATTTTTATTGGCGATGAATTGCTGACAACCAATAATCCGGGTCGGGATAAAGACGCTGCATTGTTTGAACGGTTGGGCGTGCGTCTGGTGTAGTGCGTTAAATTCATCGGGATAATGTGGAGGGTGGCAATGTTAAAACAGATATTTTTAGGCATGGCTGTTGCGGCGCTTGCGGGGTGTTCGAGTATTTACCAGCACGAAGGCAAGCTCGGCATGGCCGCCGCCGATAATATTGCTCCCGAAGCGCCGGACGGGGCCATCCGCGCCGTTCCAATGCCGGCTGCATTGCTTGACGTCGATAAAACCCTGACACGGATTATCTTTGCATCGTGTGCCCAACAAAATGAAGATCAATCGATCTGGGATCAGCTCGCTTCCGAGAGCCCGGATCTGATACTCTATGTTGGCGACAATGTTTATGGCGATGTGTGGTTTGACGATCCTTCACTGCCGACGCTGAAGGCGGCCTATATGCGGCTCGCGCAGTCCGAGCCTTTCTCGCGCGCCCGCGCCGCCGCGCCGATGCTGACGGTGTGGGACGATCATGATTACGGCGCCAATGACGGCGGCGGCGACTATCCGTTCAAACAGCAATCAGAGGCGTTGTTTGAATATGTCTGGGCGCTGCCGAAAGATGACCCACGCCGCGCGCGGCCGGGCATATATGGCTCATGGATGATCGGCGGCGAGGACGGCCGGCAAGTTCAGATTATAATGCTCGATACGCGGTATTTTCGCTCGCCGTTGAAGCGGACGGATGAGCGGGGCGCAAAAGGCAAGGAGCGCTATATGCCCGATCCCGACCCTTCAAAAACCATGCTCGGCGATGCGCAATGGGCGTGGTTGAAAGCGGAGTTGAAAAAGCCCGCAGATTTACGGCTCCTCGTCTCGTCGGTGCAGATTATTGCTGACGGTCATGGCTGGGAGGGATGGAAAATGCTGCCCGCAGACCGCGGCCGGCTTTACGCGTTAATTGATGAGACGGATGCGGACAATCTGATTATCCTATCCGGCGATCGCCACTCGGCGTCGCTCTATCGCAAGCAAGGCGTCAACGATCGCCCATTGTTCGAGGCGACGTCATCGTCGCTCAACCTTCCCGCATCGAAATGGCGCACCGAGTCGGGCGAGACCTGGGTTGAGCCGGGGCCGAACCGCATTTCGAAAATGTATTATGACGTCAATTACGGCGTGATTGATATTGACTGGGGCGCCGGTGACGTCGCCGTCACGATCAACGATGAGGCCGGTGTGGCGGTGATGAGCGAAACGCTTCGTTTTGGCGAATAAACATTAAACGGCAAAGCGCCAACTATAACCCCTCCGCCTTCGCGGCGCGCCAGAAATACAGCGCGAATAATGTGACAATGATGGGAACCATCATCCCGAATTCGTCGAGCCAAACGCTTGTGTGTTCGTTGTTGATGGTTATCGGCGTAAATATTTTTTGGATGTAGATATTATGGGCGGCGTGGAACATTACGGCTGGCCACATGCTGCCGGACTTAAATGTGAAATAGGTCATGATGACTGACATGCTCACGAGTGTCAGTGTGAAGTTCGCCATTTGGAATGCGAAGTTTCCGCCGCCATAATAGAGGATGATCGGCCAATGCCAGAGTGACCAAATCAAACCACAGACGATGGCGGCGCCGCCAAAAGGAAGCACCTTTCGAAGTTCCCAGATGAAAAAGCCGCGCCAGCCTATTTCTTCGCCCAAAACCGTCGCGCCAGCCTTCAAGAACCCTATCGTCGCCAGCAACACAATCATCACAATAATGGTGATATTGGGGGCGAAGGATCCCAACCCCAATTCCCGTGACCACTCTTCGACGGTCGTCGTATTGATTATGTCGCCGAAGCCAAAGGTCCATGCCAGGCTATATGCAATCGCGACGTAGAGAACAGGGGTGAAATACGCCCTGATAGGATATTTCCATTTGCCCCATTTCCACGGCAGGGACGAGATGTTGCGACCCCTGATTTTCAACGTTAAAAATGCGGCGATGGCAGGCGTCCACATTAGCGCGCCGACATATCTGCTCGCCGGGCTGAAGTTCACAATTGCATAATGTGGGGCTACGCTGAGAGCTGTGGCGATAAGCACAAAAACTGAAATCGTTATCCAGGTGGTTCGCTTCTCAATTGACGCTTGTGACATGTCGGCCTTCTCTATTATTCAAAACGAAATTTGCATCATGCTAAGTGTCAGAGCAAGACGGTGTATAGAACGTTTATGCGTAACATCGATGGAAGATAATTGATCGAAGTCAGCCGCCTTTGAGCATTCGCAATAAGCGCCGCCAACAAAAAACGGCCCCGAAGGGCCGTTTTCAAATTCCTGATTTTCGCTCGCCTTACTTCGCGGATTTCTTGCCGCGGCGATCGACCTTTTCTTTGATCCGCGCCGACTTCCCGCGACGTTCGCGCAGATAGTAGAGTTTCGCGCGGCGGACCTTGCCGCGGCGGATGACGTCGATGCTATCGACCAGCGGCGAGTAGATCGGGAACACCCGCTCAACACCTTCGCCGAACGAAATCTTGCGGACCGTAAAGCTCTCATTGAGCCCGCCGCCCTTGCGCGCGATGCAGACGCCTTCAAACGCCTGGATGCGTTCGCGCTCGCCTTCCTTGACTTTGACATTAACGCGCACGTTATCGCCCGGTGCAAATTCCGGCACTTGCTTGCCTAATTCTTCAATATGCTCTTTTTCGAGCTGCTCGATGATGTTCATCGTTTCGGTTCCTTGTTTTTGTCGCGCCGGATAGGACCGTCAGCTAAAAACCTCTCCCAGAGGTCCGGTCGTCGCGTCCGCGTTATTTTTTCCGCCTCGTCGCGCC
>JAJFFY010000066.1 GCA_021776415.1 Hyphococcus sp.
CGCCGGCAAGAAGAAATAGGGATTAACCTCAATGGCTAAAACACCGGCAGCGCGCGTTAAGCGCCGTGAGCGGAAAAATATCTCGACCGGCGTGGTTCACGTCAATGCGTCGTTCAACAACACGATGATCACCATCGCCGATGAGCAGGGAAATGCAATTTCCTGGTCGTCCGCCGGCGCCATGGGCTTTAAAGGCTCGCGCAAGTCGACGCCGTATGCTGCTCAGCTTGCAGCCGAAGACGCCGGTAAAAAAGCGATGGATCACGGCATGCAGACCGTGAGCGTTGCTGTGCGCGGTCCGGGTTCGGGCCGCGAAAGCGCGTTGCGCGCGCTGCAAACGGTCGGCCTGACGGTGTCGATTATCCGCGATGTGACGCCGATCCCGCATAATGGCTGCCGCCCGCGCAAACGCCGCCGCGTCTAACTGGAATTTTCACCCGAGAGAGCGACCCGACCATGGACCTATCAAACGTACTTGAGAAAAACTGGCAGGAATTGATCCGCCCGACCAAGCTTGAAGTCGCGCCCGGCGTCGACGCGGCGTGCAAGGCGACGATTATCGCCCAGCCGCTGGAACGCGGTTTTGGCCTGACCCTCGGAAACTCCCTGCGCCGCATCTTGATGTCGTCGCTGCAGGGCGCGGCCGTTACGTCAGTGCAGATTGACGGCGTTGTGCATGAATTCTCATCAATTCCGGGCGTGCGTGAAGACGTCACTGACATTGTCCTTAATGTGAAGCAGCTCGCCTTGCGCATGCATAGCGAAGGCCCGCGCCGTCTGATCTTGAAGCGCGACACGCCGGGACTGGTGACCGCCGCCGACATTGAAGAGACGTCGGCGATTGAAATTCTCAACAAAGACCATGTCATCTGCCACCTCGATGAGGGCGCATCGCTGCGCATGGAGCTGACGGTCAATACCGGCAAGGGCTACGCACAAGCAGAACAGAACCGCCCGGAAGATGCGCCGATCGGCCTTATTCCGATCGACAGTCTCTACAGCCCGGTCAGCCGCGTCGCCTATCGTGTCGAGAACACCCGCGAAGGCCAGGTTCTCGATTATGATCGCCTGATCATGGATATCGAGACCGACGGATCGATCTCGCCGGAAGACGCCACTGCATATGCTGCGCGCATCATGCAAGACCAGCTTCAGGTCTTCATCAACTTCGATGAACCGACCAAAGACACCGGCACTGAAGCGCGCGAAGAATTGCCGTTTAACCCGGCGCTGTTGCGCAAGGTTGAAGAGCTTGAATTGTCCGTTCGTTCAGCCAATTGCCTGAAAAACGACAATATCGTTTACATCGGCGATCTCATTCAAAAGACCGAAGCGGAAATGCTTCGCACACCGAACTTTGGCCGCAAGTCCTTGAACGAGATCAAGGAAGTGTTGGCCACACTCGGACTGCATTTGGGTATGGACGTGCCGGACTGGCCGCCGGACAATATTGAAGAACTGGCCAAGAAATTTGACGAGTAAACCTGACTAGCTGAGTGTTTTAGGAAAAGTGGAAACCGGTTTTCCGTTTTAAAACATGACGAAATAATTATGCTTAGAGCCGTTTGTAAAATGGCTCTAAGAACAGCGTAGGGAGATAAAGCCATGCGACACGGGATGGCACACCGTAAACTGAACCGCACCCACGAACACCGCAAAGCGCTGTTCGCCAATATGGCTTGCGCGCTCATCAAGCATGAGCAAATCACCACGACGGTGCCGAAGGCCAAAGCGCTTCGCCCGATTGTCGAAAGGCTGGTGACGCTGGCCAAGCACGCCAAAGCCGATGAAGGCCGCGCCTTGCATTTGCGCCGTCTCGCCGTGTCGCGCATCCGCGATAAGGATATGGCGAAGAAGCTTTTTGAAACGCTCGGGCCTCGTTTTGCAGACCGGGACGGCGGCTATATCCGCATCATGAAAGCGGGCTATCGCTATGGCGATAACGCGCCGCTGGCGGTCATCGAATTTGTCGATCGCGACGTCAGCGCCAAAGGCAAGGATTCTGGCCCGGTTATCGGCGTAGAGGATGATGACGACGAAGAATAAGCGTTCTGCCTGCGGGGTTTGCGGGCGTGAATGATTGAATTGAGAACGCGCGGGATGGTATCCTTGCGCGTTCTTTTTGTTTGGAGGATGCGTACGATGTCACGAATTTTTCTGTTGGCGCTTGCCGCCGTTTCCTTATCCTTTTCGACCGCCTGCGCCCAGCCGGCCCCGGCTGAAAGCGATGATATTGAGGATATGCAGGGCGACGCGATTGCGCCGGCGCCGCGGATGGTTCCCGAATCGATGTCCGAGGTCAGGCTGTCTTTCGCGCCGGTCGTTGAGCGCGCGGCGCCTGCGGTCGTCAATGTTTATACCCGCCGCGTCGTCAAACAGCGCAGCCCGTTTGCCGGCGATCCGTTTTTTGAGCGCTTTTTCGGCGGTCGGTCCAGCACCCCGCGCGAGCGCGTGCAAAACTCGCTCGGTTCTGGCGTGATCGTCAGCCCCGAGGGCGTCATCGTCACCAATAATCACGTCATTGAGGGGATGACGGAGATCAAGGTCGTTCTGAATGACCGGCGCGAGTTCAGCGCTGAGCTTGTGCTAGCTGATCCGCAGACGGATCTTGCGGTTTTGAAAATCGATACTGGCGAGCCGCTGCAATATCTTTCTTTCGCCAATTCCGATGGGTTGCAGGTCGGCGACGTTGTGCTGGCGATCGGCAACCCCTTCGGCGTCGGTCAAACGGTGACCAATGGCATCATCTCGGCGCTAGCGCGCACGGCGGTCTCGGTCTCCGACTATCAGTTTTTCATCCAGACCGATGCGGCCATCAATCCCGGTAATTCCGGCGGTGCGCTGGTCGACACGCAAGGCCGCCTGGTTGGCGTCAACACCGCGATCTTTTCGCGCTCGGGCGGCTCTAACGGCATTGGCTTTGCGATCCCCTCGCGCCTGGTGCAACAGGTGATCAAATCCGCCATTGACGGCAGCGCGCTGGTGCGCCCGTGGATTGGCGCCTCGACCAGCACCGTGACCGCCGACATCGCCAAGGCGTTAAAGCTTGACCGCCCCGCCGGCGCCATCGTCGATGATATCTGGGAGCGGGGCCCGGCCGACAGCGCCGGCATCAAACCCGGCGATGTGATTGTCGAAGTTGATGGACAGCCGGTCTATGACGCGCAAACGCTGCATTACCGGGTCGGCGTCATGGCTGAAAAGTCGCTTGCCGATGTGGCTTATATTAGAGGCGGCAAGCTTCGCCGCGCCAGTGTTGAACTGGGCCTGCCGCCGGAAACCCCGGCGCGTGACCCGCGCGCGTTGGAAGGCAATCATCCGCTCAACGGCGTCACGGTCGATAATCTTTCCCCACGCTATGCTGAGGAGCTGGGGCTCGACCCGCTGTCGAGTGGCGTTGTCGTCGCCGAGGTGCAGTCGCGCTCTTTCGCCGCCCGCCGCGGTTTGCGTCCCGGACACAAGATTGTCTCGGTCAATGGCAAGGCCATCAACAATGCCGCTGATCTTGCCCGTGAAATCGGAACACCGGCGCGCAGTTGGGAGCTTGAGGTCGATACTGGCGGGCGCATAGTGCCCTGGCGCGTCGGCCGCTGACACCCATGAGCGATCTTTTTCAATCCGCCGGATTAGAAAAAGACGCGCCGCGCCCGCTTGCAGACCGTTTGCGTCCGCAATCGCTTGATCAGGTTGTCGGCCAGGACCATCTCCTCGGCGAGGGTGCGCCTTTACAGCGTATGCTGAATGCCGGACGGCTTTCCTCGATCGTCTTCTGGGGACCGCCGGGGGTTGGCAAAACCACCATTGCCCGGTTGCTGGCCGATCATGGCGATCTCGACTTTGAGCAGATTTCCGCGGTGTTCTCCGGCGTCGCTGACCTTCGCAAAGTGTTCGAGCGCGCCAAGGCGCGGCGCATGGCGGGTCGGGGGACGTTATTATTCGTTGATGAAATTCATCGCTTCAACAAAGCCCAGCAGGACGGCTTCCTGCCGCATGTGGAATCCGGATTGATCACGCTGATCGGCGCCACCACAGAGAACCCGTCTTTTGAGTTGAACGCGGCGCTGCTTTCGCGGGCGCAGGTGTTTACGCTAGTGCGGCTTGATGATGCGGCGCTGGAGATGCTGCTCGCTCGCGCCGAGGCGGAGGAGGGGCGCAAGCTGCCGCTTACCGACAAGGCGCGCGCGGCGTTGCGGGTTATGGCCGATGGCGATGGCCGGTTTGTGCTCAATCTCGCCGAGGAGCTGTTTGCCGAACCGCCGGAGCGCGCCGCCATTGAACCGGGCGAGCTTGGCTCAATCGTTCAGCGGCGTGCGCCGATCTACGACAAGGGCGAGGAGTCGCATTATAATCTCGCCAGCGCGTTGCAAAAATCGATACGTGGATCAGACGTGGATGCCGCGCTTTACTGGGCGGCGCGGATGCTGGTCGGCGGCGAGGACCCGCGCTTTATATTGCGCCGCCTTGTGGTTATCGCTTCAGAAGACGTTGGCAATGCAGACCCGCAGGCGCTCCCTATGGCAGTTGCGGCAAAGGATGCGTATGAATTTCTCGGCCAGCCGGAAGGCGAGATTGCCATCGGACAGCTGGTGACCTATCTCGCCAGCGCGCCAAAATCGAACCGGTCTCATGTGGCGTTCAAAAAAGCCAAGGCCGCCGCGCGCGAGACCGGATCGCTGGCGCCGCCTCCGCATGCGATGAACGCGCCGACAAAACTGATGAAGTCGCTCGGCTATTCCGATGGCTATGTCTATGATCACGACATGGATGATGGCTTTGCCGGGCTGGACTACTTTCCGCCTGACATGGAGCGACAACAATTCTACCAGCCCACGTCCTTTGGCTTTGACAAGGAAATTGCCAAGCGCCTTGACTATTGGGCGCGTAAACGCCGCGAGAAACAACAAGATAATGAATAAAAGTAACGACCGGGCGGCCCTCTGAAATGACGCTAGAAACTCTTCTTGCCGCGAAAACGGCGATCGTCGGCGTGTGGTTCGCGGGCTTTTTTATCGCCGAACGCCTCGCCGCCGCTGCGCCGCCGCCAAGCTCAAAGGCGCGACTGTTTCGCAATGCAGGTCTATGGCTGATCGTGTTTCTCGCTGCGCCGTTTATCGTTGCGCCGTTGACCGCATGGGGCGTCAACCATCTGATCTGGAAACGCCCGGACGCGATGACCATGGGTGCAGTTGCGCTCGCAGTGCTTGCCGTTGATCTTGTGCTTCTCGATATCTGGACCTATTGGCTTCACCGCGCTTATCATCGCGTCCCGTGGATGTGGCGGCTGCATGAAGTTCATCATCGTGATGAGTTTCTCGACACCACAAGCGCGCTGCGCTTTCACCTCGGCGAGGTTATCCTGTCGGCGGCGTTGCGGTTGATCCCGATCATGGTTCTGGCGCTGCCGCTCACGACGGTGATTATTTTTGAAATCTTACTGCTTTGCAGCGCGGTGTTTCATCATTCAAACCTGCGCCTGCCGAAGGCGTTTGAAGCGGGGCTGTCGCGGATCATGGTGACGCCGTCAATCCACTGGATTCACCACCATGCGATTGATCGCGACACCAATTCCAATTACGCATCGCTTTTAAGCCTATGGGACCGGGTATTTGCCTCGCGCAGCCCGGCGGAGCGTCGTCCGGATATGAAAATCGGCTTGCAAGGTGTTGAGGATCAATCATTTTTAGGGTTAATCCTGATGCCGCTGATGAGGATTAAGAAATGAGTGGCGGAACTATCTGGCTGGCGGTCGGGGCGGGCGGCGCGATTGGCGCTATGGCCCGTCACGGGGTGTCGCGCGCGGCGCTCCATTTATTGGGCCCGAATTTCCCCTGGGGAACGCTCATCGCCAATATATCGGGCTCGTTTATCATGGGTCTGCTGATTGTCTGGCTGTCGCGAACCGAGCCCCATAGCGCGGCTATGCGTATGTTTTTGACGGTTGGCCTGCTTGGCGCCTTCACCACCTTTTCGACATTCTCGCTTGATGTTGTCACGCTTTATCGCGACCGCACAGTGATGATTGCTGCGGCTTATTTATTGGCGTCGATTTTTCTGGCTATTGCCGGACTGCTCGGCGGGCTGGGACTGGGCAGGCAAATTTTATGAGCGGTGTACAGAAGAAAACCGTAACGCAAGATGAGGACGGCATGCGCCTTGACCGCTGGTTCAAGGTGCATTTCCCGTTGGTGCGTCATGGCGAGCTGGAGAAGTATTTACGCAAAGGCCAGGTTCGCGTCGCCGGCGGCCGCGTCAAATCAAACCGGCGCCTTGAGACCGGCGAGGATGTGCGCATCCCGCCATTGTCCGACGATGCGCCAGAGCCGCGTCAGCCGCGGCAAACCAAGGTAAGCCCGGAAGATGCGGCGGAACTCAGAAAGATGGTGTTGTTTGAAGATGATGAAATCATCGCTCTCAACAAACCGTTTGGACTGGCGGTCCAGGGCGGCACAAAAACCAGCCGCCATCTCGACGCCATGCTGGCGGCGTTTGCAACTGATGGCGAGCAACCGCGCCTGGTGCATCGGCTTGATAAAGATACCGGCGGGTTGATGCTGGTCGCAAAGACCCGTCTTGCAGCTCAAAAGCTCGGACAGGCGTTTAAAGGCCATGATGTTGAAAAAACCTATTGGGCGCTGACCGCGGGCGTTCCCCGTCCGCGCGAGGGGACCATCGATATGCCGATCGCCAAGCGCATGGTGCGGCGCCAGGACGGTGATGCCGAACGTGTTGTCGCCGCGGAAGGCGAAGGCGCAAAAATGGCGACCACCGATTATCAGGTGCTTGAGGATGCGGGACCGGTCGCCTTTCTCGCCATGCGACCGATCACCGGGCGCACCCACCAGCTGCGGGTTCATGCGATGGCGATTGACTGTCCGGTGGTTGGCGATGGAAAATATGGCGGCGAGGCGGCCCATATTGAGGGCGTATCTGGCAAGCTGCATCTTTTCTGTCGTTCGATGACGTTTCCGCATCCAAAAACCGGGCGCAAGATGACGCTAAGCGCGCCATTGACCGGTCATATGGCGGAGACATGGAAGTTCTTCTCGTTTGACGCCCGCGCAACCTGTCAGTGGCCTGAAGATCTGCACGGGTGAGCGATCCGGTCCGTATAAAGCGTATCTATAAAGTCGTTTCATCAATGCCGCAGGGCGAGGGCTACGGCGTTATGCTCGATGGCCGCCAGGCGCGCACGCCTGCGCGCGCCGCGCTTATCGCGCCCACGGATGGCCTTGCCGCCGCAGTAGCGGCGGAGTGGGATGCGCAAGGCGAGTTTATTGAACGCCAGACAATGCCGCTGACGACATTGCTTAGCACGGCCATAGACGCCGGTGAGGCGGGGGGCGCTGAATGGCGCGCTGAAATTCTCAACTATCTGGGCTCGGATCTATTGTGTTATCGCGCTGAGACCCCGGCGGCGTTGGTTGAGCGTCAAAGGCAAATCTGGGACCCCTATATTGAATGGCTGGACCGCGAATTTGGCGCTCCGCTCGCCCTGGCCTGCGGCGTCGTTGCGGTTGCTCAACCGGACGTGGCGGTTAGCCAGATCCGGCGCGCGCTCGAGGGGCCGGCGGCTTTGATGTTGTTCGGCATTTATACGGCGACAAAAATATCAGGCTCGGCGGTTCTCGCTCTGGCGCTATGGAAAGGCGCCTGGCCGGCGGACGACATATTTGCCGCCTCGCGGCTTGATGAGCATTTTCAGGAGCAAACATGGGGCGCCGACGCGGAGGCAAAAGCCCGCGAGCAACAATTGCAAAAAGATTTTAATGCGGTTGCAGAGTTTATGCGCTTGGTGGACGGGGCATAGGCAAGGCGCCTACATCTCAAGCGCTTCGCCGCGATTGAGCGCGCGAAAGCGCATCAATTCCATTCCCTTAAGCAGCGTATCTTTGTCCGCATCCATCGCGTCGAAGTCGAGAAGATATTCGCGGATATAATCTTCGCGCGTGACGGTTGGCGATGCGCCGGACATGAAGGCGAATTTTTCCCGGACATAGGTCTGGTTCTGCTCGCGCGCGGCTTCGGGATTAACGTCAAGCAGGAAGGCTTCGAATTGGCGCTGGCGTGCGACTTCCTGGGTTGGCGCTTCGGCTTGCCTTGCGTTGTTTTCCCGCCAGCTGGTGACCAGAGCGATGAACTCATCGGCGGTCATAGCGCCATTGCGGTCAGCGTCAGCGATGGTGAAATCAAGCCTGGCCTCTTCGAAGGCTTCCGTCCGGGTCAGGAGCTCTCCGTCAAATTCAGCTTGCAGTTTTTGCAGCGCCGTCCGTCCGGCTTCAGTCTCGCGATAGGGCTGGTTGCGCGAATAGGTGACGGTGCGTTTTTCTGTCTCGACAATATTGCCGTCGATGGTGCGTTTTAAAGTGAATGTCTGTTGCAGTTGCTGGCGCGAATTCAGCATGTCCGCGACTTCGTCTTCGCTGAGCGGTGCGGCCGCCTCCGGAGCGTCTTGATCGGCGCCTGCGGTTTGGGTTGGGGCAGGCTCGGCGGCGAGCACAGTCGGGAGCAATTCGGGAACCGCAACCTGCTCGATCTCGGCGTCCGCTTCCGGGCTCTGGGCAAATGCGCCGCCGGCAAAAACCAGCGCGCCGGCGCCGGCCAGCAGGGTCGCTAGATAGTTCGCAGTCATCGTAGTTGCCTCACATTCAGTCGATCTTGACCAATAATACAGGAAAACGTCGAGAAGTTGCTAATTCCTTTGTAATTTTGGCCCTGAAGAAAAGATTAATCAGCTTTAATGTGGCCACCGCGCGCGCGCAGTGATTATCGCCATCCGGATGGCGCGACCCGATTGCCTCATTACGGCGCGGCGGCGTCGGTCACGGCGCCGAAGGTTTTTTCAAAAGCGGTCTTCAGCGCCGCATCCATATCATCGAGGGTCACCGGCAGGCCGAGATCGACCAGGCTGGTGACGCCGAGACCGGCCTCGTCAATGCCGCAGGGCGTGATGCCGGTGAAATGGGAAAGCTCGGGCTCGACATTGATGGAGATGCCGTGAAACGAGACCCAGCGCCGGATGCGCACGCCGATCGCGGCGATTTTATCTTCGCGCAGCGGCCCGCCCGGCGCGGTGCGGTCAACCCAGACGCCGACACGGCCTTCGCGACGCTCGCCGCGGACGCCGAACTCAGCCAAGGTCTCGATAATCCATTCCTCAAGCCCGAACACGAAGCGGCGAATGTCTTTGCCGCGCTGCTCCAGATCCAGCAACACATAAGCGACCCGCTGTCCGGGGCCGTGATAGGTGTACTGCCCGCCGCGGCTGGCCTTGAACACCGGGAACCGGTCCGGCGCCAGCAGATCGTCAGGCTTCGCCCCGGTTCCCGCCGTATAAAGCGGGGGATGCTCTAACAGCCAAACCAGTTCCGGGGCCTCGCCGGCGCGGATGGCGGCGGCGCGGGCCTCCATCGCGCTGACCGCCTCATCGTAGTCGATATAACCATGCGAGACCGCCCATTGCGCCGGCGTCGGCGTTTTCAGGCCGGCAAGGGCAGGCGGGTGGTTTAACCGGGGGCTGTTCACGGAATTGGACTCTCATTCGCAGGATCGTGCGCATTTATCCCATTTGGCGCCGATGAGTGCAAACGCCAAGCGGGCTTGTCAGCGGGGGCGAGAATGGCTGGGAGGGGGCGTTTGTTAACCCCCGCCAGGGCGATGGCCCGGTGTGAGCACGCCACACAGGCGGCGCGCCAATTTTCCCGCAATTTCAGGCTTCCCAACCGGATTGCCATTTGCTATTCCCGCCGCTCGCTAACTGGCTTGCGGCCGTGGCGGAATTGGTAGACGCGCAGCGTTGAGGTCGCTGTGGGGCAACCCGTGGAAGTTCGAGTCTTCTCGGCCGCACCAACAATCATATAAGCAATTAGATAAATTAATAAATTTCAGCCCAGTGTTTGGTTGTTCTCTATCACCCTATTGTTTTTGCAAATTTTGGATGAGCATTCGGGGCATGAATTGGGAGGCGGCGGAACGGCTGCGCCATCTCGTATCCGTCAAACCACGAATCAAAAACCTACCGACCCAGGGCTCAGCCTTAAGGGGTGTAGACGTAAGTTCGGTAGGTTTGAACAACTTTGGTGTTGTCGACAATTGGATTGCAGCCCTTGTTGGGGAGCGTTAGAGATTCCGTGTCATTTCTTTAAACTGAAGAAAAGGAATGAGACATGCGAGACGAATTTGATTTTGATGCAGCCCTGGCTGCTTACAGGATGGATAGAGCCTGACTGGCAAGGACGGCATCTTAACGCCGTTGGTCAAGCAATTGACCGAGGCGGCGCTGCAAGCCGAAATGGCGGCCCATTTGCAAACTGATGGTTCTGGCAATCGCAAGAACGGCGTCGGCCGAAAGACCATCAAAGCCATCACAAAAATTTAAAACAGGTGGCAGGCAAAGCCCAAAATTCACTCACAAATGAGAACTGTTACAACCTCACGCTTTAACTTATGAGCGGAACGCCTCATCGCAATTCCTTTGTATATCTACCTATATATGCATACACGCGGCGAGGTTTCGACCTGAAGGCAGACATGCTTGTCAAAATCATGAGGGAACATCATGAAGAAAATTGCTGCTTTAGTTTTCTTGCTTTTACTGCCTTTCGTCAGTGTTGAGGCCAGCGAGTCAAAACCATACGAAATGCCGAGAACACAGGTAGTGCCCATCCAGGACACCAAATCTGACAGGCAATATGAGCTCTATATTAAATTGCCAGAGGGGTATTTGGAAAATACCGACGTAAAATATCCTGTGATTTATACGGGAGACGCCATCTGGCACATGGATATGCTATCCGGTTCCACAGAGTATCTGATGCCAAATGTTATTTTGGTCGGAATATCCTGGCAAAAAGACGTCGAAGGTGAAGTGGCGCATGCCAGCAGATTTCGGGATTATACGGTTTCAAAGTCAAAAACGGCTGAAGTCCCAACCGGGGAAGCCAGCAATCACCTATCATTCATCCGCGATGATGTTATCAAATATGTAGAAAATAACTATCGGGCGGCCCCCGGTGAACGTACTTATTTCGGGTATTCTCTAGGCGGAGCATTTGGCGCGTATGTTTTGTTGGCGCAGCCGGATACCTTCAAACATTATATTTTTGGCAGTCCAGCTTTCAGTGAGCGAAGCGTGAAATATATTGATGAGCTCGAAGCAAAAATGGCGCCCAAGCAAAAAGACCTCAACGCAAATGTTTTTGTGTCCATAGGCGAACTGGAAAAAAACAGGATGGGTGTCACTAAAGACTTTGTGTCGGTGCTGCAGCGTAGAAGTCAGGCAGGTTTAACGCTTACTGGGCTTGAGATAATTGAAGATTCTAACCATCACACCGCGTTCCCTGAGACCGTAACACGCGGCATAAAATGGTTATCACAGCTGAAAAGTGAGTGATTTGTTGCACTTATAGAAAGATAAAATAATGAAGTGTTCTAGGAGAATAATATGACTGTCAGCTCGAAACTCAAAAGTCTGTTCACCGTCGCTCTGTTAAGCAGTTTTGGCAGCGTTGCCGCAGCAGGCGCCGAAGAAAATAATGGTCTCGCGCCGCAGGCCACAGCCGCTGAAGCCGAGTTGTCATTCAGGGATGTTCCGTATCTCGACAAAGCCTTCATCGATGCAGCGCCAACTGACAGAAAAGACGGTATTTCAGTGGGCGAACTAGGCGTCGATGGCGGCAATAAAGACATGATTGTTAAGCTGGCTCAGGAGATCGCCGACAATAATCATGGTGACTACGACAGCCTGCTTATCGCCCATAAGGGCAAGTTTCTGTTTGAATCCTATTATAAGCGCGGTCGCATCAATCTGGCCCACGGCCAAGCGTCAGCTGTTAAAGCCTACACCAGTCTGGCGCTTGGTCGCGCTATCCAGATGGGTTATCTGACCATGGCCGATTTGGACAAGCCCTTGGTCAGCTTCCTAAGGGACCTCGATCCAACAAAATTCGTCGATGGCTCCGAACTGATCACCCTGCACCAAGCATTGACCATGAGTTCCGGTATTCGCATTAGCGATGAACAAAGGGAAGAATTTGAGAAAAATCCCGCTGCGTTAAAGGGCCAAGGCCAAGTGCAGGTTTATCTTGCGCATAGCGCGACTATTACCGCAGAGTCTCAAAGCTTTTTATATGGCGGCGGGCAATCAAACTTGGTGATGCAAGTCATTGACGCCGTTGTGCCGGGTACGGCCAAAGATTTCATTAAAAGTGAACTTCTCGACAAAATGGGTATCACGAATTACCGCTGGCAGACTGCCGTTAGTGGCCTGCCAGAAGCAGGTTGGCGCGTGAACATGACATCGCGCGCTATGCTCAAGTGGGGTGCCTTGGTCACCAACAAAGGCAAATGGCAGGGCGAGCAACTGATTTCCGCAGATTATTTAGCTAAGGCCACCAGAGGGCTTGTGAAGCCTACGCAAGATTGGATGCCTGATGCCTATCGCTACGGCTATTTTTGGTATCAAACGCCTATAGCGGTTGGCGACAAAAGTTATGATACCACATTTGCTTGGGGCGGCGGCGGACAATACGTAATCGTGGTTGAAGACCTTGAGCTAATTATTGTGATCACCGGCCATGACGGGGATGATACAATCATGGATCAGGTTTCAAATATCATCTTACCTGCGTTTGTTGAGTAAGGAAAAACCATGAACATCAGTTTTACATTTAAAAATTCAATCATTGCAACGGTCGTTGTCGCAATGGTCGTCGTCGCATTTTTCGTCCATGCATTGGCTGGATTGAGTGCGCGTCCGGTGGTTTTCGCCGACCCGCCAGCGTTTGTCGAACGGTACGCAGCTGAAATGGACCATTCAGATCCGTCGTCCCCGCCGAAGGAACCTGAAACAGACAGCGGACATGTTGACGAATCTGAATCTACGAAAATGACGACGATTTTTTCCAACGAAGAAGCGTTGGTGCTCAACCTGATTCTGGATGGCACATCGCCCGACGTGCTTGTGCGATTGTTTACCCATCCTGAGAAAGCACAACGGGTGAAAACTGCGTTGGCTTTTGGCGCTTTGAATGCAAGGCTCAATCATTATGAAGAGAGTGACTTCGCAGAAAAAAAAGACCAGTTTTGGGTAGACGTAGAGGAACACATTCCCGACATTCAAAACGCGTTTTTTGAAGCATTGATTACGTCCGCTGAAGAAGGAACAACGACTAAGATTCCGTACACATTGGCTTGGTGGATGCCGGGGCAGGAGCATAAAACGGTCGAGGTGCTTGCATGGGCGGCTAAACACCATCCGGATCCGTGGGTGCGAAGATTCTCTGTCTTTTTTGTGGTTGAACATGGACAGAACGAAGAACTTGCCGGTCCGCTCCTCCGGAACCGAACCCACGACCCGGCTTACAGGGTGCGTAAGGAAGTCCTGAAACAGCGGTTTAGAAGATTCAAAGGATAAAAGTGACGAAGGGAAAGTATCTTTTCTTCGATTGGAATATGGGCTCAGACAACTACGAAAATATGGATATATTCTGGGTGGATGCGCAGATTATTGAGAACCTCAGGCCCAAGCAATAATAGGACAAAAAGATGAAATCTGCTTTTGCTTTTATCGGTCTGGTTTTTTCAGCGCTGGCAACCACAAGCGGCAGCCACGCCCGGGATTTTCCCGTGCTTGAAGGCCCCTATATGGGGCAAACGCCCCCGGGCATGACAGCAGCGGTGTTTGCGCCGGGTATTGTTTCCACTGAAGCTTGGGAACTCGAAGGCGTTTTTGCACCCGGCATGCATGAATTTTACTTCACCACAAGGGGCGGCAATTACACTCGGCCCACCGTTATCGGCTTCCGCCAGGAAAACAATATCTGGAAAAAATATATCGAGTTCACGCGAGACGGTGAAGTGGCATTTTCGCCTGATGGCAAGCGCATGCATATGGCGGAAGGTTACAAAGAGCGTGTTGGAAGCGGCTGGTCAGAGCGAAAAAGCCTTGGACCCATGTTTGAGCGAGAGGATTGGGGCATTATGCGCCTGTCGGCGTCAGCGAGGGGCGCCTATGTGTTTGTTGATTACAAAAGCGGCGATGTGATCCGCATTTCAACGCTCAAAGACGGCAAGCGCCAAAAGCCCAAAAAGATGGGCCCGGTGGTCAACACAGGCAAATGGACAGCCCACCCCTTTATCGCACCAGATGAAAGTTATTTGATTTGGGATAGTGAACGAGAAGGCGGGTACGGCGCTTCGGATTTATATATCAGTTTTCGCCAGGAAGATGGTTCGTGGGGACCCGCTATTAATATGGGAGGAGACATAAATACAGAACATGATGATGCATATGGCAGTGTCACGCCGGACGGGAAATATTTCTTCTTTCACACACATTTAGGCGAAGGAAAAGCCAACATTTTTTGGGTGGACGCTCAGCTTATTGAGAACCTCAGGCACAAATAATAAACTTGATAAGAAATCACTGTTATGGCCCGAAGGGTAGAGGACGTGTTGGAAATTTAAACTACAAAAATGACACGGAATTCTGAATACCCTCCCTTGTTGTGCTGCAACCGTTTGTGTTCCTTATCGCGTATTATCCGTTTGGCGGGTTTAGCGCTTTGTCCATTCGTTCGTTAAGTGCTGTTCCACTTACTCGCCAAGCCTCAACCCCATCTTTCAGTGCTTTTGCCCATCTTATGATGTTGGGAAATTTATCGTAAGGAATGTTGCTGCGCGGCATTTGACTTAAGGGCGCGGCGAGGTCGAAATCCGCCAGCGTCACAGCGTCCCCTAGAACAAATTCATGATCTCGAAGATGGTCGTCGAGGATCGGCCCATGAAGCTGTAAGAGCCTGTCAGCCTCCTCTATACGAGCGGTGTTTTCTTTCGCTCCCATTAGTGGCGCGATAACTTTTTCTTCAAAATAAATCGGTGCAGGCTGACGGAAATGTTCGGCGGCCCAGAACATCCATTTAAGGGCTGTATAGCGTTGCGCCCCCGATGGCCAAAGCGATGTATCGCCAACCTTCTCGCACAGATAAATCATGATCGCGCCAGCTTCGGACAATATTATTGGG
>JAJFFY010000067.1 GCA_021776415.1 Hyphococcus sp.
CGCCGTTCCACGCCTCTACCCAGATGCATCGCATCTCGGGCTTGACTTCGCACATGCCGTTCTCGCGCACGCCGCCGCATGGGCCGTTACGAATGGCCTTTGGGCAGTTCATCGGACACGTCATACCGGTCTTCGACAACGTACAATCGCCACACATCTGACAGTCGAAGAGGAATCCCTTTCCCGCCGCTTCCAAAGCCGTGATCGGTCCGTCGAGGCGGCGCCCAAACAACTTGGTTACGCCCCGGAGCGTGGCCAGGATTGCCGGGTTCACCGCGTTATAGATGCGCTCCAAATGCCGCGAATGCCGGCTCGCCCATAACCTAGCGGCGTACATGGAACTGACCATAATTCGGCGCGACGCCCTTTGCGGTCGACTCTATTGCAACCGCAAGATCGCCATAACCGGCGTATTTGTAGACGAGTTTAAGGCCGAGCCGGTCGGCAGCGTCAGCCGCTTTTTGCTTTAGCACCGGATCTTCGATTTGCGCCAGATAAACAACATTTTTGTAATTTGAAAAATATGCGTCGCGCAGATGCGGGTAACGGTCTAGGCCAAGCCCTGTGACAACCAAGCGGTCAAAATTTTTCACAAGATAGTCGGTCAAGAAAAAACTGCCGATCTCCTCTTCAATAATTTCTTCAAACAATGCCGAACCGGAGAAAAACTCATAACAATGCGCATGGGGCAGGCGCGTCGCATTGTACTTTTTCAAAACAGCGTCGAGGGCGCCGCCGGTTCCGCACTCGCCATAACCGACAAGAACAATGTCAAAGTCGCGCCGCTTGTTTTTGAGAATGCTTTCAACAGCGGGCGCTATCTTGTTTGGCGTGTTGTGAAAATCCGCTGGCAGACATTGCAGTGTCACTGCATCGTCTGGCAACCCTAACTGACGTTGCAGCGTGACAATTTCTTTCGCCAGCGCGCCGCAGGCGATTATCAAACATTTTGGCCGATCATCCATGTTTGCGCTTCCCACCATCAGGAGTTTTTACCCACCAGCGCTTTCGCGAGCTCGGCGCTCATCGCTGCGTCGCGACCGTAAGATGTCGCATTGATCGCATCGGCGAACTCTTGGTTGAGGGGCGCCCCGCCAACCATTACAGGGAGCTCCTTCAAGATGCCTCGTTTGTCGAGTTCCTCAATGACAACGCCCATATAAGGCATGGTTGTTGTTAGGAGTGCGGACATACCAAGGATGTTGGGCCGGTGCTTGTCAATTGCCTCAAGATAGTTCTCGACCGGATTGTTGATGCCAAGGTCAATGACTTCAAAACCAGCACCCTCAAGCATCATGCCGACCAGGTTTTTACCGATATCGTGAATGTCGCCCTTTACTGTGCCGATGACATAGGTCCCGGTGCTGGCGGAATTTTCGCTCTCCGCAAGGATCGGCCGCAACAGTCCCATGCCGCCTTTCATGGCGTCAGCGCATTGCAGAACTTCGGGCACAAACAAAATGCCGTCACGAAAATCGATCCCAACAATGCGCATTCCTTCGACCAGCGCATCGCTCAGGATTTGATTGGCGTCCCAGCCGCGATCAAGAAGAATCTGCGTGCCTTCATGGACTTCCTTGGCCATCCCATCATACAAATCATCCTTCATTTGTTCGACGAGATCACCGTCGTTCAGATCATTCAGGATGATTTCATCGTCGCTCATTCGCCTGCTCCACTGCCGAACTGAAGGATTCGCGTATCAGGCGAGTCCAATAATCTGCCCATCTTGATCAAGACCAATATTTAATGCCGAGGGCTTCTTTGGCAGGCCTGGCATGGTCATGATGTCACCGCACACCGCCACGACAAACCCTGCGCCGGCGGAAAGACGTGCTTCCCGTACTTCCAGCGTGTGCCCCGTCGGCGCGCCAACTTTTGCCGGATCTGTTGAAAAACTAGACTGCGTCTTCGCAATGCAAACGGGAAGTTTACCGTATCCGAGTTTTTCGAAATCCTTTAAGCTGCGCACCGCAGAAGAGTGAAACTCTACGTGGTCCGCGCGATAGATTTCCCTCGCTACTGTTTCAATTTTCGCGGCAAGTGGCATTTCGTCCGGATAGAGAAGCTTAACTTCCGGCGAATCGCCGTCGAGCTGAGATTTTACTAATTCTGCGAGTTCCGTCGCGCCGGCGCCGCCCCCAGCCCAATGCTTGGCAACCGCGACGCGCACATCTTCTTCTTTACAAATACGGGTAAGCACCGCGATTTCTTCATCGGTGTCCTTCACGAAATGGTTGATCGCAACCACCGGCGTGACGCCGAATTTTTTTAGGTTTTCGATATGCCGTCTGATATTGACGGCCCCGCGTTCGACAGCCTTGGCATCAGGGAAGCCAAGATCGTCCTTCTTGACGCCCCCTTGCATTTTTAGAGCACGGATAGTCGCGACCAGAACTACCGCGTCGGGCCGCAGACCGGACTGCCGGCATTTAATGTTGAGGAATTTTTCCGCGCCGAGATCCGCGCCGAACCCTGCTTCAGTCACCACGACATCAGCGAGCGATAGCGCGGCTTTCGTCGCCATCACCGAGCTACAGCCATGTGCGATATTCGCAAACGGACCACCATGGATGAAAGCAAGGTTGTTTTCGATGCTCTGTACAATATTGGGTTGAAATGCATCTTTCAACAACACTGCCATAGCACCGTCAGCACCCAGATCTTTAGCCCTCACTGGCGACTTATCCGATTTACGCGCAACAATGATATTGCCGAGGCGGCGTTGCAGATCCGCAAGATCGGTCGCAAGGCATAAGATCGCCATGATCTCCGAAGCGACGGTGATGTCAAATCCACTTTCTCGAGGCACGCCATGGGCGGCGCCGCCAAGCCCCACAGTGATATTACGCAGCGCCCGATCGTTCATATCGACAACGCGCCGCCAGCTAACGCGGCGCGGATCAATGCCAAGATCATTGCCCCAGTGCAGATGATTGTCCAGCAGCGCCGCCAAAAGGCTGTGCGCTGAGGTTATCGCATGAAAGTCACCATTAAAATGAAGATTAATATCTTCCATGGGAACGACTTGCGCCCGTCCGCCGCCAGCGGCCCCGCCTTTCATACCAAAACATGGGCCAAGTGACGGCTCCCGCAGACAGACCATCGACTTGACACCAATTTTGTTGAGCCCGTCACTAAGGCCAACGCTTGTCGTCGTCTTGCCTTCACCTGCAGGGGTCGGGGTAATCGCCGTAACGAGAACGAGTTTGCCTTTGGGGCGATTCTGAATTGACGTTACATATTCGAGCGATAACTTCGCCTTGTGATGCCCGTAGGGAACGAGGGCCTCTGCAGGAATGCCGAGCCGATCATCAGCCAATGGCAAGATCGGCTTCATCGCCGCCGCTCGGGCAATTTCGATATCCGGCGTACCTGGCGGCGGTAATGTGTCTTGCGTCATCATCCAACCATTGACGGATAGACCGCCCCTCTGTGGCGTCCCGTTAATGACGGGGCAATCGTTTCGGGCATGCAGATGCTGCCTCCCGGAAGAACTGGCGACGCCTTTGCTTCTCCGCTCTTAGCGATGATGGAGGCAGTTGAATGACCGTGCTTTTCCCGAAACGACATCATTTTACCAAACTCGCCATGATGTCAGTGATTTATTCGTCACTATCGTTGATTTCGATGAAACAAATATGCAGCGTTAATGATACGATTGACGCGCACGTAAATCTTGGAAACGAGCGCGCGCAAAAACAATAACTGCTAGCTTGCATAGAGTACGCTCCGGAATGGAAAACTGCGCTGCAGTGCAGCAAATAGTCCTTTGGATTGGTCGCCGGATAACAATGATCGAACCAAAATTGGACCCGCCCAAAAGAGGCTCGAGGAATGGGCGGCGCTTGGGCTGGCGCCACAATCTCGAAAAGATGCGAGCTGCGCGCCTCGAACGCATTACTGCCGAGCTGTGAAAAATGGATCATGCCGCCGTCCTTCTGTTCGGCCCGCTCAACATTCGTTACCCGACCGAGAGCACGAATATACAACTCCGCATCGCTCATAATTTTGCGCACCTTGTTTGTGTCCACTGACGGATATCAACGCCGGCAGCAGGCGCGAAGGCGTCAAACTGGAGAATCAGTTTCCTGTCGCCTAGACAGGGTGCGAAAATCTCGTGCGCTACCCATTCGACGTCAATCCGATATAAATCCAGTATTGCTGAACCCGGCGATTCACGCTGAATTCGGCGTAATTCTTCGCTATACTGAAAGGCGAATGAAAAACATCGGCTAGGTAATATGTTCGGCAACGAAACACGGCGCGAAACCCACAAAATCAACTTTCTGCTTCTGCCGGAATTTTCTATGATGGCGTTCACGTCATCGATTGAACCTTTACGTGCGGCCAATCGCATGAGCGGGAAGGCGCTTTATGAATGGGACACACTCAGCGTCGACGGAGGAGAAGTCCGGGCCAGCAATGGAGTAACAATTACGCCGGATGCCTCGCTCCTGGATAACATCGACGCTGATGTTCTATTTGTGTGTGCTGGACTCAATGCGCAAAATTTCAGTGATCGGAAAACCAGCGGCCGGTTGCGTGATTACGCCCACGCCGGCGTTGCGCTTGGTAGTGTTTGCACTGGCACGATCGCTCTCGCCCAGGCTGGACTGCTCGAAAAATATCGCTGCACGATCCACTGGGAAAATGTCGAAGGATTTGTCGAAGATTTTCCGGACCTTGATGTCACAGCAACTTTATTTGAAATTGACCGAGACCGTTACACGTGTTCTGGCGGGACTGCTCCTCTCGACATGATGATCTACTCGATTGCAAAAGACCATGGCAGCGATCTCGCCATCAGCGTCGCAGAGCAGATGCTCCACAATTTCGTACGCCAACCCCATGATCGTCAACGAATGTCGACGCAATCTCGAACAGGCATCACGCATCCAAAGCTTCTTGCGGCGATAGCCCATATGGAAGCCTATATCGAAACGCCGTTGCCACTCGGTGAAATTGCCGGGGCGGTAAAGATTTCTTCAAGACAAGTGGAAAGGTTATTCAAGGATTCTCTTGGAACGACACCAATGCGCTACTACCTCGAACTGCGTTTACAAAGAGCAAGGCTGTTGCTGGCTCAAACAACAATGCCGGTCCTGCAGATCGCCGTTGCGACAGGCTTCACCTCGGCGGCTCATTTTGCAAAATCCTATCGAAATTTGTTCGGACGACCGCCAAGCGCTGAGCGGTCGAGGAGTAAACATGAGGAAACAGTTCAGCCTGTTTCGACTCCAGGTTCCGGCTGATCTTCAGAATCGCCGCTGCGTGGGTCAATCTCAAAAATCGCTGGCGAGGTCCGCGGCACCGGCACATAGTCTTCTTGTTTGGCTGCGGGTACCGGCGCGCGTTGTGTCATACGATAAAGCCCAAACGCAAATAGCAATCCATGAACTGCTGCAGTATAGCCGAACAAAGCTGACGGTGATATCGCTTCCATC
>JAJFFY010000068.1 GCA_021776415.1 Hyphococcus sp.
CTGAATTTGTCTGGCATGGCGCGGCTTTCGTGGGCTATGGAACCGTTTCGATAACGTATTGAAAAACTTAAACCTTGTGCGCCTAACATCAATTTGGGAAAATACAAAGCGCCGGACGCCGCCAAGCGCATTTTGAGCTTACTTACAGTGTCGGCATAGCGTTCACTTTCGGACCGGGTCACGTCAATCTGAATTTATGGAAACTTTATTAGAAGCACCATGGCAGATGTGGGCGACGCTGGGGATTATTAGCGTCACCATCGTCTTTTACACGCTCGACCGGTTCCCGCTCGAGCTGGTGTCGGCCGGCGCCATTGTCACGCTGCTGCTTTTGTTCCTGATCGCGCCGATGACGCGAGACGGCGCTAATGTCCTGACCACCGAAACGCTGTTATCGGGGTTCGCCAGCCCGGCGCTGTTCGCCATTCTCGGGTTGTTGATTATCGGCCAGGGGATGTTCCAGTCCGGCGCGCTCGAACATCCGACGGAATTTCTCCTGCGCGCCTTCGACAAGCGTCCGCGAGTGGTGATCGGCGCGGTTTTCTTGTTCATCATGATGATCAGCGCGTTTTTGAACAATACGCCCGTGGTTGTCATGTTTATTCCGATCATGGCCGCCCTCGCCCAGCAGAGCAAAACCCCGGTCGCCCGGTTTATGATGCCGCTCTCCTTCCTGTCGATTTTCGGCGGCATGACCACAGTCATCGGCTCGTCCACCAACCTTCTGGCGCTGCAATCTTACCGCGCCACCACCGGCGGCGAGATCGGGTTTTTTGAACTGACGCCCATGGGTCTCATTCTTGCCGGCGTCGGCATCATCTATCTGTTGACCGTCGGGCGCTGGCTGATGCCGATCCGCAGCAATCCAAACCAGCCCGCGGTCAATGAGCGCGAGGGCAAACATTTTATCGCGCAGATCGAAATTACCCGCGGCCACCCGCTGGTCGGCAAAGGTCCGGTCGCGGGCCTGTTTGTTGATTTGCCGGACATCACCGTGCGCATGGTTCAGCGCCGCAAAAATGCGATCCTGCCACCGTTTGACGATTTCGCCTTTAAGACCGGCGATATGGTTATCGTCGCCGCGACCCGGCCGGCGCTGACCTCACTGCTCAAATCCAACCCGGATATGCTCGAAGGCTTGATGGCGGAGACCTCTATCGCCGACGAAGAAGACGGCTCGGTCCAGCGCTCGACCCAATTGACCATGATCGAGGCGATTGTCGCCCCGGGCTCGCGCCTGATCGGGCGATCGATTGTCCAGATCGGCTTTCACGCACAGACCGATTGCGTCATTGTCGGCATTGAACGGCGCAGCCGAATGATCCGTACTCAGATGAATACGATCCGACTTGAAGCCGGCGATGTTTTATTGATCCTCGGCGACATCAACGACATACGCAATTTGCGCTCTGACCGCGACATCTTGATGCTTGAATGGTCGATGCAAGGCCTGCCGGATCAGCGCAATGCACGCATCGCCGCCTTGATCTTCGCCGGCGTGGTCGTCGCTACCGCATCAGGCCTTGCGCCAATTGCGATTACCGCCATCGCCGGCGCCACTCTTATGGTCGCTACCGGGTGCCTCAATGTGCGCCAGGCCGCGCGCGCGATTGACCGGCGGATATATCTCCTGATCGGCGCGTCGCTGGCCATGGGCGCGGCGCTGGAGCGCACCGGCGGGGCGGCGATGATCGGCGAGGGATTGGCGGTCACCGCCGGCCAGTTCGGGCCGACAGTCCTCATCTCAGCGTTCTTTATTCTTTGCGCCGGCCTCACCAATGTTCTGTCCAATAACGCCACCGCGGTTCTGTTCACGCCAATTGCGGTGAGTGCAGCGCGTCTGGTCGGGATTGACGAGCATATATTGGTGCTGACGGTGATATTCGGCTCCAACTGCTCCTTCGCCACGCCCGTCGCCTATCAGACCAATCTCCTCGTCATGACGCCGGGTCATTACAAATTTAGCGATTTTACGAGGGTTGGCGGGCCGCTGATCATCCTTATCTGGCTGGTCTACACAGCGGTTGCGCCATTTTACTTCGGTCTGGTTTGACACCAAAAAAGAACCGATTCATTGCCGTCATGCTAATCGCCCGCTAAGATTCATGGGTTAGGGTCACGGTTATGAGTAACGAAGATTTTGCCAGGCGTTTCGGTCTTGAGGGCGGTGAGTTTTATGTCACCGCGCCGGCGGCCTGCCCGTATCTGGCGGGCAAGCGCGAGCGCAAGGTATTCTCATATCTCAGCGGCGCCGGCGCCTCATCAACCAATGCGCTGTTGACGCGGCGCGGGTTTCGTCGCTCACAGAACATCATCTATCTGCCGGCCTGCGAGGGCTGTAGCGCCTGCGTGCCGGTCCGGGTCGTGGCCAGCGATTTCAAAATGTCGAAATCGCGCAAGCGCATCCTCACCCGCAACGCCGACCTCATCCGCCGCGTGAAAGAGCCGCGCGCGACCGGCGAGCAATTCTCGGTGCTGCGCGGCTATCTTGACGAGCGCCACGATGATGGCGGCATGGCCGATATGACCGTGCTCGACTATGCGTCCATGGTTGAGGAAACCGCGGTCGAGACCTTGGTGGTCGAATATCGCCTGCGCGATACTGCCACCGGTGATGAGCGACTGATCGCAACGGCGCTGACCGACAAGCTCACCGACGGGCTTTCCATGGTCTATAGTTTCTTCGAGCCGGACGAGGCCGCGCGAAGTCTTGGTCGGTTCATGATCCTAGATCATATCTCGCTCGCCCGCGAGCTTGACCTGCCTTACGTCTATCTCGGCTATTGGGTGCAAGGCTCGCCGAAGATGGATTACAAGACCGACTTCCAGCCGCTGGAAAAGCTGGCTGCAACCGGCTGGGTCCGCATGGACCGCCAGACCGCCTAAACACCGACCCTTCAAATTGCGACGCAGCAAATCGGCAAATTTCTGTTTTGCCGGAACCTTGAGCGATTGTTGCTGATCGCCTGATGCGGATCGCTTTGTGCGAGGCTGACAATCGGCTATGCCAGTGTGACCAAGGCTGCCGCCGCCGAATCACGACAAAATTCGTCACTCGGCCAATAGGGACAGGTTCATGATCAAGAGACGTCATCTTCTTGCGGGCGGCGTGGCCGGACTTGCCGCCGGCTGCGATTGCGGCGTTCCCGCCGGGCTTGAAACCATCGGCGGCGACATTCGCTCGCGCGAGCTAAAAATGGTCACCACCTGGCCGAAGGATTTCCCGGGCCTCGGGACCATGGCCGAACGCACTGCCCAGTTCATCACCGAAATGTCCGGCGGCGCCTTGCGCGTCAAAGTGTTCGCCGCTGGCGAGCTGGTCGGCGCTTTTGAAAGCTTCGATGCGGTCGCAAGCGGCGCGGCCGACCTTTATCACGGCGCTGAATATTACTGGGTCGGCAAATCGCCTGCGTTTGCCTTCTTTACCGCGGTGCCATTCGGCATGACCGCCAATGAAATTTCCGCATGGACGGAGTTTGGCGGCGGCCAGCAGCTTTGGGATGAGCTGTCTGCGAAGTTCAACATCAAACCCTTCGCCGCCGGCAATACCGGCCACCAGCTCGCAGGCTGGTACAAACGCGAAATCAATTCGCTGGAAGATCTGCGCGGCATGAAAATCCGCATGCCCGGCCTTGGCGGCGAGGTTCTAAGGCGCATCGGCGCATCGGCGGTCGCGCTGCCGGGCGGCGAGATTTATCAGGCGCTGCAATCGGGCGCGATTGACGGCACCGAATGGGTCGGCCCGTGGAACGATCTTGCCTTCGGATTTTACGACCAGGCGAAATATTATTACTGGCCCGGCATTCACGAGCCCGGCGCGCAGCTTGGCGTCGGCGTCAATCTCAATCTTTGGGAAGGCATGACCGTTCAGGAACAATCGATCATTCAGGGCGCCTGCCAGCGCGCCAACTATCTGTCGATTGCCGAATATATTCATCACAACGCAACCGCGCTCGACCAATTGATCAACGATCACGATGTGGAGTTGCGTCGCCTGCCTGATGATGTGCTGGCGGCGCTGGCCCGCGAGTCCAAAACCGTGCTGGAAGAAACTGCCGCGAACGATGACATCTCCGGGCGGATATTTGAAAGCTATAAAACATCGCTCGAACGCTCACAGGCCTGGAGCGGGATTTCCGACGAAGCCTTCATGAAGGTGCGACGCGAATTGTTTGAATTTTAAGCGATGCTGAGCGTTGTTGGCGACATATTGAACTGGGCGGCGGCGGGCATCGTCTTTCCCCTGATGTTCCTGCCGGCGGCGGCATTGATCGCGCACGAGCGCGGGCGCTCCACCGCTATATGGTTTGTGGTTGTCGCCGCGATTGTCGCTGCCGGCGTTGCGTTTGCCGCATTGGCGCCAGCTTTGCGCATAACACCGCCAACGCAAACGCTGCTTGTGTTTTCAACAATCGTGGCGGCGCTCGGGGGTGTTGTCTTTATCACCGGGGGCCCAGCCCGCGCCATTGCCTTGCTGTCGCCGCTGCTCGACGGCTTCGTGCGTCGGACCGGCCGGATCGTCATGTGGTTTATCTTCGTGATGGCCGGGGTGCAGTTCGGCATAGTTGTTTTGCGCTACGTCTTTGGCGTCAATTATATCTTCATGCAGGAATCGATCACTTACATGCATGGCGCGGTGTTTCTGCTCGCCGGCGGCTATGCGCTGCTTACCAACGATCATGTGCGCGTCGATATTTTCTATCGCGACGCCGTGCCTAAGCGCACAGCGCTGGTTGATTTTCTCGGAACTTATTTCCTGTTGTTTCCGGTTTGCCTGCTCCTTCTGTGGGCCGCCTCGCCCTATGTCGGCGCGTCCTGGAGCGTCACGGAGGGCTCGACGGAGACCTCGGGCATTCAGGGCGTTTACATATTGAAATCCCTCGTCCCGGCATTCGCCATTCTCCTCGCCATGGCGGGCTTCACCAACGCCGCACGCGCCGGCGAATTTCTAAAGGCGGGGGCGTAGATGGATTTCGTCATCGGCGATATGCATTTTTGCCTTTGCGCGGTTGCCGGCTGGCTCGACATCATCATGATCGTCGCGCTCTGCGCGATGCTGATGGCGGGCTTTCCGGTGGCCTTCTCCCTTGCCGGAACCGCGCTGATATTTGCGGTCCTTGGCCTCACCTTTGGCGTCTTCGATGTCAGTTTCGTGCGGCCGTTCCCGCAGCGTGTGTTTGGCGCGGTCACCAACACCACGCTGATCGCCGTGCCGATGTTTGTGCTGATGGGGGTGATCTTGGAGAAATCGAAGATCGCCGAGGAATTGCTTGACGAGATGGCGAAACTGTTCGGCTCGCTGCGCGGCGGCCTCGGTATTTCGGTGACCATTGTCGGCGCGCTGCTGGCCGCCTCCACCGGTATTGTCGGCGCCACTGTCGTCACCATGGGATTGCTCAGCCTGCCGACGATGTTGCGGCGGGGCTATGACCCGGCTTTCGCCTGCGGCTCCATCGCCACCGCCGGCACACTCGGCCAGATTATCCCGCCATCGATCGTGCTCATTCTTCTTGGCGATGTGATTTCAAATGCGTTCCAGCGCGCCCAGCTTGAACAGGGCAACATGTCGCCGGAGACGGTGTCGGTGGGGCATCTGTTTGCCGGCGCGCTCATTCCCGGGCTGATGCTGGTCGGGCTGTATCTTCTGTGGCAGATCTTTGTCGCCATCACCCAGCCGCAAAAAGCGCCGGCGATCCCGGCAGCTGAGCTTGGCTCGCGCCGCGAGGTTTGGAAGGCGGCGATGAAAACCCTGCCGCCGCCGCTGCTCCTCATCATCGCCGTTCTCGGCTCGATCCTTGCCGGCGTCGCCACACCGACAGAGGCCGCCAGCGTCGGCGCGATTGGCGCTCTGTTGATCGCCGGATCGCGCCTGCGCCATAACCCCGACGCCAAACTAACCGGGCGGCCCGCGATCATCGCCGGCGCCGGCGCGATTTTCGGGCTTGTCGTGCTTACCAGTACGTTCGACCTTCGCTTAGGGCGCGCCTCCGTTTCAGCGCTCGAAATGGCCGGTATCGTCGCCGCCTTCGCACTGTTCGCAGCGGCGATGTGGTCGGTTGTGGTGGCGCTGGCGCGCCTACACCATGTCAAAGTTCTCAGCCCCATCGCCGACCAGACCACGCGCGTCACCACCATGGTGTTCACGATCCTGATTGGCGCAGCGCTGTTCTCACTCGTGTTTCGCGGGCTTGGCGGCGACGATACGGTGCGCGTCGCGCTTGACGCCGCGCCCGGCGGTATTGTCGGCGCCGTCCTCACCGTGATGCTGGTGATGTTCCTGCTCGGCTTCTTTCTCGATTTTATCGAAATCACACTAGTGGTCGTGCCGTTGGTCGGCCCGCCGCTGCTGGCCATGGGGCTCGACCCGGTATGGCTCGGCGTGATGATGGCGATTAATCTGCAAACGTCGTTTTTAACGCCGCCCTTCGGCTTTGCGCTGTTTTACCTCCGCGGCGTCGCCCCGCCAGAAATCTCCACCGGCCAGATCTATCGCGGCGCTGTGCCGTTTATTTTTATTCAAGTATTGGCGCTGGGGTTGTTGGCGCTATTCCCGGGGCTGGCGACTTGGTTGCCGGGGGTTTTGTATCAGTAGGTTATAATATTTTAAGGCAAAAAATACGGTGCTTGTATGAATGAAAACGATGAGATAGTTCAAATTCGATTCCAGTGGATCGTAGGTGACCTGAAAGGGCTAGAAAAACATCTGAAAGAAATTCTTCAGCACCCCGCACATCAAATTATTTCATTTTCTGCTCGATTAACTGCCCTGTTTTTGACAGCCGGTGTCGCGTATTTTTTGCTCCCAGGCACGTCCCTTTTTATAGTTTTCTTGATCGCCATTATCGGTTCAAACGCAACCTGGGTTTCCTGGGGCATGGAAATTTTGGCTTTAAGAAAATTAGAGCGGATGCAAGCCGACGATGCTCGCCGCGTAGGGTGGCACAACGTAAAATTTGATCGAAGCGGCATAATTTGGTCTACAGATACGTCTCAAGAATATATTAGCTGGCTTGGGGTTATTGAAATCATTTCTGACGATGAGGGTATTTGGATGAAAACGGGAGCAATCAATGGGCTCTACCTACCATCGCGGATATTTGAATCAGAGAAACAACGTAGAGAAGTTGTCAACAAATTAGAGTTTTTCAAAAAGCATCACACTCTACCCACGCACCACCTCGATAGCCTGCAGACAATCGCTGATGATGGTATCTATCGGCCGAACTAATCAAAATATTCCGTTATTCAACCCCGCTGCCAAAATCCACCAGCGCCTCAATCCTTTTATCAATCGGCGGGTGGGTGGCGAAGACGCCCGCAAAACGCGCGGTGTTTTCTATCATCATCTGTTGAACGTCGTTGGGTGCGTCGATTTTAGAGTGGCCGGAAATTTTCCGGAGCGCTGAAATCATCGCATCGGGATTGCGGGTGAGTTCCACCGAGCCGGCGTCGGCGAGGAATTCACGCTTGCGCGACAGCGAGAACCGGATCACCAGCGCCAGCAAATAGGCGATCACGATCATGGCGATCGCCACCAGAATAAGAACGCCGCCGCCGCGGCTGTCGCCCTTGCGCGAACGCGTATATCCGCCGGCGCGCAGGCCGGTGCGGAACATGCTGCGAAACACCATCTCGCCGAAGAATGAAAATATCCCGACAAAGATCACCGCGATGATCAGCAGGCGCACATCGCGGTTCATGATATGCGTCAGCTCATGGGCGAGCACCGCCTCAATCTCGTCCTTGTCCAGCGTATCGATCAGCCCGCGTGTCACCGTCACCTTGTAACTCTTATCGGTCAGGCCACTGGCAAAGGCGTTGAGCGCCGGTGTTTCAATCACATTGAGACTCGGCATGGCGATGCCGCGCGCTATGCAGAGATTTTCGAGCAAGTTATAAAGCTCCGGCGCTTCCTTGCGCGTCAGCCCGTGCGCGCCGACCGAGATTTCAATAATTTTCTGATAGGAAATCCAGGCGATGAAAAACCACACGCCCGCGCCGAGAAAAGCAAACGGCCAGATGCGTTTCAGATGGTCGAGCGCGAGGACAAGACCTTCGCCAACACTGTTAATCGGCTGACTGACGCCGACATAACCCACCGCCAGGCCGTACATCAACAACAACAGCAGAACCGGAAACCCCGCCATTAAAGCGACGGATTTTATATTGTTATTCCAGATATGGGTTTGCAGGCCGAAGGCGCCCATGGCTCAGCCGCCCTGAAACGCAAAGGCGCTGGCGGCAGCGGCATGCAGAGCGGTGGTGTCGAACACCGGCAGGTCAACATTGTCCTGCGACAGGATCATGCACAGCTCGGTGCAGCCGAGAATAACGCCGTCTGCGCCGTGGCGGCCAATGATCGCCTGCAAGGCGGCGCGCGAGGGCTCGCGTACATCGCCATTGACCAGCTCGTCTAGAATGATGCGGCCAATTTCGCTTTGTTCTTCCGTCGTCGGAACAAGCACATCCCCGTCATAACGCTGCGCTAATGCCGGGAGGTAGTGTTCGCCGCCCATGACCACGGGCGTGCCTAAAAGCAGCAGCTTCCTCGTCCCGGCGCTGTTCAGGGCGTCGGTCAGAGCATCAAGGACGTGAATAAGCGGCAGACCGGTGGCTTCTGCCGCCGCCTCCGCGGCGACGTGGGTAGTGTTCGATGAAATCACCAGCGCATCAACCCCGGCGGCGGCGAGGCGCTTAGCGCCTTTGACCACTTCAGCAATAAAAGACGGCCAGTCGCGCGCGTCATAATGGTCGATTATGGTCCCGTAATCGAGCGTATAGAGAAGAATATTCGCTGAATGCTCGCCGCCAAGGCGCGCCCGCGCTGCTTCATTGAGCAGGCGATAATAAATCACCGTCGATTCCGGGCTGACGCCGCCGATGAGGCCGAGAAGTTTCATTGCATCGCCTCCACCGGGCGCAACATGCCCAATAGCGGCGGCGCGCCGGCGGGTAATGCGAGCGGCGCAATCGCCTGAAACCCAAGCCGCTCATAAAGCGGCGTGTTTTTGGGGTTTGAATTCTCCAGATAGGCCGGTGCGCCAGCCTCATCCGCACGACGCAACCCCTCGCGGATGATGCGCCCACCGAGCCCCTTGCCCTTCATCTTCTCGCGTACGCCAACCGCGAACAGGTAGTAATGCGGCGCCTCGGGGTGGCCCGCCTGCATGACTTGCTCTGTCGCCTGCACCCGCTTCAACGCACCAACACCACCGCTCTGAAAGGTGGAGAAGATCAATCGCAACTCACCCATCAGCGGCAATTTTTCTTTAACGCCCGCCGGCAACCACAAAGCCGCGGCGCCACCCTCAGTGATATGACCGAAACCATGGCGCAAATAAACGCTCCTGGCCAGTTCCAGAAACGTTACTCGCTGTGGAGACGCTTTGCCAAACATCCATGTCATCACCGGGTCATGGCAAAACGCTTCAGCTAGAATATCTGCGATCTCTTCTGCGTCGCTCGGGCTGGCGCGGCGAATATCCAGCGGCGGATAGGTGCTCTGGTCCATCGCGTTCTAAAACTTCACGTCCGGCGCCGCCTCAATCTGTTCGCGGCTGGCTTCGGGCACTTCAAAATATTCTTTTGCGGCAAACCCGCCGAGCGGCGCCACCAGATTGCCGGGAATCTGCTGGATCGAGGTGTTAAATTCCTGCACCGCATTGTTGAAGAACCGCCGCGCCGCGGCAATTTTGTTTTCAACGTCGGAAAGCTCGCGCTGCAATTCCAGAAAGTTGGTGTTGGCTTTAAGATCAGGATAGGCCTCCGCCAGGGCGAACATCTTGCCGAGCGCGGCGCCGAGAACGCCTTCGGCTGCGCCTTGCGCCGCCGGGCCGTGGGCGGCTTGTGCGGCGTTGCGCGCGGTTATCACCGCATCGAGCGTGTCTTTTTCATGCGCCGCATACCCTTTCACCGTTTCCACCAGATTGGGGATCAGGTCGTGGCGCAATTTTAGCTGCACATCGACATCGGCAAAAGACTGTTCGGTGCGCTGGCTGAGCGCGACGATGCGGTTGTAGATCGTAACGACAAAAATAACGATCGCGACAATGAGCAGGATGAAGATCAAAAAACCGGACATGCGGTCTCCTTTTTGATTTGGCGGCGCGTCAAGGCTCGGCGACAAAGCCCTAGACTAGACCATCGGGCGATTAATAGGAATCGCCCGATGGTCTAGATTCTTTGTTGCGCGCCGGATTTTGCGAAAAACCGGTTTCCACTTTTTCGCCCGACGCTCTAATCAAAGCCAGGGGCAAAATTTCCAAGCAATGTTAGAGTGTTCGCCGCCGCCGGGCAATCACCGCGACGAACCATTCTTCACGTTAGAGGACCATTTGGCGCCCGCATGAAATGGGTTGACGGCCCTATTGCGCGGTGATGCCGCCGTCGATTTTGAACTCGGATGCGGTGACAAAACGCGATTCGTCAGACGCCAGATACAAGATGCAATAGCCCACATCTTCAGGCTCGCCGAGACGTTGCAGGGGGATTTGCCTGACCAGGCGCCGCTCGCCCTCTTCGCCGCCGCCGCCAAGCGCCAATAGCGGGTCGATAATCGGCGTGCGCGTGAACACCGGATGCACCGAATTGCAGCGAATATCATAGCCCGAGCGGGCGCAGTGGAGTGCAATCGACTTTGACATCATCCACACGGCTGATTTTGCGGCGTTGTAGGCGACCATATTGCCGTCAGCGATTATGCCGGCAACGGATGAAATATTGATGATTGAACCGGGCTGGTTATCTTTCAGATACGGCATGGCGAGCTGGGCGCCAATAAAGATTGAATCGACATCGATGGATTGCGTGCGCCGCCAGTTTTCCCAGGTCTCGGTCTCGATATTGCCAAATGTGCCGATACCGGCATTGTTGATCAACACGCTGATCCCGCCCATGAACTCCGATGCCGCGCCAAGCGCTTCAACCCATTCATCCTTGTCAGTGACGTCATGTTTGATCGCTACCGCCGCGCCGGCGTGCTTTTCGTTGATCGCCGCAGCGGTGGCTTTCGCGCCGTCAAAATTAATGTCGGTCAGCGCAACTTTCGCGCCCTCGGCCGCCAGCATATGCCCGAAACACGCGCCCAGACCTTGCGCGCCGCCGGTGATAACCACTTTTTTCCCTGATACGCGCGCCATGTCAGCTCCTTGTCAATTTATTGCTGTGTTTAAACACAGAAACTGCGCGCCGCCAGCAGCAATAACACATCGCCCCGATAATATTATAATCCGGCGTCACATCATGCCTGCGCCAAAGCGTCCGCCATTTCTTTAAGCTTTAGACATGTCCGCCAATTTCGTCCCGTGCCGCCAGGAAATATGCGGCCAAGCTTTTCCGCAGCTTTCGACCGGCCAATGCCGGCCGGCGCATGAAAGTAGATCGCCGACCGCACCGCTTTGACCTGCTCATCATTTGACAGCAACGCCTCAACGTCCTTCAGTTGCTCTTTGTCGGCGGGCTGCGTGAGGAAGGTAACATGTAGCTTTGATGGATCGCTGCTTATTGCTGTAAACGGATTACTTTTAATCACAGCACCCAACATCTTGTGATCGAGCATCAAGATATCCGGCTTAAAGGCGAAGTCTTTATGGATTGCCGCGCCAAGCTTTTTCGCCATAGATGTCGCACTTGTTTTCGGCGATCGAAAAACAATATTGCCGCTTTGAATATAGGTGGAAACGTCGCTCGCGCCTTGCGCCTGCGTGATTGAACGAAGCGCCTGCATTGGCAGCTTGTTATGCCCGCCGACATTAACGCCGCGCAGCAAAGCAATCAGGATTGCCATGTTGAAGGCCTAAACTCGCTCACCCCTCTTCCTGGAGCTGTTGCATCGCCGCGGACATAAACTCGTCCATATGACGGCGGATCTGGTGGTCGGACTGGTCAATGCTGTTGGCGTCAAAATCGGCCCGGATTTTCCGGAAAACATCCTCATCGCCAGCCTCTTCGAGATCGGCCTTAATGACCTCTCGGGCATAGACTTCCGCGTCCTTGCCTTGCCTGCCGAGCAGCTCCGCCGCCCACAGGCCGAGCAGCTTGTTGCGGCGCGCCTCAGCCTTGAAGCGCAGCGTCGCATCATGGGCGAATTTCTTCTCATATTTGTCTTCGCGGTCGTCAAAAGTCGTCATTCAACACTCTCCAGAACATCAGGCCTTGCTCGTCATTTAAGGTTACTTATAGGCGGATTGAAGGCTTCGCAATGCGGCGGCGCGCGGTGATTTCGACAAAGTCCTTTTCAACGCCGTCCAGAAGCCCTAAATCCCGCTTCTCCATCCGCCCGAGGCGTGCTAGCGAGACCTTAGCCGGACCCCGTATCCGAGTCGCACCGAGGCCTCCTGCCGCTCTATTCCGACCGCTCCAAAGACCCGCATAAGGCTTTGAAAGGATTATTCAAATGGCCCGCCGAAAACAGATTTACGAAGGCAAGGCGAAAATCCTTTTTGAAGGGCCTGAGCCGGGCACCATCATCCAGTATTTCAAAGACGACGCGACCGCTTTTAACAACAAGAAGCATGCGGTACTTGAGGGCAAGGGCGTCCTCAACAACCGTATCTCCGAATTCATCATGGTTGGGCTGGAGCGCATCGGCGTGGCGACGCATTTCATCAAGCGTCTCAACATGCGTGAGCAACTGGTCCGCCAGCTGGAAATTATCCCGCTTGAGGTGGTGGTGCGCAATGTCGCCGCCGGGTCGCTGTCGAAGCGGCTGGGTCTGGAAGACGGCGCCGCGCTGCCGCGCTCGATCATCGAATTTTATTACAAAGACGACAAGCTTGGCGACCCGCTGGTTTCCGAAGAGCATATCACCGCCTTCAACTGGGCCAGTCCCCAGGAAATCGACGACATGATGGCGCTTGGCTTGCGGATCAACGACTATCTCGCCGGGCTGTTCGCCGGCGTCGGCATCAAGCTGGTCGACTTTAAAGTCGAGTTCGGCCGCCAATATGAAGGCGACATGATGCGCCTCCTCCTCGCCGATGAAATCAGTCCCGACAGCTGCCGGCTGTGGGATATGGAAACCAACGACATCATGGACAAAGACCGTTTCCGCAAAGACCTGGGCAATGTCACCGACGCCTATCGCGAAGTCGCGCGCCGCCTCGGGGTTTTGCGCGAGAACGAAAACACCGGCGCCCAGGGGCCGGTGCTGGTGAGCGATAATGGGGACAATGCCAGCATATGAAAGCGAAAATCACCATCACCTTAAAAAACGGCGTGCTTGACCCGCAAGGCAAGGCGATTGAAGGCGCGCTTGCCGGGCTTGGTTTTGCCGGCGCATCGGATGTGCGCCAGGGCAAGGTGATTGAGCTCGAACTCGAAGAGAGTGACGAGACCGCCGCGCGCGCCAAAGCCGAAGAGATGTGCAAAAAACTGCTCGCCAATCCGGTGATGGAAAACTACGCCATTGAGATTATGGCCTGAAGATCGGCCAACTGTTCTCTCAAAGAGATCAGCCGCCTAGCTTTGCAATTGCTACACATGTAACATTCCACTTCATGCATGGCTAAGCCATGGCTGATTGTGAAACAAAATGGTGGTTTACATGAGACTCCTTCTGACTCTCGCTTTGCTTGTCCCTTTCTGCGTTCAGGCGCAGGAGATTGAGCCTAAAGCTTTTGAATATCCATATGACGTTCAAGTTTTTGATATGCCGACTGCGTCTAATGGCATCGACTACCGCATCTATGTGCGCATGCCATTGCGTGACCCCGCGGAAGGTGAAAAACACTCCAGCTTTTACTTTCTCGATCCATTGGCGTTAATGACCTCCGCCGCAGCCATGACCTATAACTATGCATATTTCAATTACCTTCCGTCTGCATACTATATCGGCATTGGTTATCAGAATGAGGCGGACGGGAACTGGAAGCAGGAAAACAGAACCCGCGATTATACACCCACGGCATTCAAACCTGGTAAGGGACATTTCCTTAAGGACAGCCCAAAGGATTGGGTTGGCTCCGGCGGCGCCCCGGCGTTTTTTGATGTTGTCGAAAACCAGATCATCCCATTTATCGAATCGAAATTCGACGTCGATCCGACGGACCGAGTTCTGATTGGCAAATCCACTAGCGGCCTCGGCGCCGTCTACGCTATGATGGAGCGACCGGACCTTTTTAACCGCTATGTCATCATCAGCCCCGCTATCTGGTGGGACGACTGGCTCAAGCAGCGAGAAGAGCGTTGGGTAATGCGCACCGCCCGCACCACAGCCAAGAGCGAATATCTTACCAATACTCGCGTGTATTTTGCCGTCGGCGATACAGAAGAGCGGCTTGATCTCGTGACTGACCTCTATGTACTCGTAAACAACCTACGGAAGCGACGAAACGAAAACCTCAAGCTTAATCTTCAAGTGCTGGAAAACGAACAGCATGAAGGCGTCTTTCCATCGGCATTCATGCACGGCATTGTCGGGGTCTATGCCGGCGAGGAAAACCGCAAACCTTCTGCCAGCAAGCTTGACTGGGATTAGAAGCTTAGCGCATATCGGCTCCAACGGATGGAGCCGAACCCATGAAGCCTGCCGTCATTGTCTTTCCCGCCTCAAACTGCGACCGCGACGCGGCCGCTGCGCTTGAACACGCGACCGGCAAGGCGCCATTGATGGTGTGGCATGGCGAGGCTAGCCTTCCGGATACGGATTTTATCATTCTGCCGGGCGGTTTTTCTTATGGCGACTATTTGCGCTCCGGCGCGATGGCGGCAAAATCGCCGATCATGCGCGCGGTGATCGAAAAGGCGAAAGCCGGAACCCCGGTGATCGGCATCTGCAACGGCTTCCAGACTTTGTGCGAGACGGGGCTGTTGCCGGGCGCCTTGTTGCGCAATTCTGGTCTCAAGTTCGTCTGCCGCAACGTAACCTTGCAGGTCGAAAACGACCGCTCGATGTTTACCGGCGCATTTCAAAAAGGCGCCTATCTCGATTTCCCGGTCGCCCATCATGACGGCAATTATTTCGCCGATGACGAAACCCTTACCCGGCTCGAGGGCGATGGGCGCATTGCGTTCCGCTATGTCGACAACCCCAATGGTTCCGCGCGCAATATCGCCGGCATATTAAACGAGGCCGGCAATGTTCTCGGCATGATGCCGCATCCCGAGCGGGTCATCTCGCCGCTGCTTGGCGGCGTTGACGGCGCGGCGTTCTTCAAATCCGTGGTGGAAGCGGCGGCGTAACCGCTGCGCGCCGCCCTTTGGCATTGCCTCGTAATGGCGTATGTTTCCTTCAAAATTCCGGGAGGGACGAGCCATGAAACTAGCGATTATTGCCGCCGCCGCACTGATGCTCGCCGCATGCGGCGAGCGGACGACGACTTCTTCAGCGCCTGCGGATGCGTCCTATCAGGAAACCCTGATGACGCAGCTCCTGGACGCCCAGCCCGGCGACATCATCGAAATCCCTGCGGGGACCTTCTCCTTCGAGCGTTCGCTCAGCCTCACCATCGACGGCGTCACCATTCGCGGGCAAGGCATGGACAAGTCTATCCTCAGTTTCAAAGACCAGATCGCCGGGGCGGAAGGGCTGATTGTCACCGCGAGCGATTTCACTATCGAAGATCTGGCGATTGAAGACACCAAAGGCGATGCCTTAAAAATCACCAAGGGCGAGAATATCATTATCCGCCGGGTGCGCACAGAGTGGACCGGCGGTCCAAAAACATCAAACGGCGCATACGGGATTTATCCGGTGCAGACCAAGAATGTATTGATGGAAGAAAATGTCGCCATCGCCGCCGCTGACGCCGGGCTTTATATCGGCCAGTCGCAAAATGTCGTCGTCCGCAACAACCGCGCGGAATATAATGTCGCCGGCATTGAAATCGAAAACACGCTTGACGCCGATGTCTATGGCAATGTCGCAACCAACAATACCGGCGGCATTTTGGTTTTTAACATGCCGAATTTAAAGCAACCGGGTGCGCGCACGCGCGTCTTTGACAATGACGTGTTTGACAACAACACTAAAAACTTCGGCCATAAGGGAACGCCTGTAGCGTCGATCCCCGCCGGTTCCGGCGTTGTCGTCAATTCCAACGATCAGGTGGAGATTTTTGGCAACCGCATCACCGGCAACAAGACCGCGAACATTATTGTCGCCAGTGTATATTCTTCCGGCCTGTCGCAAGACGGCATGAGCGAGGATTTCGACCCCTATCCCGAGGGGATTTACATCTACGACAATGAGATGAGCGGCGGCGGCAAAAACCCGGACGGGCTCGACCTGCAAGCGTTGAAGATCGCGATGTTCGGCCCTATGGGCGCGTTGCCGGTTGTGTTGTGGGACGGATATGTCAATCCGGACAAACGCGACGGCGCGGCGCTGCCTTTAACCGAAATCCTTTGCGTTCAAAATGATGGCGCGGAGATCGTCAATTTTGACGGTCCCAACGGATTTAAAAACCCGCGCCTCGCGGCAGGCGAGCATGATTGCGCGCTGGAAAAACTGGCGCCGGTGACGCTGACGGGGCCGCTGGCGGAATAATGCGCAAGCTCGCGGCATTGTTGGTTTTTCTTCTGGCCGCCTGCGGCAGTGAAGAAACGCCGCCGACATTCCATAGCGACAACAATCCGCAGCGGCTTAGCGACTGGGGCATGGTGACCGCCCGCGACGGCGCGTTGCAATTGGGCGAAGGCGTAACGCCTTATGATCTGGCAACGCCGCTCTTTACCGATTACGCGCTCAAGCTGCGCACTGTCTGGATACCGCAAGGCGCGGCGACTTACACCGCAAATGACGCCTTTGATTTTCCCGTTGGAACCGTCCTTACAAAAACCTTTTTCTACCCCATCAAAGGCGATGCATGGACCGGCGCGGTCACCTATGGCGTTGAGCATACGGTTGAAGGCCGCGCCATGTCGCTTGGCGGTTACCGCCTGATGGAAACGCGCATCCTGGTGCGCCGGAAGGATGGGTGGGAGGCCCTGCCCTATGTCTGGAATGGCGACCAGACCGATGCGGTTTTAAAACGCACCGGCGCGGTCATGCCGCTGACGCTCTATCGCCCGGACGGACGCGCGGAAGAGTTCGCCTATGTGGTTCCCAACGCCAACCAATGCGCCGCCTGCCACGCCACCAATGCGAACACCAAAGAAATTGCGCCCATCGGCCCGAAGGCGCGCCACCTCAATAAGCCCTCCACCTTCTCGCCGGCCTTCAACCAGTTGGATTACTGGATCGCAGCCGGGCTTTTAACCGGCAACGTCTCCGATGGCGCGACGGTGCAAAAATCCGCCGACTGGACCGACACATCCTTGCCGCTTGCGGCGCGGGCGCGCACCTATCTCGATATCAATTGCAGCCATTGCCACAATCCGGGCGGCGCGGCGGACACGTCCGGGCTCGACCTTGAGCCGGGCGCTGCCGGCCCGGCGCTCGGCCGCTGCAAATCGCCGATTGCCGCCGGGAGCGGTTCGGGCGGGCGCCCCTTTGACATCACCCCCGGTCATCCAGAGCAATCAATCACAGTCTTCCGTATGCAAACAACTGACCCTGGCGCCATGATGCCAGAGCTTGGTCGTTCTACCGCCCATGACGAGGGTGTTGCGCTGATCGCCGAATGGATCGCCGAAATGGAAGGCGCGTGCGGGTAGCGCGCCTGCTAATTTGACCCCGGCGCCAATTCGACTTCATATAGGCGCTGCGCATTTTCAAGATAGCAATCCATTTATGCAAGCTCTCGATCAGTATTTTCAATTTGCCGGCGTAACCTTGTTGCTGGTCCAACTGGTGCTGATCGTTCGCGACGCGTGGGATGTCCGCCCGGCGCGCTTTGGCGCACTGCTTGTGATTTCCCTGATTAACATTGTCGGCGCCGACGTGTCGTCGGCTGCTTCTATTCCGGGCTGGCTGCAATATGGGTTGTCCGCGCTGGCCATGAATTCGGCCATCTTCATCTGGTGGTTTGCACTCTCCTTATTCGACGACGAGTTTCGCCTCAGACGGCTCGAATGGGCCGTGGCGATTGTCTGGCTTGTTCTTGGCGTCTTCAACTTCAATGATTTCATGCTTCATCTGCCGCTTTCTGCACCCTGGGCGGCATATGCACGGTTGGCCATGGCGCTTGGCATCGTCGCCCATATTGTCTATCGCGCGCTGGCCGGGCGGCAGACCGATCTCATCGAGGGACGCCGGCGCGTGCGCGTCCTGTTTGCTTTCGCTATTGCGGCGCTCTTTCTGGTCGACCTTGGAAGCGAGCTGGCGTTCGGCTGGCATGAAGAACCTTTGTGGTTCAGCACCATCGAACACGGCCTTTTCTTTGCGGTCATTTTATGGGGTTGTTTCTGGCTTTTCCGACTAGATAAGCATGCGTTGATGTTCGACCCCGTGGTCGAATCGGCCGAGACGGCCCGTCAGGCTCTATCACCGAAAGAACAGCTGTTGCATCAAAAGCTCATTGGCGTGGTCGAGACCGAAAAAGCCTTTCTTGAGCCGGAACTGTCGATCAGCGCTTTGGCGTCGCGAATCGGCGCGCCCGAGCATCAGCTTCGCGCCCTCATCAACAAGGCGATGGGCCATCGCAATTTCCGCGCGTTTTTGAACGGCTACCGCATGGCGGAGGCGAAAGCCGCCCTTGCCGATCCGCAAAAGGCGGCGCTGCCCATCCTCACCATTGCGATGGATGCCGGGTTTGCCTCGCTGTCTTCTTTCAACCGCGCCTTTAAAGAAAGCGTCAGACAAACGCCGACCGCCTTCCGTCAGGCGGCGCTGGGCGGCAATTGGCCTCCCCAAAACTGAAAAACCCTCGCCACTTTTGAAAATGATTAGGTTTTTTCGGCATCGCGGAGCCGCCTTGGGCGATTTCTGTCAGCAATGCGGCAATATTGATGGTGACGAGGAGCGGATGATGGAGTTTTTGGATTGGTTTATTGGCGCCGTTGCACGCCGCGCGCCGACAAGCATCCAGATCGAAGGCATCCGATACCTCGTCGGAACGGTCGGGGTCTTCCTCCTGATCTGGGTGGTGTTAGGAAAACGCCTCCGCGCCCGCAAAATCCGCAAACCCACCCCCCGCACGCGCCAAATCCAGCGCGAGCTCGCTTACTCTGCCCTGACAATCTTCATTTTCATGCTCATGGGCGTGTTTGTTTACGAAGGCGCCGCCAATGGCGTTTTTAAGTTCTACTCCGATGTCGGGACATATGGCTGGGGATATCTGGTATTTTCAATCGTCCTGCTGGCGCTGTTTCACGACGCCTATTTCTACTGGACCCATCGGCTGATCCACCACCCAAAACTGTTTCGCCTCTTCCATGTGGTGCATCATCGCTCGCACAACCCAACGCCGTTCACCGCCTATTCCTTCAACCCTGGCGAGGCGGCGATTAATTTTATGGTCATCCCGCTATTTGCGTTTCTCGTGCCGGTGCATGACATCGCAACCATCATCTATATGTGGCTGATGATCGTACGCAATGCGCTCGGCCATTCTGGTTATGAGCTGATGTCAAAGGGTTGGACGCGCCACCCTGTGCTGGGACTGTCCACAACCATTACCCATCACGACATGCATCATGAAAAGATGACCGGCAATTACGGGCTCTATTTCACCTGGTGGGACCGGCAGATGGGAACCGAGCACGGCGACTATTATGAGCGTTTCGACAAAGCGGTCGGCGCCGAAGCGCCGAAACCATCAAGCGCCCTGCCTGCGCCGTCGTCA
>JAJFFY010000069.1 GCA_021776415.1 Hyphococcus sp.
ATGAATTTGATATCGAACATGGCCGCTGATGTAGCGGGGTCAGGCGCCATGGTCCAGCGTGAACAACTGGCTTACTCCCTCCCCCGTTTACGGGGGAGGTGTCAGCGAAGCTGACGGAGGGGGCCCCCTTCGACCCGCGCCTCCGGCGCGGGCCACTTCCCCCGTAAACGGGGGAAGAAAGCCACCCTACGCCAACGCATCGTCTTCTTCCGGCTTCTTGCGCTCGGCAAAGAGCACCGAGATGACCGATATCTCGTAAAGCGCGATGATCGAGCCGCCGAGGATCAGCTGGCTGATCGGGTCGGGCGGGGTGAGGAAGGCGGCGATGACGAAGATGCCGACAATGGCGTATTTGCGGTTGTTGCGCAGGAACTGCGCATCAATCAGCCCGGCCCGCGCCAGCAGCGTCAGGAACACCGGCAGCTGAAACGCGAACCCGAACGCCATCAGCAAGGTCGTCGTCAGGGTCAGATAATCGCCGACCCGGGTCAGCAGTTCGATCGAGACGCCCGAGCCCTCGCCCGCATCCTGCTCCATGCCGACCGCAAACCGCATCACGAACGGCATCAGCACATAATAAACCAGCGCCGCGCCGGCCATAAACAATACCGGCATGGCGGCCAGGAACGGCAGCGCGGTGTTGCGCTCGCGCTTGTACAGTCCGGGGGCGATAAAATGGTAGAGCTGATAGGCGACCATAGGGAACGCCAGCGCAATCCCGCCTAGCGCGGCGAGGCGCACCCGGGTGAAGAAAAACTCCAGCGGCGCGAAATAGAGCGTCGGCTCAACGCCCGCCGCCTCCACCGCGACGCGAAACGGGATCACCAGAAACTCATAGAGCGGCACGGAAAAGGCAAAACATATGGCAAAGCCGACAGCGATGGCGGCGGCGGAGATAATCAACCGCCGGCGCAGCTCGGTAAGGTGGTCAAGCAACGGCGCGGCCGAAGCGTCGATCTCGTCATCACCTGATGGCGACGGCGCGTCCGGTTCGGGAGTCTCGCTCATGGCCCCGCCGGTGGTTTGGCCGGCTCATCCGCTGGCGGCGCATCGGGCTCTGTCTTGTCGATGGACTCTTTCATGGCGTCCGTCTCTTTGCCAAGCTCATCCTTGAGCGGCGCTAAGCTCTCATCGAGCTCTTGTTTGGTCTTGGTAAAGACATTGTCTTTCTTCAGCGCTTCAATTTCCTGGCGCAGCTCATCCATTTCCGTCTCGCGCGCCATCTGATCAAAAGCGGAGGTAAACTCCCCGGCCATGCGTCGCGCCTTGGCGACGAACTGCCCGGCCGAGCGCATCAGCTTTGGCAAGTCTTTCGGGCCGACGACGATCAGCGCGACGACCGCGATCAGCATCAGTTCCATAAATCCAAATTGGGGGACAAGGTTCATTATAGCGACGTCTCAAATTGTCTGCACAATCTGCCGCCATCATACGAAACCGCACTCAGCCGCCGCTCATCCCCGCGAAAGCGGGGATCCAGTTGCACATCCCCTCTGGCTTCCCGCTTGCGCGGGAATGAGCGGAGAAAGAAATAAATTTTTGACTGCATCACAGATGTTAAAATTATTCAGCACCCGAGCCGGTTTTCTCGTCTTCTTTCGCCGGCGTTACATCCATCGCCTGATCGCTGCGCTCTTCGAGGGATTTTTCGTCTTCTTCCTGAAGGCCCTTGCGGAAGGATTTGATGCCCTTGGCGAAGTCGCCCATCAGCGATGAAATCTTGCCGCCGCCGCCAAATAACAGCACCGCCAAGACCAATACGATAACAATCTGCCAGGGTCCGATCGCGCCCATGAGTTAGCCTCTACAGTAAATGTGTCTTCAATCTAATGCGCCGTCGCGCGAGAATCAAACCGCGAGGTTAAAAACCCTTAAGCATCAACCGTTTCGCCATCGCCATCGGAAAGGAAATCCTGCGCGAATTCAGTATCCTCGCCATCTTCGTCAATTTCCTCATCATCAGCGTCGGATGGCGCCGGCACCGAAAAGCCCGGCGGCAGGCGCGCATCGAGGAGCCCGGCGGCTTTCAGGTCCGCCAGCCCCGGCAGATCCTGAATGGTCTCCAGGCTGAAATGCTCAAGGAAGGCCTCGGTCGTGCCATAGAGCGTCGGCCGGCCCGGCACGTCCCGGCGCTTGCCGCGCAGCCGCGCCCAGCCGATTTCCAACAGCTGGTCGAGCGAGCCCTTGGAAACCGCGACCCCGCGCACATCTTCGATGTCAGCTCTGGTGCAGGGCTGGTGATAGGCGATGATCGCCAGCGTCTCCAGCGCCGCACGCGACAGCCGACGCGGCGTTACTTTTTCTTTCTCCAGCACATGGGCGACATCGCCGGCGGTCACAAACCGCCACTTCTTGTCAGTTTTCTGCAAATGTACGCCGCGGCTTTCATAGTCCGAGGCGATGCGTTCAATGAGCGCTGGAATATCGGCGCCAACCGGCAACCGCTCGGCGATGCTCTCTTCATCGAGCGGCTCGGCGGCGGCAAACAACAGCGCCTCGGCCATGCGCGCATGCTCGCCGAGCTCTGCGTCACTCCATTGCGGGGCCGCCGGCGCGTCGTCGCTTTTGTCTTCTTTGTCGTCACTCACGTCACTACTCACCGCTTGCGCCTCTTCCGTCTCATTGATCATCTCTTCCGCCAGCGCTGCTTGCGCCTGTCTTGCGTCAAGGCCGTGGAAATCCCGGCCGCTATCGGCATCCATGTCGCTCATGGCTCGTCCTTTTCGTCAGTATCGAGACGATTTTTAATATAGATCGGTTCAAACGCCGCCAGCTGGCGCATATCGATGCGGCCGTTCTTGGCAAATTCGAGCGCCGCATTAAAAGCGCTGGCGACAATCGAGGTGGTTGGCGCATCGACGTCTTTAGCCTCGATCAGGCTCGCAAGCGCGGTCCATTCGGGGATCGATCCGAGGATGCGGGCAAGGCGCAGGCGCGCCAGCTCGATCGAATAAACTTTCGGCGGATCGATATGATAGTCGCGGTCCACGGCAGCGATGCGCTGCCCGGCATAGGCGCGCAGCAACTCATAAAGATCGGCCTGCCAGTCCGGCGTGCGGATCACACGGACGCCCTCGGGCAGTCCGCGCGGAAAGAAATCAATGCCAATTTGCGGGCGCGCCTGCAACGCTTCGACCGCCTTGCGCATCGCCTCAAGCCGCTGCAATTGAAACGCCAGCCGCGCCGCCATCTCATCGGCGGTCGGCTCGTCGCCATCGTCATCGCCGACCGGCAATAACAGTTTCGATTTCAAATAAGCAAGCCACGCCGCCATCACCAGATAGTCCGCGGCAAGCTCGAGGCTGCGCTTTTTCACTTCCTCGACAAAAGCGAGATACTGGTCGACCAGGGCGACCATGGAGATTTTACGGATATCGACTTTTTGCGAGCGCGCGAGGTCGAGCAGGACATCGAGCGGGCCTTCATAGCCGTCAATATTGACGATCAACGCATCGAGATCGGCGTCTTCGACGCTAGTGCGCACCGGCGCGTCAAACGGCTCGTCGTCAGGGCCGTCGTCGGCCGCCGCGCTCACGGTCGCTACGCTGATATTTCCACCATCCATCATGTCATTATTCTACTTGCGATTCTGGCCCTCGCCTATCGGCATTCGCCGCCTGTTGAAAACTCATACTAACACAGGCGCCAGCAACGCCTGCAACCGGCTATAGGCCTCGCTGGTATCGCCTCTCTCCACCGCTTGCAGCTGGTCCAGCGCAGCGGCGGCGCGCGTGGCGGATTTGCCGGATAGCGCGCCCGCGCCTTTGGTGACTTCGAGCTTTTCCGCCATCGTGAAATTGCAGCACAAGGCGACATCGCCGCCGGCGGCGAGGCTATCGCGCATTCGCGCCTCGAGCGAGCCGCCAAGCGCCTTCATTTTCAGATCGTCGCTAAACAGCAATCCGTCAAAGCCGATCTCGCCGCGGATCACCTCCTCGATGATCATCGGCGATAGCGTTGCACAGCGCTCGCTGTCATAGGCCTCATATAAAACATGCGCCGTCATCCCCATTCTTACGTCGCGGAGCGCATGAAAGGGTGCAAAATCTACCGCTTGCAAATCCTCGCGGCGGGCGCTGACGCGCGGCAGCTGGTGGTGGGAATCGCACAACGCCCGGCCATGCCCCGGCAGATGCTTGATCACCGGAAGCGCCCCGCCCTCCACCAAACCCTCACATGCCGCCTTGGCCAGGCTGGCGATAATGTCGCCATGTTTGGCATAAGCGCGGTCGCCGATCACCGTCGGGTCGGCGTCGGCCTGGGGCACGTCGAGCATCGGGATGCAGTTGACGGTGACGCCGCAATCAGAGACCAGCCGGCCCAGTAAATATCCGTTGAGGCGCGAGGCTTCGCGCGCCGCTTTCGGGTCAAGCCGCCACAGATCGCCGAACGCCGCCGGCGCCGGATGGGCTGGAAAGACCGGCGGCTTCATCCGCACAACCCGTCCGCCCTCCTGATCGATCAGGATCGGCGCATCCTCGCGGCCGACGCATGCGCGCAACTCATCGCAATGGGCGCGCAATTCATCCGCAGACGCACAATGGCGCGCAAAGACGATAAAGCCCCAGGGATCGACGTCTTTAAAAAACGCCTTTTCCTCCACGCTGGCCCGCGGGCCTTCGCAGTCAAAGATTGCCGCTAACGACATCAGTTGGTCCTTAAGGGGATCAGATCGACTTAATCAGACAATCCTGCCCGCGATCTTTCAGCCCAGCGCAATATTGCTTTGCCTCCTCCGACGAGAAGAATGGGCCAACCCGCAGGCGATGATAGACGCCTCTGGCCCCCAGATCAGCGGCCTCCACATCTATCGACATTCCAGCGGCATAATCGCCAAGCTTGGACTGCATGCGCGCCCACTGAGCGCGCGCATCGTGGTCGCTTCGGAAAGCGCCGACCTGAACCAGATGACTGCCCGAAAGCGCGCCACGCGAGGGCGTTGCTACCGTCACCGCAGCTTCTATCGGCGCAGCGACAGCGACTGGGTCGGGGACTTCCAGCCCCGCATCATTCTCGCCCCGATCAGCATCGAACACGCCGGCGTCTTCTTCGGCGAGACTGGCGATACGGTCTTCCACCGCCTGGCTGGTTTCTGCCGTATGCGCGCCAGCATCTGCCGCCAGCGCTGCAATCGGATCCTCAGCGCCACGCTCAACCGGCTCTTCCGGACCTTCGGCAAGCACCGTCGCCGGGTCTGCGTTCTCACCGTCAAAGACGTCATAGACTTCGCGGTCAGCGGCGGGCTGGCCATTATCTGCGGTTTCAATTTTGATCGGTTCAGGATCGGCGGCGACATAGGGCGTCTCGCCGGCGCCATCCTCGCCGCGCTTGATGCCCTGATGATAGGCGATCCAGGTAATGGCGAGAAACGCGCCGAACATGACCAGACCGATCAACAGCACAGAGAAGCCGGAAAGGCCGCCATCGTCGCCATCATCGAATTCGTCATATTCGCTGTAGTCATCTTCGTAAGCTTCGTCTGCGTTTGTCATCCGTCAAGCCGCTCCTTATCAGCGCCCCTACCGTTTTTTTGGACGCCTTCGCGCCCCTGTTTTTTTTGACGCCTTCGCGCCCTTAGCATTGTTAGCGCCGTCACGCCAATCGGGGCGCCGAATCGTTTGTCGTCGGTATTTTAGCACCGGACGGCGCCGTTCGATAATGTCACTCCGGCAATTCAACCCCGAAAAGGCGGCGATATTCGCGCATCGCATAGCGGTCGGTCATGCCGGCGATATAATCACAGACGATCCGGGCAAGCAGCCGCTCATCGCCGCCCGTGGGCGCGTTTTCATATCCCGCCCGCCATTCCGGCGGCAAGGTCTCCGGCTCAGAAAAGAACAATTCAAACAAAGATTTAACAATTCTTTTGGCCTGACTACGGGCGCCAACCACCTTGAAATGGCGATACATATTCTCATGCAAAAACTCGCGCAGGCCGGTCAGATCTGCCTCCATTTCGGTAGAAAACGCGCAAATTGCGGTCTTTGCACGGCGTATTTCGTCAGCATCCTGTGGAGAAATAATTGCCAGCCGCGCCCGGGTTTCTTTGAGAACATTTTCAACCATCGCGCCAATCAGGTCCGAGACCGCCTCGGCAATCAGAATGTCGGCTGGCGCATCTTCATAGCGCGCCTCGGCGCGGCGCAGCGCCTCGCCAACCAGCGGCAGCTCTCGGGCTTGGTCAAATCCGAACAGTCCGGCGCGCAAACCATCGTCAACATCGTGGTTGTTATAGGCGATGTCATCGGCAATGGCGGCGACTTGCGCTTCAAGCGACGGGAAGCTGTCGAGCCAGAGGTCGTGGGTTTGCGCATATTCCGCAATCGCCGCCGGCAGCGGCTCATCCTTCGCCGCAAGATCGCCGATCAACGGTCCGTTATGTTTGACGACGCCCTCAAGGGTCTCCCAGGTGAGATTAAGGCCGTCAAAATTTGCGTGGCGATGTTCAAGTTTGGTCAGTAGCCGCAACGTCTGGGCGTTGTGATCGAAGCCGTCGAACGGCGCCATGCATTCTCGCAAAACATCCTCACCGGCATGACCGAAGGGCGGATGACCGAGATCATGGGCAAGCGCCAGACATTCGGCGAGATCCTCATCAAGCTTCAAAGTCCGCGCCAGGGTGCGGGCGATCTGCGCCACTTCCAGCGAGTGGGTCAGCCGGGTGCGATAGTGATCGCCCTCATGGGCGACAAAAACCTGGGTCTTGTGCTTGAGCCGGCGGAAGGCGACCGCATGGATCACCCGATCGCGGTCGCGCTGGAACGGCGTGCGGCCAGTGCTCTCGGCCTCCGAATGGAGCCGCCCGCGGGTTTTCTCAGCGCGCGCCGCATAGACCGCCAACGGGGCTGGAAACGCGAGCGGCATCAGGCCTCGCCTCGCATGGGCTGGTTTTGTCCAATATTTACTGCCGCTTGCCGCACTTCTTTAAGCTCATTTCGTGGCGCCTGTCAGACCGCCTGACACGCTATGATAGCGCTCTTATCAGGCGATTCTCTGGCGGCGATCGGGCGCCGCAATGTTTAATCTGCTCCAAAGATCAGCGCGTCCTAGACATCGCCGACCTGGCCTTAAGCCGCCGTCTGGTCTTGGCGCCGCCCTTTGATCCAGTTCAGCATGGTTTGCGCATCCGATACCTCAAACGGGTCCGACGCGGCGTTGTCAGCAAAACCCGGCTCGGCAAACATCTGCTCGACTTCGCCATCATTGATAAACGCCGAATACCGCCATGAGCGCATGCCGAAACCGAGATTGTCCTTGTCCACCAGCATGCCCATTTTGCGAGTGAACTCACCGGAACCGTCCGGCAACAGCCGCACTTTTTCAACGCCCATATGCTTGCCCCATTGGAACATCACGAAAGCATCGTTGACGCTGAGGCAGATAACCTCATCGACGCCCATGGCTTTGAACTGATCATAAAGCTCTTCATAGCCCGGCAAATGCGTTGATGAGCATGTCGGCGTGAACGCCCCCGGCAGAGCGAAAAGCACAACCTTGCGGCCTTTAAACAGATCGTCGCTGGTCACATCCTGCCAGCGATACGGGTTCGGGCCATCCACGGCCTCATCACGAACGCGGGTTTTGAAAGTCACTTGAGGCGCTTGCATGGTCGTTCTCCGATTTGAAATATCAAAAATGGTCTCTTGGTTGGATATATAGGGCGGCGCCTGGCAGAATAAAAATTGATAATTATAATGCTCTTGATTGATATAATCGATACAAGGTGGTTCCAGCTTCTTCGCCGGGGGCCTTAGTCACGGTTAATATCAAATATGTAGGCAGAACCCGCTTCGTTGCCGTTGTCGTCATTTCGCGCGGCCCCGATCACGGCGGTATCGCCTGAAAGCGCAACGCTGAAGCCGAAGACGTCACCCGCTGCGCCGTCGGCGGCGGTCAGCTTGGCCTCTTGGCTCCAGACCGTCCCGGAGCGGGTGAACACATAGGCCGAGCCCGAGTTCTCGCCGTTGTCGTCTTGAAACATCGCCCCGATCACGGCGACGTCGCCGACAAGGGCGACGCTGCGGCCAAATCTGTCGTCGGCGGCGCCGTCAGCGGCGGTGAGCTTGGCCTGTTGTCGCCATGTCGTCCCGGTGCGGACGAATATGTAGGCCGAACCTGCATCAACGCCCATGACGTCGTCATCATCTCTGCGCGCCGAAATTAAGGCGGTGTCGCCGGACAGGGCGACCCTGACGCCGAAGATATCGGTCTCCGCGCCGTCGCTAGCGGTAAGCTTCGCCTGTTGGCTCCAGTTATCACCAGATCGGGTGAATACATAAACGGCGCCCGCATCAACGGCTTGTTCATCGTTCAGGTCGGCCCCGACCAGGATGGTGTCACCGGCAAGAGCAACGCTGATGCCGAAGACGTCGCCCACAGCGCCGTCAGCGGCGGTCAGCTTGGCCTGTTGGCTCCAGACCGTCCCTGAGCGGGTGAACACGTAGACCGAGCCTGCGCCATCGCCCATGTCGTCATCATGCGGCGCGCCGATCACCATAATATCGCCGACAAGCGCTATGCTCTGGCCGAAGGCGTCGCCTTCTACGGTGTCAGTAGCGATGAGCTTGGCCTGCTGGCTCCAGGCGCCTCCGGAGCGGGTGAACACATAGGCAGCACCCGAATTATCGCCCTGTTCATCATGACGGATGGCGCCAATGACGGCGGTATCGCTGGAGAGCGCAACTTTACCGCCAAACGTATCGTTCGCGGCGCCATCGCTGGCCGTGAGCTTGGCCTGCTGGCGCCAGAGATTGTTTGCTGTGCGCGTGAAGACATAGGCCGAACCCGCATCAACTCCCGCGATGTGGTCATCTCTAAACGCGCCAATGATTGCGGCGTCGCTAGAGACCGCAACGCTGAAGCCGAAGAAGTCGCCCTCTTCGCCATCATCCGCGAGAAGCTTTACGTCCTCGACGGACGCCGTCTCGACGGGCGCCGTCGCACAAGCCGACAAAGCAATCCCCAAAAGCAGACATGAAAAGGCAGACGCGTAACAATTTCTATTCGAATACATTTTGGCAGACTGTCCTGTTAGATAATGTCATCATGCATTACCTCCCCCTTGAGGGGAGGTCAAAAATGCAAAGCATTTTTGGGTGGGGGGAGCAATAAGGCGCAAAACTCCCAGCTTCTTCTTAGTCACAAGACTACCCCCTCCCGAAATCAAAGATTTCGACCTCCCCTCAAGGGGGAGGTGAAAAGGCTGTGACTTAAGATCAACCGAACCAACGCCCTGGCCGCTGCTTACGCCGCCTTGCCGTAAAGTTTCCCGCCTGCGCTCGCCATCTCGCGAAACTTCGCCGGCGGGTGGAAGCGTTCGCCGTAGCGTTGCGCCAGGCTTTCGGCGGTGCGCACGAAGCTTTCCGCGCCAATGGTGTCGATATGGCTCATGGGCCCGCCGGTCCACGGGGCAAAGCCCCAGCCGAAGATCGCGCCAAGGTCAGCCGATTGCGGATCGTCGATGATGCCGTCAGCGAAACACTGCGCCGCCGGAACCAGCTGTGAGTAGAGCAACCGGTCCTTGACGTCATCGATCCCGGGCTGTTCGTCCGCAAGCGGAAAATGTTCCGCCAGACCGGGCCAGAGATGCTTCTTGCCGCCTTCTGGATATTCATAAAACCCGCCGCCGGAAACACGCCCGCTGCGCCCAAGCCCTTCGACCATTTTTTCGAGCAGGTCTTCGACGCCGGTCGACTTGTAATCATCGCCGAGCTCTTTTTTGGTCGCCCGCACCAGCATCAATCCAAGATCTAGCTTGGTTTCATCGATCAACGCCAACGGACCAAGCGGCATGCCGAGGGATTTCGCGGCGTTTTCAATCAGCGCCGGCTTGACGCCTTCCTTGACCAGCAACATCGCCTCATTGAGATAAGGCGGCACTACGCGGTTGGTGTAAAATCCGCGCACGTCTTTGACGACGATCGGCGTTTTGCGAATCTTGGCGTTATAATCGAGCGCGGTTGCAAGCGCGAGGTCGCCAGTCTGCTCGCCGGGAATAATCTCCAATAGCGGCATTTTATCGACCGGCGAGAAGAAGTGCATGCCGATAAACTGGTCCGGGCGCTCTGAATGGCGCGCCAGCCCCGTGATCGGCAGGGTTGATGTGTTCGATGCAAAGATGATCTCCGGGCGGATCACCGCTTCGGTCTTTTTGATCACATCGGCTTTGATATCCGGGTCTTCAAATACCGCTTCAATGATCAAATCGACGTCTTTCAGATCATTATAATCCGCCGTCGGTTTGATTTTCGCGAGAAACTCTTCGGCGGCATCGGCGGTCAACTTGCCGCGCGAGACACGCTTGTCGAGAATTTTCTTCGAATATGCGATGGCTTTTTCCGCAGCTTCCATATCACGGTCGAGCACCACGACATTCATGCCGCCCTTGACCGTCACATGGGTGATGCCTGAGCCCATCAGCCCGGCGCCGAGCACGCCGACAGTCTTGATCTCCTGCTTTTCAACGCCCTTGGGCCGCGCCTCGCCTTTTTCCGCCGCCTGTTTGTTGATGAACAGGGTACGGATCATATTGCGGGTCTGGTCGCTGGTCATGAGTTTTAAGAAATATTTTGATTCAATCCGGATCGCGGTGTCGAATGGCACGATCGAGCCCTCATAGAGGCACGACAGGATGTAGCGCACCGCCGGATAATTATGATTGGTCTCGCGCTGCGCCATGGCGTTGGCGGCCATGAAGAACTGCACCGCGCGCGGGTCCATAGCCCCGCCGCCGCCGGGATACTTAAAGCCGCGCTTGTCCCATGGCTGGGTAACTTTGGGATTGGCTTTGACCCATTCTTTGGCTTTCGCCACCAGCTCGCCTACCGGCGCGACCTCTTGAATGATGCCTTGGGCTTTTGCCGTATTAGGATCGATCGGGCGACCTTGGGTCGCCAGCATCGCTGCATTTTGCAAGCCCGCAAGGCGCGGCAAGCGCTGGGTGCCGCCGGCGCCGGGGAGCAGCCCGACCTGAACCTCAGGCACGCCAAGTTGCAGTTTCGGATTGTCAGCGACAATGCGGTAGTGGCTGGCCAGCACCAGCTCAAGCCCGCCGCCAAGCGCCAGACCATTAACCGCCGCCGCGACCGGCTTGGCCGAGGCCTCGCCCTTAATCAGCTTCTTGGCCGGATGACCGCTGGTCTCCAGCTTGCGCAACATCGCATTGAGCGCGAATGCAGCTTCAAATTGTTGTTTCTTGGTCGCGCTCGCGCCGCCGCTGACGGAACTATCGCCGTCGCCCAGCATGTTGAGATCGGCGCCGGCGAGGAAGCCAGATTTTTTACCCGAGGTAATGACGGCGCCCTTGATGTCGTCATTGGTGCAGAACTCATCAACGAAGGAAGAGAATTCGCGCATCAACGCCGCGTTCCAGACATTCATCGACTTGCCGGGCAAATCGATGGTCACCAGTGCGATGCCGTCAGCGTCAATATCGACTGTGATAGTTTCGTATGACATTGTATCCGTCCGTATGAATATTAAAAATTAAACCCGTTCGATAATCGTCGCGGTGCCCATGCCAGCGCCGATGCAAAGCGTGATCAAGGCGGTCTCCTTGCCCGAGCGTTCAAGCTCGTCGACCATGGTCCCGAGTATCATCGCGCCGGTGGCGCCAAGCGGGTGGCCCATAGCGATGGCGCCGCCATTGACGTTGATATCGGAATGGTCAATCTCAAGTGCTTGCATAAACCGCAGCACCACCGAGGCGAACGCCTCGTTCAGCTCCCAGATATCGATATCTTTTTTATCCATGCCGGCGCGCTTCAGCGCTTTTTGCGCCGCGAATTCCGGGCCGGTGAGCATGATCGTCGGCTCTGATCCGATCGACGCCATGGCGCGAATGCGCGCGCGTGGTTTCAGCCCAAGCTTCTTGCCGATCTCGTCATTGCCAACCAGCACCGCCGCGGCGCCGTCAACAATACCGGAGGAGTTACCGGCGTGGTGGACATGTTTGATCTTCTCAAACTCGCCATATTTTTGCAGCGCGACCGCGTCAAACCCGAACTGTTCGCCGAGCATCACGAAGGCCGGATTAAGCCCGCCAAGCGATTGCATGTCGGCATTGGCGCGAATGGTCTCGTCATGATCGAGGATGGTGTCGCCGATAATGTCATGGACGGGCACGATTGATTTTTCAAACCGCTTTTCCGCCCAGGATTGCGCCGCACGCTTCTGGCTTTCCACTGCATAAGCGTCAACATCGTCGCGCGAGAACCCGTATTTGGTGGCGATCAAATCGGCCGAAACGCCTTGGGGTACGAAATAGGTTTTAAATGCGGTCTCCGGATCGGTCGGCCAGGCGCCGCCGTCGGAGCCCATGGGCACGCGGCTCATGGATTCAACGCCGCCGCCGATGGCGAGATCGGTTTCACCGGCCATCACCTTGGCGGCTGCGATATTGACCGCCTCAAGGCCCGAGGCGCAAAACCGGTTGACCTGAATGCCGGCCGTGGTTTCGGGATAACCGGCGTTCAAAATCGCCGTGCGGGTTACCACTGCGCCCTGCTCGCCAACCGGCGCGACGCAGCCAAACGCCACATCTTCTATTTCGCCACCGTCAATTTGATTGCGGTCGCGGACCGCCTCCAGCACCTGGGTCGCCAGCTGCACCGGCGTGATCTCGTGCAACGCGCCATCGGATTTGCCCTTGCCGCGAGGCGTCCTGACGGCGTCGTAAATATAGGCTTCGGTCATGGGAAAGCGTCCTTTCGACTGGGAGGCCGCGAGGGGTTCCCGCGCCAGCCCGCCACTATCTATGCCCTTAGTTAGTGCCGCGCGAGGCCCCGCGCAATGGCCCGCCGCAGCCCCTCGCCGGAGTTTTAGAAAGTCAATCCCAATTCAGGTCCCCCGCCCGATGACAGCACCCGCGAAAAGCAGTAAGCGATTACTTGAGTTAACCCTTTTTTACTGAGGCAAGCGTATGGCGCCGACCGTTTCCCTGGACGCAATGCGACAGCTAATCCGCGATCATTATCTGATTGATGAGGCGGTTCTGACGGGCCGCCTGACGCTGATTGCCGATCTCGATGCGCCGGTCCGCGACAGCGCGCAAAAAGACGCCGCCGCGTTTGTTAAAATCGCCCGCGCCAGCGCTGAACGCTCCGGCCTGATCGACAAGTTCCTGCAGGAATATGGGCTTTCCACCGCCGAGGGCGTAACGCTGATGCGGCTTGCCGAAGCTTTGTTGCGCACTCCCGATGCGGCGACGGCGAACGCGCTGATCGAAGATAAGATCGAGGCTGGCGACTGGGCCGTGCATAAAGGCAAAAGCCCCTTCCCGCTGGTCAACTTCTCTACCCGTGCGCTGATGCTCACCGCCGCCTGGCTCGACGATGTTGAAGCCAAAGACCCGTTGCGCCGGATGGCGGCGGCGACCAAGGCCGCGTTTGATCGCCTTGGCGAGCCGGTGATCCGCGCCTCGGTGGCGCAGGCGATGCGGATCATGGGCGAGCATTTTGTTCTCGGTGAGACCATTGGCGCGGCGATGAAGCGCGGCCGTCAGTTCGCGGCCAAGGGTTATCTGTTCTCTTTCGACATGCTCGGCGAAGCCGCCCACACACGCGCCGACGCCGATCAATATTACCGTGACTATGAAGAATCGATCGCCGCGATTTCCAAACACTGTTCGAGCGATCGCGCCGCCGACAATCCCGGTATTTCCGTCAAGCTGTCGGCGCTGCATCCGCGCTATGAATATGGTCAGAAGGCCCGTGTCCGTTCAGAGCTTGGCGAGAAAGTCCGCGCGCTCGCCTTGCAAGCAAAAGCTGCGAATATGGGCTTTAATATCGACGCCGAAGAAGTCGACCGTCTCGATCTTTCCCTCGACCTTATCGAAATGCTGATGCGCGAGCAGGCGCTTGCCGGCTGGCAGGGGTTCGGCGTCGTCATTCAGGCCTATCAGCGCCGCGCAACCTATGTGCTCGACTGGCTGGCGGCGCTGGCGCGCGAGACTGACCGACGGATTATGGTGCGGCTGGTCAAGGGCGCTTATTGGGACAGCGAAATCAAACGCGCGCAGGTGATGGGGCTGGAGAGTTACCCGGTGTTCACCCGCAAGGTTTTGACCGATCTCAGCTATCTCGCCTGCGCACGAAGGCTGTTCGCGGCGACGGATGTGTTCTACCCGCAATTTGCGACCCACAATGCGCTCACCGCAACAACCGTGCAGGCGATGGCGGATGGCTGCAACGACTACGAGTTGCAACGCCTTCACGGCATGGGCGAGGCTTTGCACGACAATCTCATCGACCATGGCGCGCGTTCACGCATCTACGCGCCGGTCGGCGGGCATAAGGAACTTCTGCCCTATCTGGTGCGGCGACTGCTTGAAAACGGCGCCAATTCCTCCTTCGTCAATCAACTCATCGATCCGGATTTGTCCGTAGACGATGTTGTCGCCGACCCGCTGGAGGAAATCGCCGCGCTTGATGTGATCGCCAATCCTAATATTCCAGAACCATGCGATCATCTTGGCGGTGATCGCCTCGCGGCACAGGGCTGGGATGAAACCCACATACCGACTGCGGCAGATTTTGAGCGTGCTGCACGCGAGCCGATGAAGCCTATCGCTGCAAAAGCGATCATTAAAGGCAAGATGCATGGAGCCGGCGCGGCGCCGGTTATCAATCCTGCGAACACTTCCCATGTAATCGGCTCGGTCGATGCAGCCTCACACGCCGATATCAATAAAGCCTGCCTCAGCGCCGCAAAGTACGCTGAAAGCTGGGCGCAAACACCGGCGAGCGAACGCGCCGAAGCCTTGCGCCGCGCGGCTGATCTGCTTGAGGAAAGCGGCGCGCATTTCATGACGCTTGCCGTCTTTGAGGCGGGAAAGACCTGGCCCGACGCGATCGCAGAAATTCGCGAGGCGGTAGATTTTTTGCGTTATTACGCGCAACAAGCGGAAGGATTATCCGGCGCCCCGCTCGGCGTCGTGGTTTGTATTTCCCCGTGGAATTTCCCCCTCGCAATCTTTCTGGGACAGGTGAGCGCAGCGCTCGCCGCTGGCAATTGCGTCATCGCCAAGCCGGCCGAACAGACCCCGCTGATCGCCTTTGAAGCGGTCAAGCTGCTGCGTAAAGCGGGCGTCCCGGTTGGCGCGTTGCATTTCCTTCCGGGTGATGGGCCGAGCGTCGGCGCGCCGCTTGTCGCCCATCCCAGCGTCAATGGCGTGATCTTTACCGGCTCGACTGCAGTCGCCAGACAAATCCACCGAAGTCTCATTGCAAGCGGTAAATATGACGATGCGTTGATCGCCGAGACCGGCGGCATTAATGTGATGATTGTCGATTCCACCGCGCTTTTAGAACAAGCCGTCACTGACACTGTCGCCTCGGCATTTCAGAGCGCCGGGCAGCGCTGCTCGGCCTGCCGCGTGGTTTGCGTCCAAGCCGACATCGCTGAGCGCTTTAACGAAATGCTCGCCGGCGCCATGGCCGAGCTTCGCCTTGGTGATCCGTCTGAACTTTCAACCGATGTCGGGCCGGTGATCGACGAGGATGCGCGCGCGGTCATTGAGGGCCATATTGCGCGGCTGGAAAAATCCGCCAAACTCATCGCCCGCACACCGCAAGCCGGAACCCATGCTGACGGTATTTTTGTGCGGCCAGCGGCGTTTGCTGTCGCATCGCTGGATGAAGTGAAGGACGAGATCTTCGGGCCCGTGCTTCATGTCGTCACTTTTCAAGCGGAAAAGCTTGACGCCCTGATCGATCAAATCAATGCGCTTGGTTACGGCCTCACGCTTGGCATCCACACACGGATCGATGAGACCATGCACGCGATCACCGCGCGGGCGCGGATCGGTAATATTTATGTAAACCGCAATCAGATCGGCGCCGTTGTCGGGGTCCAGCCTTTTGGCGGCGAAGGCCTGTCTGGCACCGGCCCCAAAGCCGGCGGGCCGACTTATTTGAAAGCGCTGCAAAAGCGGCCGACGGCGGTAGGCGGTACGAAAATTACTATCGCCAAACGCGCCTATTCAGATACCGAGGAAGGCAAGACGGCGGCGGCGCATGCGGCGTTCGAACAATGGCGAGGATGCGCTGATCGCGGCGCAATCTTTAAACAAGCGCTCGACACCGTCTCCCAACGCGCCGCCGGCGCGCTCTCCGAAGCCCTCAACATTTATTACGACGAGTTCTCCGGGCCGATCCCGCTTCCCGGACCGACGGGCGAGTCTAACACCTTGCGGCTGCGCCCGCGCGGCGTTGTCCTGTGTCTTGGCGGCGGCGACATGGCCAGTTATGACCGGCAGATCGCCCTTGCGCTCGCTGCCGGCAACGCAATCATCTGTACAGACCGTATGGCGCAATTACTTCGCCTCGCGCTAGAGCCGTCCGGCGCGCCAGGCGCGCTGGCGACCGGTTTTGGCGGCGGCGCAGAAGCCCCGTCCGAATTGCTGGCGGACACGCTTGTCCGCGCCGTTGTATTTGACGGCGGCGCTCATACGCGCCGCGAGATTTTAAACTGTCTCGCCGCACGCACCGGGGCGATAACGCCGCTGCTCACCAGCGAGGACGCAGCCTGGCGGTTTGCGGTTGAGCGGACCTTATCGATAAACACCACTGCCGCCGGCGGCGACGTACGGCTTTTGTCGCTCGGCGAATAGGGCTAAGCTAAGCAAATTCAGGCGTTTGTCGCGGCGCAAGGGCCGTTGGCCGCATCCTTTCTTGCAACGCAGCACAAAGTGGCCTCCATTAGATGACAAAAGATGAGCCCGAATTGATGACGACTGCCAATATTAGCACTACCGAGACCGGTCCGTTTCTCGCCGCGCCCGGCCGCTCCCGGCACTGGATGAATTGGCTGTTCGCAGACAAGATCCGGATGTTCTGGATATTGCAGACCGCCGGCTGGCTCGGCTTTTTCATGCTGCATGTGCTGAGCGTATCAACCTTTGTCGCCGGGCGCTCGTCGGACGCCCTGCTCTATTCCGTCGCCTCGTCGCTAATCGGATTTTTGACCACCAGCATACTCGCCCGTCCGGTCTATCGTTTTGCACGCCGTCAGGGTCCGGCGCTACTGTTGTTGATCGTTCTGTCCTCAACCGTCCTGATGGCGTTCGCTATGTCGGCGATGAAGGCGCAAACTTTCGGGATTCTGTTTGGCAATGCGTGGATGGGCATGCGCGGCGAGGCCATCGGCACATCCAACTTCTTGTTGTTGCTGATCCCTGATGTTCCGGTGAACTTGTTCCTGCTCGGCTCGTGGGCGGGATTTTATTTCGGCATCAACTATTATCTCAATTTAAGAAACGAGACCGAGCGCGCGATCCTTGCGGCCCGCCTTGCCGATCAGGCGCAATTGAAAATGCTGCGCTACCAGCTCAACCCGCATTTCCTGTTTAACACGCTGAACGCTATTTCGACGCTGGTGCTTGAGAAGGACGGCAAAAACGCCAACAAAATGCTGTCGCAACTATCATCGTTTCTGCGCTATTCCCTCGACAGCGATCCGTTGCAAAAGACTTCCCTTGCCGAAGAAATTCACGCGCTGGAGTTGTACCTTGAAATTGAAAAGACCCGCTTTGCCGATCGCTTGAAAGTCACCTTCGACGTTGATGAGGAGGCGCGCGGGGCGCGCGTGCCATCGCTGATTTTACAGCCAGCCATTGAAAATGCGATCAAATACGCCATTGCTAAAATGGAAGCCGGCGGCGAAATCACCATTGTCGCCAAGCGCAAGGGCAATAATCTGTACATGAAGGTTTGCGACAATGGGCCAGACGCGCCGGACAATCCGTCTGCTCTCATGCGCAAAACAACAGCCGGCGTTGGACTGTTGAATATGCGCGACCGCCTGGCGCATCTCTATCAGGACAATTGCCGATTCAAAATAAGCAAGCTTGAGCCGCAAGGATTGTGTGTGAGCTTGACCATTCCTTTCGAAACAAGGGGCTGAAAATGAACAATGATAAAATGCGGGTAATCCTTGTCGATGACGAACCTCTGGCGCTGCGCGGTCTGAAACTGAGACTTAACGAATTTCCCGAAGTGGAAATCATCGCCGAATGCGCCAATGGGCGCGAGGCGGTTAAGGCAATCAAGGCGCACACGCCCGATCTGGTTTTTCTCGACATACAAATGCCCGGCCTTGACGGCTTTGGCGTTGTGCGCGCGCTGATTGGCGGCCCGGCGCCGCTATTTGTGTTCGTGACCGCTTACGATAAATTCGCGATTGACGCGTTTGAAGCCAACGCGCTCGACTATATCGTCAAGCCCGTTGACGAAGAGCGCCTTAAAGACGCGTTGCAGCGCGCGCGCGAGGCGAAAAAATCTGCTGCCGCCGTCGGCCGCGAAAACCAGCTCGTCGAATTGCTCGCCTCGCTATCTGAAGATGAACGCGACCGCATCAAGGAATTGATCAACGACCCCGCATGGACCGAAAAGCAGCGCTTTTCCGAACGTCTGTCGTTCAAGGACGGCTCAAAAGTGGTTGTTCTGGGGGCTGATGAAATTGAGTGGATTGATGCAGCGGGCGATTATATGTGCATCCATGCCGGCGGGAAAACCCATATTATTCGCGAGACCATGAAAGCGTTGCAGCAACGTCTCGATCCGTCACGCTTCCAGCGCGTGCATCGCTCCGCCATCGTCAATGTCGGACGGGTCAAAGAGCTGCACCCGCATTCCAACGGCGAATATTTCCTGATCCTCGACAATGGCCAGGAGCTGAAACTGTCGCGCTCCTATAAGGAAGTGGTGGCGCGGTTTATTTAGAGCGCTAGGCGGCCGGCGAAATTCGCTCGTTGGGAGCGTAACTTACGACGCCAGTCTTGCGGTATCCTCACCAAGATAGCAGTGGATCATTTCTTTCCAGCTATCCATCATCGCGCCATATCGTTCCGCCGCGTGCTGATCGACAATCTTCGCGCCGGCGGCGCTGAGTGCCGTGTGCTCATAGGCGATGGTTGCGGCGCAACCCGGCGCCACATCATCGACAGTAATGTCGAGGCGCGTGATTAGCTCGCCGGGGATGATCTTGTAAATCGTCAGCAGGCGTGCGCCCGGATCATGCGCTGTCGTAATCCATGTCGCCTCTTTGCCGTCCGTGAATGTGGTGAAGATGCAATCCTGCTCAACGACGCCCGACACGGAATGAATAGAGGTTGTCTTCCAGCAGGGAATCCACTCATGCTCGCGGACCGGGCACATCAGTGCAAAGACATCGTCAGGCGCACGGTTAAGCTGGATCGTCGCGGTCTGTTTCTTCCGGCAGGGTTTTTCAATTCTCATCTTCGCATTCCTTTATTGCGCCCATCAGTCCGGCTCGGATTCAAGCAGCTCGTGACTGTCCGCCGCGGTCAGATCGAGACCGAATAGCTTTTTCATGTCTGCGATCATCGCTAGCGATTGTTCGTCAAAAGCGGTCTTGCCTTCAAAGGCGTGCAAGACAATGCCCTCCAATAAATCGCCGAGGTTGATGTCTTTGTGCTCGGCGACGACTTTCAGGACCTTCAAAAGGCGCTTTTCGATGCGCACGCCTGTCTGGACGCGGGTGATGACTTTAGGTTTTGTATTCATGTGATATTGGTACTATGGTACCAATTCTCAGTCAACACCGATAGCTGAAGCGGCGACCCTGCCCAGCAAACGGGACGGCTCGTGCAATTGCGACAGCTGGCCCCTACTCCAGTGCGGTCACCACATTCGCACTCTCGTCGAACAGTTCCTGCCCGGTCTTCCAGACATCGCCGCCTTGCCAATCGCGCTCCAGCTTTGCGCGCCATGCCTGGTCCATTTCGGAATCGACGAAATAACGATTGAAAAAGCGCTTAGCGGTCATCCGAGTTTCAAATTCCGGCTCGCGCACTTTCTCGTCGGTGAAGAAGTCACGCGTTGTCGGCTGGTGAAACATCCAGCGCGATGATGGTGCGGCGACGCGCCGGGCGCCGCGCAGATAAATCGGCACGCACATGGAAAGGCAGATGCCGTCCGCGCCGACGCGGGTTTCAACATCGTGCGTTCGATTGATCTTTTCAATCACATCGATCACCCGCCCGCCTTCGCTCAAACTCCCGCCGGGAGAATTCAGCTCAATCACAATACGGCGGGTCTTGCCCTTCCATTGGTCAAAGGCTTCCTCAAACCGGCGCGCCATGGGCAATTCAATCTCGCTATTCCACGCAAAGATCACTGCATCGCGGTCATTCGGATCCGGTCTGACGGCGAGCCGCCCCTGGTCTTGATAGATCTGCTGATCATTCTGCCAGAACAGAACGACAATCGCGGCGAACATCACCGCTGTAGCGAAAAGAGTAATTTTATTTTTCATATGGATTTGACTGGTGCTGCGGTCGCGGTGTGATGATCGCCCTCGACAGCCAATATAGTCAATGCGAGAACATAAATAATGAACATTACCGACGCCATCAAATCGCGGATATCAACCCGGGCCTTTCTCGACCGGCCAGTGAGCGAGACGGCGGTGCGCGAGATCCTAGAGATTGCGCGCTGGGCGCCGTCGGGCGGCAATCTTCAGCCCTGGAAGGTTCATGTGGTGATGGGCGCCGGGCGCGAGCGGCTGATCGAAACGGTGATGAAGGCGATTGGCGATAATCCGTTTGCCGATGAGGCCGAGCTTGCGATTTATCCGCCAAAGCTTGGCGAGCCGTGGCGCTCGCGGCGCTTTGCGGTTGGCGAGGAAATGTATGCGCGGCTCAACATTCCCCGCGATGACAAACCGGCGCGGCTGCAATGGCTGCTGAACAACTACAAGTTTTTCGGCGCGCCGGTCGGGCTGTTTTTTTCGCTGCCGCGCCAGTTCGACAAAGGCCAGTGGGCGCATCTGGGCATGTTTATGCAGTCGCTTGCGCTTGCCGCCACTGATAAGGGGCTTGCGAGTTGCATGCAGGAAGCCTGGGCGGCGCGGGCTAAAACCGTGTCGGCGTTTTTGGGCCTTGCCGATGACGAGCAACTTTATTGCGGCATGGCGCTCGGATATGCTGACCCCGAAGCGCCGGTCAATAAGCTGCGCTCGGAGCGTGCAGAAGTTGATGAGTTTGCGACTTTTAAAACTGAATAAAACCTCGCGAGGACAAAATGCCCATCCAAACCTCATCCGCCATCACCATCAACGCCCCGCTCAGCGACGCCTTCCAAACCGCGGTGGCGATGGACCCTTGCGCGCTAATCCAGGATCACGGCCCCCTGCCCGGCATTATCAATTGCCAGGTGCATACCGAGCCATGGTCGGCGATCGGCCAGCAGCGCAAGCACACGCTGTCGGACAATTCATCCGTCAACGAAGAATTGACCGCTTTTTCGCAAAACGAGCATTATGCCTATCGCGTGACGGATTTCACCGGACCGTTCGCCGCCTTGATCGATCAGGCAAACGGTGAATGGCGCTTTACCGCCGTCAGCCCAACGACCACGCGCGTCGTGTGGGTCTATTCATTCACGTCCAAGCGCAAGATCGCCGCGCCCGCCGTTTGGTTTATTGTCAAACTTCTCTGGCCCGGCTATCTGGGGAGCGCCCTCGCCCGCGTCAAACAGAAAGCCGAAAATGAAAATCGCAACCTTTAACGTCAATTCGATCAACGCCCGCCTGCCGCGTATTCTTGAATGGTTTGACGCCGCCAAACCCGACGTCGCGGTGTTGCAGGAGATCAAATGCGTCGATGAAAAATTTCCGGCGGGTGAATTTGAAGACCTCGGCTATAATGTCGAGGTCCACGGGCAGAAGACCTATAACGGCGTGGCGTTGCTGTCGAAATATCCGCTCGACGATGTCATGAAGGGACTTCCCGGCGACAAGGACGACGAACAGGCCCGCTATATCGAGGCTTTGGTGATGCCAGATGACGCGGACCCGGTGCGCATCGGCGGGCTATACCTGCCCAACGGCAACCCGGCGCCTGGTCCTAAATATGACTATAAACTCTCATGGATGAAGCGACTGAAGCAACACGCGCAAGACCTTCTTAAAAATGAAGAAGCGTTCGTTCTGGCCGGCGATTATAATGTTATTCCGCAGGCGGAAGACGCCTATGATCCCGCCGCCTGGGCGGATGACGCCCTGTTCCGGCCTGAGACCCGCGCGGCGTTCCGCGAAATCGTCAATCTCGGCCTTACCGACGCCTTGCGCCAGGCCGACCCCAATGGCGTGCGCTACACATTTTGGGATTATCAGCGCGGCTCATGGCAGAAAGATCACGGCATCCGTATCGATCATCTGCTGCTATCGCCGCAAGCCGCCGACCGTTTCAAAGACGTGGGCATAGACCGTTCCGAACGCGGCAAGGAAAAACCGTCAGACCATGTCCCAGTGTGGCTGGAACTGGCCTGACGCACTCTAACGGGGTCTCCCCCAGCCTCGCCCATTGTTGAAATTTGGGACGGAAGCTGGAGGAGTGCTAAAGCGACAGGCGCAAGCATTATTTCACTTCACGATCGAGAAAGTCGACGATCTCGTCGGCGATCAACTCGCCGTGGCTTTCCAGAGCAAAATGGCCGCCATCGAGGATGTGGAATTCAACATTTTTGAGGTCGCGGCGGTAAGGATAAGCGCCAGCGTCAGGGAAAATGTAGTCGTTCTTGCCCCAGACAATCAGCGTCGGCGTCTGGTGTTTGCGGAACAGCGCCTGCCATGTGGCGTATCTGTCGACATTGGTGCGGTAGTCATAAAACAGGTCCAGCTGGATCTCTTTGTTTCCCGGACGGTCGAGAAGATACTGGTCCGTATGCCACACATCGGGGCTGATCAGTTCCGGGTTAGGCTGGCCATGAGTATACTGCCATTGTGTCGTTTCTAGGATCAGGAATGGCCGCAGCGCGTCGCGCTCGTCTTTCGCGCCGGTTTTCCAATAGGCTTTAATCGGGTCCCAGAATTCTTTCAGGCCCTCTTCATAGGCGTTGCCGTTCTGTATAATGAACGCTGAAACACGGCCGGGATTTTTTTCAAAAAGCCGAAAGCCAACCGGCGCGCCGTAATCCATCAGATAGACCGAGAATTGATCAACGCCTTTCTTGTCGATAAATTTCTCAACGATCTGCGCGTAGTTGGCGAATGTATAATCAAACTCGTCGCGCGCCGGTGCATCGCTCGCGCCATAGCCCGGATAGTCCGGCGCCAAGACATGATAGTTTTCTGCAAGCTCGGGGATCAGATTGCGGAACATCTGCGACGATGTCGGGAACCCGTGCAGCAACAAAACCGTAGGCTTGGCCGGATCACCCGCCTCGCGATAAAACACCGAAACACCGTCGATCTCGATCGTGCGGTGCGCGACGATGCCGCTCGGCGCCTCGGCGGTGATTTCAGTCGCGAGCGCAGTGTTGGATGCAGCAGCGTTGGCGGGGCTAATCGCAAAACTGGCGAGGCCTCCAGCGATGATCAGCGCCGCAGCAGTGATGCGCAGGTTCGATTTGAAGGTCTTCAGGTTGAATTCATTGGTCATTTTGTTTCTCCATTGTCTCGAGTTGAGGGTTTTATTGAATTTTTGTACCGAACGATCGGTACATATGAAACCATACCAAAAATAGCAAGCGGGAGTGTATCACAAAAACGTTAGGTCGGGGCCTATGGGGTGCGCGCTTAAGGTTTCCGTGAAGCGCCAAGCCTCCCCAGCAGTGCCGATCAGGCGATCTATTGGCCCAATGGGGTCGCCCAAACCAAAAATATAGCGAATGACTACTTTGATGAAAAATTGACTTCGGTCAGAGATCTAGACCTTCGCTAGGACACGAATAGCGCTGCTCCTAATTCTTGCCGATAGCGGGAAGAATATAGTTTGGTATGAATTCATCCTGCGCTCGGTAGAGAACCCTGTCTGAGTAATTTCCGCCAAAAAACGCAATCACAACATCAAGATCGGGAACAACAACCACGATGTTGCCGCCATTACCGCCAGCAAAAAATGCAGGAAGCAGTTTTCCCTGATATTCATATTCTCGCACCCACCATTGGTACCCGTAGTCACGGTCGCGAATTTTGATGAGCGGCGAGGTCGCCTTTTTGGCCCATTCACGACTGACAATGCGTCGCCCGTTCCAGCTCCCGCCGTCAAGCATGACTTGTCCGAGTTTCAAAAAGTCCCGTGGCAACCAATGAATGCCGCCGCCCATATAGGGCTCGCCGGTTGGCGAAAGATTGAGGTAATAGCGGTCCATCTGTAGCGGCGACGCAATCAGGTCCTGAAACAACGTTTCCAACGGTTTTCCAGTTGCATGATTAAGAACGCCGCCGGCGAGATTTGAGTTAGCGCTGCAATAGATGCCGACTTCACCCGGCTCATGCGCCATCGGCACATTGAGCGTATAACGGTACCAGTCCGGCTCATTTTCCTGTTCCTGCATTCTACCTTCACCGCCCGGCGCTTTTGAATCGGAATCATCGCAATAAAATCCGGAAGACATCGTCAGCAAATGCTCCAACGTCATCTGACGTTTGCGTGGATCAAGGCCACTTAAAGAAGAGGTGTCTTCCAGCATGGTCTCGAACACTGGCGCGGCTGTGGAAATCGGCAAGCCCGCCTCAATAGACGCGCCAATTAGCGTTGAGGTTAAACTTTTGCTTGCTGAGCGCGTGTCATGCGCCTTATCGCGATGAAACCCGTGAAAATACTCTTCAAATACGAGCTTACCATTCCGTGCGATTAGGATGCCATGAACATAGGAGGCATGCACACCCTCGGTCGGCGCATCAATCTCATTTTCGATCAGTCGTTTAATCGGTTCGATATCGATACCCGCCTGAAGCAGCGTTCCAGTTCGCCATCCATCATTGCGCGAGAGCGGCGGTGCATAGATGTATGGCTCTGGATTTTTCGTCCTTGCATAAAAGGAACTGTAGTCGTCCTCTGTAATTCTCTCAAATACATAGGTCCCGCCACGATTGGGTATATCCATCATGATGCGGTCCCAATTTTCGTCATAACGCCCCCGGGCCATAACCCGCGACGGATCTCTACCGCGAAATTTTCCGATAAATGAAAGGGCCTCTCCCTCGCGCTCAATGTGATCGAGATCTAAAAACACACCGATGTTGCGCTCCGGGTTGCGTAAAAAAGCGCCAATGTTTCCATCCTCACGCTCTTGCAGTTTGAGAAACAGCGTAAATTCGTCCGTGTTAGGATGTACGACTCCGACCCATTGATGGTCGCCCGCTCGAGAAAGGGTGACTGGCGAAATAAACCTTTGTCCTGATATTTTTGATTTCGGCTGTGTCCAGTGGCCGGACAGCGTCTTTCGCCCTGGTTGAAATAAGCCTGTAAATGCGCCTCGGAACGTCCCGTCATCTATGTTGGATATCGCGAAGGCCACTTCGGAGCCATTGACCGATACTGGCGCGCGGCGCCCGCTAATGTCGGCGAAAAAAATACCATCTTTTTCGGTAATAGTCAGTACACCGCTAGTATCCGGATCAAAATTGCGTGCGGCTTTCCAAAGCCCAACCAACGCTGTATCGCCTTGGGATGTTGCCGATGCGCTGACAATGCAGGTCAGGAAGATCATTGCTGACAATACGATCCACGATGATGCGCGCCTTATCATGTTTGCTCACTTCCTTCCGAAAGGTTTGTGTTTCTTAGCCATTCAAGAATTGGCGCGTTACCGCTGGTAAGGTTGCGCCGAAGCGCGGCGCAGGCCGACCTCATGGATCCATCGCGAAGCGCATCAATGACGGCCGCATGCTCCGAAACTGCATTATTGATGTTGCGTTGATCGCGGAGATAGGCGAGTTCATAGCGCCTTGTTCGGTGAATCATCTTTCGAACCATGTCCATCATCACTTGGTTCGGACAGTCAGACAAAAGCTCCAAGTGCCACGCGTCATCAAGATCGACCGCAGCGTTTGTATTTGCGGCATTGTTTAATTTTTTATCGAGTGATTCAAGCTTTGCTATTCTCGCCTCTGAAGGCAGGCCAGCCAGCGCTAACGCGGCTGGGTCGATGATCGGGCGAATAGCGTAAATATCGCAAAACTCTTGTTCCGTAAGCGGTGAAACAAAGAAACCGCGCCGGGGAACACAAGTTACGATATTTTCGGCGGCGAGCGCATGCAAAGCTTCCCTCAACGGCGTGCGGCTGACGCCTAATTTCTCAGCAAGGTGAACTTCATTGATACGGCTGTCCGCCGGCAAACCGCCGGCAAAAATCAATTCGTCAATGGCGGATCGAATTTTGTCGCTTATGTTTTGACGCCCAATCATACTAGCACTGAATACTGTATACAGTTTTGGTATGCAAGCCCCCTGATCCGTATGAATGTTTCCTGAACGAATGGGGGCTTCGATAAATCTGCTTACGCCCAGACGCTGGCTCTCAAACTCATTTTTGTGAACATCGAAAACCGTTGTTGCGATACTGAAAATGAGCGCGAGAATGAATACGACACTAAATAAATTAGGGGTAGATTCTGCAACAATGCCCGAAATCCGCAGTGTCCATTATTTGCTCAACTCCAGTCGGTTGTGATGGGTAGCTGACTGATCGCCATTGGCAAATAGCAGCCTGATTGCGCACGAACCCGACGGCGCAACGCGAACTCCCCGCTCACCCCCCATCCTCCAACAACAGTTCCGGCAGCCGCGCCAGCATGCGCTGGAACGGGCGGGTTGAACCGAGCGCGCGGGCGAGGACCAGCGCGCCCTCGATCTCGATGACGGCGCGCTCGGCGATGTTCTTGGCGTCCTTCTTCGGATGCCCCGCCTCTTCAGCAACGCCGGCGAAGGCGCGCAATAACGCCTCGGCCATCGCTTTGGCCAGGCCCGGCGTCGCCGCCTCCGCCTCGCCAATGGTGAACAGATCAACGAGGCAACTCGACTTGCCGCCATTGTAAAACTTGGACAGACCCGTCGTCGTCTTGTTGAGCCGCGCCTTTAAATCTCCCTCGCCTGTCAGCGGCTCGATGACCGCCTCGACGACCAGTTCAACGGCGCGGGCGCCCGCGGCTTTGGCCATATCTTCTTTGCCATTGGGAAAATAATGATAAAGGCTCGACTTGCCGAGGCCGGTCGCCGCCGACAGACGGCTGAGGCTGGCGGCGTCATATCCGAATTTTCGAAATTCCCGCATGATCGCGTCAACCGCTTCATCGCGGGACGATTTTATAACTGGCATCGTTCAAACTCCATTGTACCGAACGATTGGTATATTGGATGTCGCCAGCGCATTGCAAGCCGGCTGCGACGCACGGGACTGCCAGAAGCCCGGTCTGATGGAAACTCACCCCAAACAACCGGAACAAAAAAAGACGCGCCAAAGCGCGCCTTTTTCAACCCATATGGTGTTGCTTTATGCCTGCTTGCGGCGGCGGCGGAAGAATCCAAAACCTGCCAAGCCTGAAAGGAACAATGGCAAAGCCGCCGGCAGAGGAATTTCCGGTACTGGCTCATCGTTTGGATTATCCGGACTAAATGTTCCCGCCTGGATAAAGACTCCGGCATCAAGAAGGCCATCGGCAACGTCGGCGATGATAAATTTTGCCGTGTGGAGGCCATCACCCAGCAATCCGGAACTGGCGATTAAGATCGTTGTTAATCCGTCAAAACCGATATTGAGGCCGGCAACAGGAATGCCGTTGGTGTTGTTGACGTTGTTTATATAGGAGCCAGAGTTCGCAACGTCATTGATGTTATTGATATTAACATCAGAGCCGCCAATGGTGCCAAGATTGACGCCATCGACTAGCAACTGGAACTCATCATTGAACTGTGTATCGATGAAATCGATATATTCTTCAGAGGCGAACACGAAGGCGAAATTCACTTCGCCGCCAACGGTGCCATCGCCGAATTGAAAATCAAATTCCAAAACCGCAGCATCATTTGAATTGGCGATTTCCCCCGCCCCTGCGGTTCCAAGGGAGGTGTTAATATCATCATCGGTAGTATTGCCGACGCCACGCGTTTCAGTCCCGTTATTGTTGGGACCCGGAATATCATCCGCATCGCCCGTCGACAGGACAATGCCTGACGCGAAACCGACTTCCGCCGCTCCGTCGGTGAAGGTCCCCGATTGTGTCGCCGTGCCAATATAGGTTGGCGCGCCAACCACGGTGACGCCGGCCCCTAATATCGTATTGACGAGCGTGGTCGCATCATCTGTTGTTGTAATGGTCACCGCCTGTGCGGCGCCCGATGCACCTAATGCGGCTGCGCATGCAAGCGCGGTAATTTTTACAAAACCCATCTAACCCTCCCCGAGTCAGTTGAGCATTAACCTTCGTTAATAAAAGGTTAATTGTCAATGCTTTGTGAGGAAAAGTTAGGCAAAACGCTTAAAACTCAGCATTTTAAGCGATTTCTATCCTGCGAGCGCCGAGCGAACATTCCAAAATGGCGTCACTTTTCTCGCATTCATAGCGTCCAACAAACACCACAACCATGACGCGCGTGCATCTTTATACGGCATTTGATCCCGCAGCCTGCGATAGTCATTGCTCCGCGCGGTCAATCTGTCTATGCGCCAACGCTTGGCATTTGGAAGAACAAAATCAACGTGAACTGGTCCCCTGAACAGGACGCCGCCCTCCTTAGTGTTGATCGCTGGCTTAAAGACGGCGGCGCGCAAGTCTTCCGTCTGTTTGGCTATGCCGGCGCCGGCAAGACGACGCTGGCGCGCCATCTTGCTGAGCATGCCGACGGCGACGTCGCCTTCGCGGCGTTCACCGGCAAGGCCGCCCATGTCATGCGTCAAAAGGGCTGCGCTGGCGCCTCCACCATCCATGCGCTGATCTATCGCCCGGCCGGGGGCGAGGACGAAAACGAGCCGATGTTCACCATTCGCCATGATGCGCCGGCGTCGACCGCCGACCTTATCATCATCGATGAGTGCTCCATGGTCGACGAGGAGCTTGGCCGCGACTTGCTTTCCTTCGGCAAGAAGGTGCTGGTGCTCGGCGATCCGGCGCAGCTGCCCCCGGTCAAAGGCGGCGGATTTTTCACCGAGGCCGGACCGGATTTCATGCTGACGGAAATTCACCGCCAGGCGGCCGACAACCCGATCATTCGTCTGTCGATGGCTATCCGCGAGGGCGGAGAGTTTGATGAACAGTCCGATGCGTGCCGGATTGTCAGCAAACGCGATATCTCAACCGACGAGATCATGGCCGCGGATCAGATCCTGGTTGGCGCCAACCGCACCCGCAAACGCTATAATGACCGGCTGCGCGAGCTTCATGGCCATACGGATCCCTCCCCCGAAGCCGGCGAGAAACTGGTCTGTCTACGGAATAATAAAAAGAAAGCGCTATTGAACGGCAGCATCTGGACGGTTGACCGCCGGATGTCGCCGCGCGGCGGGCGGGTGCGGTTTTCCGTGCGCCCGGAAGAAGGCGGCAAAGCGGTTACCGTCTCGGTGCCGCGGGCGTTTTTTCTGGATGGTCCGGAGAAAGTCCCGTGGGAGCAACGCAAAGGCGCGGACGAATTTGACTATGGTTACGCCCTCACCGTCCACAAGGCGCAGGGCTCGCAATGGGACGACGTGGTTCTGTTTGATGAAAGCTATATGTTCCGCGAACATAGCGCGCGCTGGCTTTACACCGGCGTCACCCGCGCAGCCAAACGCCTGACCCTGGTGCGTTGAACTTAACCTGACGCCAGCTTTATGCTAGCCTGCCACCTGTTCGAATTCATATGGGGAGATATATCATGCGCATTGCTGTCCTGGCTTCAATTTTAGCCTTCCTTGCCGCACCCTTGCTGGCGCAAACACCAAGCAAACTTCCGCCAATTAAATTGCCTCCGATAACAAAGACTCCAGAGGCGCAAGTCGCCACAACAACGCAAGGCCAGGCGGTCGCAACCCTGACCGATGCCGCCTCGCCAGACTCCGCTTCGCGCTGGCGTGTGCACCCGGTCCGTATCGGGAATATATTCCTCAATCAAATTCAGGAAGAACGCAATGGCCGCCGTCAGGTCATCGGCTACCGCAGCTCAAAGCGAATAATGACGCTTTCAATTTTCAATCCTTCAACCACTAAATCAGCCCGCATACGTGTCGAGTGTGGATCAAACGCACGCCTCGACGCGCGTGATATGGGAATCAAAGTGATTGGCAAAAATTCTTATTGGCGCCCTGGCGTTCTGCCGAAAGCTGACGGCAGGGGTGATGCTAATTGTTCCATCGTCTCGGATATTCCAATCATGGTCGCGGCCATCATAGTCGACACCATAAGAGAGAAGGAGACGCCAGGTTATGACGGCGGCGTGCCGATACAGCAAACCACCACGCCATGGCCGGCTTTTCGCCTCAACGGGCCGGGATAGGCCTGAGCGGGGTCTGTCCTCACGAGTAATAATCCGTCGTCGGAACAAACTGATTGCGATACTCATCATATACCTGCACATCGCCGGTGGTTATGTGATAGACCCAGCCATGAAGCGTAAGCTCGCCGCATTCCAGCCTTTCAGCAACAGCGGGATGCGTTTTAAGGTGGTCAAGCTGTAAGATTACATTCTGCTCGGTCAGCATATCTTGCTTTTCCGCCAGGCTTTTTCCCTGCCCTGCATCCTCCACAATTCTGACCGCTTTTTTAGTAAATTGCAGCCAGCGACGAACATGGGGAAGATCGGAGAGGTCTTGCGTCCCCATCGCCGCTTCCATGGCGCCGCAACCGGTATGTCCGCAGATGACGATATGCGGCACTTTGAGGACCGCTGCTGCAAATTCCAATGACGCCGTCACGCCGCCGGTATGCTCCGTATGCGGCGGGACTATATTGCCAACATTTCGACAGACAAACAACTCACCCGGCCCCGACTGCGTGAGCATGCCGGTCTCAATGCGCGAATCCGAACAAGTGACGAACAACGCATCCGGCGACTGGCCGTCGCCCAAAGCCTCAAACAGCGCTTTTTTTGTTGGAAACACATCTTTTTGAAACCGCAACACGCCATCGGCAAATCTCTGCATTTGAACCTCTTAACAACCGCACTCACCATTGGGCGCTTCCTATACCCTATTGCGCGATTCTTTTCATTAGGCCGTTTATCAAGGGCGGATGGCGGCGGTTGTTTCAACTCAACCGATCCCCGGCGGATGATCATCAGCTATGGTCTTCATTCGATGTTCATAAACCCTACCCATTGGTTACGGCAACAGACAGGCAAGGCAGAGCATATTGCCTTATACAGCGCATAAATACTCGCATTAAACGCTGAATTAATCATATTTGACGATGCTTCGCTGGGTTTTGTCCTGAGAGCGATCACGAATGAAAATTTCGACATCCTTGTTGAGTTGGCTTCGACAGGCGACGCCAAGCGACACGCCGGACATTGTCATCGATCGCCAGTTGCGCGAAATGCAAGGGCAGTTGCCGCGTATTCTGATCGGCATCGCCTTGTGTTCGGTGGTTATCAGCGTTCAGTTTTTCAACGATACACCCGGCTTTGTCCTGTTCACTTCCGGGCTGTTCCTGGCTTACACGCTGTTGCGGGTTCCCTCTTGGATCTACCTTAAAATTGACCCAATGACATCCGAACAAAAGCGCCGCCAAGTCAATGCTGTCATGCCCATCACGATTGGCCTTGGCGTTGCCTGCAGCAGCGTGGCGATTTATCTCTCCGGTTTTGCTGACTTTGGCGGTTGTGTATTACTGGCGCTTTGGTGCGGCTTTTGCGGCATAGGAACCGCCTATTCAATAACCGCCACGCCGCGCGCTGGACGCGCAGCGATGGCGCTCTGTGTGACGCCATTCAGTACCGCGTTGCTGTTTTCCGGAGAGCTGCAACTGATAGGATTTGGCGCCATTTTATTGTGCGCAATCCTGATCAGCGGGCGCCACCTGACGCATCTTGGCAAGCTGATAAAGGAAATGTGCATCGCGGAAAATGAGACGAAACATTTGGCCGATGAAGCCCGCAACAATTTGCGCGCTTTTATTGAAAGCACATCCGACTGGGCATGGGAGCGAAATGCTAAAGGCGAGCTGACTTATATCTCCTCGAACTTCGAAAAAGTCACGGGGATCAATATATCCAATGTGATAGGCCGACGCCTCCAGGCAATCGTACAAGAAAACGGGGGCGGGAATGATGTTGCCGATTTCACTCAACAGTCTGGCCTGAACAATAAGCCGTTTGCTGATCTGCCCTTTTCATTAATGCGGCCAGACGGCTCTGTGATTCACCTGTCATCAAGTGGACAGCCAAAATTTGATTCTTTAGGGAATTTTACCGGCTATGTCGGATGGACCCGCAACATCACCAAGCAAGTTGAAGCTGAACTGCGCCTTCGCCAAAGCGAGGAACGCCAGCGCGCCTTTGCCGAAAGCGCCGGCGATTGGGGGTGGGAAATCGACGCCGATCTTCGCTACCGTTACATCTCCGAGCGAGCGCAGAAAGTTACCGGGTTCGACCACAGTAAATTCATCGGTGAAAGAGTTGGTGTTACCGGCGTAGGTCCGACAAAGACGCAATGGAAAGTTTTTCAGGATGCGCTTGAGGCCCGCCAACCCATTGACGCATTTATTCACTGCATCCGACGCGACGACGGGTCTGCGCTTTGGGTCGAGCGCAGCGCAAAACCTATTCACGACAAAGGCGGAAATTTTATTGGGTATCGCGGCATCGCGCGTGACGTCAGCCAGCGTATTGCCGCACGCGAAGAAGCCGCCGCCGCACGCCAGCAGCTTGAAGAAAACAACGCCAAGCTTGAACAAACAATCCAGACACGTACGGCTGTTATTGAAGCAAAATCCAGGCTGTTAAAGGAAGTTCTGGAATCCATGGCGCATGGCGTTGTTGTCCTTGATCAAGATTTTAATATCATTGATCTGAACAACAAGGCTTGGCGCGCATCCGGCCTGCCAAAGGAAATGTGGGCGCCGGGCGTAAGCATTACGCCAGTGCTTGAAATCGGCATTCGCCACGGCCTTTATGAATTTTCTTCCAGTGAAGAATATTATACGCAATGCTTCAAAGCCATAAAATCTACCGGTCTGTTCCGCGCCGCCCGCCGCCAGAAAGACGGGACAATAATCGAAGAAATCATTCGCGTCCGGCCCAATGGCGGTTTTGTTGCAACCTATAATGACATCACCGCAGCCCAGCAGCGCGAAGACGAATTGCGCGAGCTTTCCGAAGAACTCTTAGTCTCAAAAGACAGCGCTGAGGCCGCGAACCGCACAAAATCAGAATTCCTCGCCAATATGAGCCACGAAATTCGCACGCCCATGAACGGCGTTGTCGGCATGGCGTCGCTGCTGCTTGATACGAAGCTAACCGAAAAACAAAAGAGCATGGCCAGCGTCATCGTCAGCTCGGGCGATGCATTGCTGAAGATCATCAACGACATTCTCGACTTCTCACGGCTCGAGGCCGGTAAATTCAAGCTCGCCGCCGAGACCTTCGATTTGCGTGAGTCGATCGAGGATGTGGCGACGTTGCTGGCGTTGCAGGTGGAGGAAAAAGGCCTTGAGATGATGGTGCGCTACGATCCCGATCTTGGCAGCGCCTTTGTTGGCGATCCGGGCCGCATCCGGCAGATCATCACTAACCTCGTCGGCAACGCTGTGAAATTTACCGACGAAGGTCACATCCTGCTCGAAGTCACGGGCAAACATCGCGGCGAGATCACATCGGTGGTAATCTCCGTTACCGATACCGGTTGCGGCATTCCTGAAGAACAGCAGAAGACAGTTTTTGAGGAGTTTGAACAGGTCGATGGATCCTCCGCACGGCGTTATGATGGCGCTGGCCTTGGCCTTGCGATCAGCCGCAAAATGGTCGAAGCGCTGGGCGGCAAAATTTCACTGACTAGCGAGGCCGGCAAGGGCTCAACTTTCACCATCAACATGCCGCTGGCGATTGACGCCACGGCAGCGGAAACCATGGAGGCGCGGCCCGCCAAGCTTGATAATTTGCGCGCGTTGATTGTTGACGACAATGAAGTCAATCGTACAATTTTGCTGGAGCAGCTGGCGTCATGGGGCATGATGGCAGACGCCTTTGCAAACGCAAAAGATGCGCTTGCGGCGTTGACTGCCGCCGCCGACGGCGCCGCTTATGCGGTTGCCGTTCTAGATTTTCAAATGCCCAATATTGACGGCATTACGCTTGCTAAAATGATCAAGGCCGACCCCGCAATCGCCGAAACACCGCTTATTCTCCTGACATCGGCTGGCCGCAAAGGCGATCCCAAAGGCTTGGCCGGGGATATTTTTTCCGCCTATCTCGTCAAACCGGCGCGCGCATCCATGCTGCTGAATTCAATTCTAACGGCGATCAACGACAGCGCCGCAAAAACTATATCCGGCATGGCGGCGGCGCTCTCGCAGGCGGATGCGAAAGACGCCAAGCCGGATCACTGTGTTACACCGGCGATCAATTTGGGGCTGGACATCCTCGTCGCCGAAGACAACGCCGTCAATCAAATGGTCATTAAAGCGATGCTGGAAAAGATCGGCTGCAAGGTCACCATCGCCGAAAATGGCAAAGTCGCCGTCGCCAAACAGAAGTCCGGTAATTTTGACGTCATTTTGATGGATGTCTCCATGCCGGAAATGGATGGCGGCGACGCCACGGATCTTATTCGGCGGCGCCAGAAAAAGACCGGCGAGCAGATCCCGATTATCGGCGTCACTGCGCATGCCATGCGCGAAGACCGCCAGCGCTGCCTCGACGCCGGCATGGACGACTATTTGCCCAAACCGGTCAAACAGGGCGCGCTGGAAGCTGTGTTAAGGAAATGGGCGACACCGGTCGTGGATAAACAAGCCGCCAGTTGAGACGCCCAGCTGAGACACATTGCATCGCGGCTACTCTGCTACTCTGGGCGCCAGGCTTTCCATCGGTACAACTCCGGCAGTATCCTCCCCATCATCATCACTGCCTGTCTGAAGCCGCCACAGCGATGCATACAGCCCGTCCCGGGCAATGAGCTCAGCGTGGTTGCCGCGTTCGATAATTCCGCCATCTTCAAGCACCAAAATCAGATCAGCCGATGCAATAGTCGACAGACGATGCGCGACCGCCAGGGTCGTGCGTCCTTTTGCGGCCTCCCGCAAAGCCGCCTGAACATCTTCTTCGGTGGTGGAATCGAGCGACGATGTCGCCTCGTCCAAAATCAGAATCGGCGGGTCTGACAAAATCGCACGGGCGACGCCAACGCGTTGCTTCTCACCGCCCGACAATTTCAGCCCGCGCTCGCCCACCCTCGTGTCGAGGCCGTCCGGGAGGCTGGCGATAAAATTACCCAGCTGAGCGCGTCCCGCCGCTTGCATAATCTCGTCATCGCTGGCGCCCGGTTTGGCGTAAGCAAGGTTGAACCGCAGCGTATCATTGAACAGGACCACCTCCTGCGGCACTAGCCCGAGCGCCGTGCGAAGAGAGGCTTGCGTCACCGACTTCACATCCTGCCCGTCGACAAGGATGCGCCCCGCCGCCGGATCGTAGAACCGGAACAACAGCTTTAAGATGGTTGACTTGCCGGCGCCGGAAGGACCGACCACGCCGACAAAGGACCCGCCGGGTACGCAAAAAGAAACATCATTAAGGCCGCTCGAGCGCCCTTGATGAGTAAACCGCACATTTTCAAAACGGATCTCGCCGCCCTTCGGCGTGAAGGCGGGCGCATCCGGCGCATCGCTCACCGCTGATTTCATATCCATCAGGTTGAACAGCTTTTCGATATCGACCGTGCCCTGCTTAATCTCGCGCCACGCCCAGCCGAGGATGTTGAGTGGACGGTAGATATTGACCAGCATCAAGATAATCGCGGTGACGTCGCCGACCTGCATCGAACCATTGACGGCGCCAAATCCGGCCATCACTGCGACCACCAGAAGGCCGCCGGTCATAATCACTTCCTGCCCGCCATTCAGGACCGCCAGCGACTGCATCACTTTCACATATTGGCGGTTATAGTCACGCGTTGCCTCATCATAGCGCCCGGCCTCGCGGTCCTCGGCGGCAAACGACTTCACGGTTTCAAAATTGGCCAGCGTATCAAGCGCAATACCGCGCAGTTGCGTATCGGTCTTGTTGAGCGCCCGGCGCTGCTGGTTTCGCCATTCCGTTACAACGATTGTAAACAGCGCATAAATTCCGACCGTTGCGATTGCAGCCAGGGAAAATTGCACCCCGTATAGAACCGCCAACACGATCGAGGCCAACACCAGCTCCACCAGCGTCGGTCCGATATTAAACGCTAAAAACCGCAACAGATATTCCATCGCCTGCGCGCCGCGCTCGATAACCCGGTTCAAAACGCCCGACCGGCGGGTCAGGTGGAACTGGAGGTCGAGATTTTGCGCATGGGCAAAGGCTTCAACGGAGATTGTGCGCTGCGCATCTTGCGTCACCGAAGTGAAAAACGCATCGCGTATAGCCGGCAGCCCATTGGAGAGGAGCCGCGCGATCGCGAACAGGGTGAAGAACGCAACGAAAGAGAGCCCCGCCCCGGTCGCCGCCTCACTGGAAATCGAACCGCCGGCAGTCAGCTGGTTGATGCCATTGCCCATGAAAACCGGGGCGATGACCGAAAACCCCTTGGCGATAACCGTTAACCCAAAGGCAAGGCCAATGCGAAAGCGCCACTTCTTCATGGCCGGGCGAAACAGCACTGCAAACATGCGGGCGATGGAGCGCCCGAACGGGGCGGCATCACCTGTTGTCTCTAATATGTCAGCTGTATCCGGCGGCATTGCGGGGAAGATGGGCCTGCGCGTAGCGAATTACCAGCCCTCAAGCGCCTATCGATTAACACTAATCGGAAATTAAGGAGTTTGCCGCAAACTGGCGCTTATGGCTGATCTGTCTCATACAAGCTTTCGGCGCTCGCGCCAGGACCACAAATCAGAAGCTGAAATCGCTGTCGAGCGTGAAGCTGTCAACCGGCGCCTGGCGGGTATCATCAACGCCAAGCCGGTCTCGGCTTCGCCTGAGTTCGCCGGCGAGGACAAACGTCGCCAACCACGCAAAACCGTTTTCAAACTGGCGCGGATATTCGTCAATAAAATCGATTCCATTCCCTGCGTGATCATCAATCTGAGCGCCGATGGCGCGCGTATCGCTATCGAAGGCGAATTCGATATGCCGCAATATATTGTCCTTAAATTCGAGGAAACCGGCATCAAGAGAAAAGCGCGGATCGCCTGGCAACACGAAAACGAATTTGGTCTGTCCTTTTTAAGACAGGAAAAGACCGAGGCTGAAAAGCCTGATAGCGACATCCACTATAAGCGCGACGGCTACTCCCTGTAAGCCCGCCGATCCCTCATACAGATATCAAACAGCCGCTTACTCACGACCATGGTGTCGGGCGATGGTTTCCTCATCGAAGCGTAAAAAACGCGCGGCGTTGTTGTAGAAAATATCGCGCTTTTGCGCTTTGTCGAGGTCGGCCGTCTCCACAGCTGCAATGGTCGCCTCGATGATGCCCGGCCAGATCATTTGGTCCGACCCGAACATGATGCGTTTGCCCATCCCGGCCCTGACCAGACGCTCAAGGAAGGCATGAAACTCAGCGCGCGGCATGGTCACCGCTAAAACGCCGATCTCCACATAAAGCTGAGGGTATTGGCGCAACATCGCGATGGTCTTGCCGACATGGGGGTAACCCGCATGCATCATATAAACCCGCAATCGCGGATGACGGACCAGAACATCTTCAAGCAGGAACGGATCGCCGAGAGATATCCTTGGTACGCCGCCGAACATATACGCTGACCCTGGCGGCATCGACCCGATATGAATACCGACGGGGAAGTCTTTCTCTTCGGCGAGCGCCCAGTATGGGTCAAACGCCGGCGCATTCGGTGCAAGGCCCGCATACTGGTTCGTGACTTCGCCCAGAATCTCAAACGCTCCTTGATCGAACTGATCGGCCAGCTGCTGTGTGGTGACGTCGCGATCGCGGCTCAAACTGAACTCGCGAGCGACAATAACCCGCTGCGGCGCCGCAGCCTTCCATTTCGCGGCGATATCCGGCGGCCCGCTAACGACGCCGATAATATTTCTGCGCTCCATCACTTCAAGCGTTTCCGCCATCAGCGCTTCGTCAGAAGCCGACGCTAGCACCCACTGCTCGCAATCGGGCGCCAGATTGTATTCTACCCACTCTTGCGGCCAGGCCTTGCTTGCACCCGGATCAAACGGTTTAAACTCTTTGTACGGCGTACAAAATGTCTGCCCCGGCGGACCATAGGACGCAACCGGTTGCGCATGCACATGGACATCAATGATTGGTTTCGGCAGGCCTTTAGCGCCCGCATCTGCAGCTGCAATCGTCAGCAACCCTGCGCCAAGCGCAGAAAAAATAGAAATCGCCCGCATATGTCTCTCCCCTTCGTGTGGGGAAGAGATTATCAGAGTCAAAAGCGAGCGTAAACCTTAAGGCGAACCGCACGCACTCTACAGCTTGCCATTGATCAGCTTCATCACGCCGGAAAAGTCGAGACCGTCTTTGCCTGCCGATTCCATCAGTGCAAAGAGCGCTTCGGCCTGCGCGCCAAGCGGGGTTGCCGCTTTTGCTTTATGGGCGGCTTCTTGCGCGAGGCGCATGTCTTTCAACATCATCGCCGCGGCAAAGCCTGGTTGATAATCGCGGTTCGACGGCGCGGCGGGAACCGGCCCCGGCGCCGGGCAATAGCTGGTCATCGACCAGGACTGACCGGAGGCGGTTGACGAAATATCGAAAAATGTTTGCGCGTCGAGGCCAAGTTTCTCGGCGAGGTTGAATGCCTCGCAGGTGCCGATCATAGTGATGCCGAGCAGCATGTTATTGCAAATCTTGGCGACCTGACCATTGCCGGCGGCGCCGGCGTGGAAAATGTTCTTGCCCATGGCACTGAGCACCGGCTTGGCGCGCTCATAGGCTTCGTGCTCGCCGCCGGCCATAAAGGTAAGCGTGCCGGCGCTTGCGGCGGCGACGCCGCCGGAGACCGGCGCATCGACCATGGCGAAGCCTTTGTCGCCCGCAGCAGCCGCGACAGCGCGCGCTGAATCGACATCGATGGTGGAGCTATCAATAAACAAGGCGCCGTCTTTGGCGTTGGCGATGACGCCGTAAGCTTCGGTATAAACCGAGCGCACATGCGCGCCGGCGGGCAGCATTGTCACCACCACATCGGCATCCTTCACCGCATCAGCCACGGTCTCGCCACGCTGACACCCGGCCTCAACCGCGCGGTCGACCGCGCCAATGGAAAGGTCCGTCGCCGTCACCTCATGGCCCGCTTTAGCTAGGTTTGCAGCCATCGGCCCGCCCATATTGCCAAGGCCGATAAATCCGATTTTTGTCATTTTAATTCTCCCGAAGCGGCGCAATCGCTTCTCTGAATGCTGCCGCATTTCGCGTCAAATAAATAAAACACGCCGTCGAAAGACCTGTAGCCCCGAAAATCATGCACATCACCATGATCTGATAGCGCGCAGCGATGAGCGGCGATACCCCGGACAGGATCTGCCCGGTCATCATCCCCGGCAGAGACACCAGCCCGACGGCAAACAGCGAGTTGATGATCGGGATCATCGCCGCCTGAAACGCGGTCCGTCGCGCCGCATCAATCGCGACGCCATTGCCAAGCTCGGCGCTCAACCGCTCCGCAGCGAGCGATATGCTGGTCATGGAGCTGGCGAAAATCATGCCCGCCAGCGGTATGATCATATTCGGCGCATACCATGGATCAAGCGCCAGCACGCCCTGGGATACAAATAACAGGGTAACGCCGCCGCCGGTAAGAATGGAGATGAAGGACGCGGAAAAAAGCTGACGCTTGCCGGTTTTGATGGTGTTCAGCGCGATCCAGCTGGCGGCGACGATCATGACCGCCAAAATCGCTGTAATGACGAGCGCTGAGCCGGACGCGAAAATATAAACCAGCGCATAACCGATCATCAGCAGTTGAACAAACATCCGCAAAAACGCATAGAGCGCCTTTTGATGGCCGGCCCGAAACCGCCACATCAACACAATCACCGCCGCCGCCGGGATAAAAGCGAAGGCCAGACGCGCGAGCGGGATCGGTTCAATGTTCATGCAGTTTGTTTAGTTGTTTTGCCGGGCATAGCCAAGCATCGCACAAATTTCCGTCTTCAGTATGCTCATGTTCTTGAGACCGGCAATCTGGGTTTGTTATGTTGAATTCTACCGATGCGCCTGTGTCAGATCCTTCGCGACGGTCCTTCGGACCTCCTCAGGATGAGGTTGTGTGTTGTCGTTATTATTTCTACTTAAATCCAAAATCCAACTTCATCCTGAGGAGCTGATCGCAATTGCCAAATTGCAATCAGCGTCGCGAAGGATCTGATACAAGTGCCTAGGGCAGCACCAGCTCCGCCTCGCCAAGCCCCTCAAAATAGCCCGCAATCTCGTCATCTTTCAGCGCCGCCAGGCTTGCCGGCTTCCATTTCGGCTCGCGGTCCTTGTCCAAAATCTGCGCGCGCACGCCTTCAAAAAAGTCTTTGCCTTGCATGACGCGGCAGACCATGCGGAATTCCATTTTCATCGTGTCGTCAAAGTCGAGCCTGTGGCCGCGCTTCATCTGCTCAAAAGTCAGCGCCATCGATGTCGGCGACATCCTCGATAAAATTTTGAGCGTTGCCGTTGCAAACTCACTGTCGCCGGCTTCAAGCCTCGCCATCAGGCTGGCCAGCGTTTCATGGCCGACAAAAAGCCGCGCGACATCGCCGCGCAAATCATTGATCCCGGCATGACCCGGATCGCCGGCGTAGATATCGAGCACTGTCTCGATGTCGGCATGGGCATGATCGCCGAGCGGCACATCCAGCAACGCTACTTCAAGCTCTGAATATTTGTCCGCCGGGGCGTAGTGGGTGGCGATGCCCGCCGCCATGCAGTCAGCCGCCTTGGCCCGCGCGCCGGTCAGCGCATAGTAAAGTCCCAGCCCGTCATGCAGGCGCGGCATAAAGTGCCCGCCGCCGACATCGGGGAAGAGGCCAATCCCGGTCTCCGGCATGGCGAACAATGTCGCATCTCCCGCCACGCGAAAATCTCCGTGCACGGATATGCCAACGCCGCCGCCCATGACAATACCGTCGATCAGCGCCACATAAGGCTTTGGATAGTGGTAGATGAGCGAATTGTTGCGGTATTCCTCGCGGAAAAACTCCGACGCGTGCGCCGGGTCGGCCTTCGCTGCGTCATGCAGCCAGCGGATGTCGCCGCCGGCGCAAAAGGCGCGCTCGCCCGCGCCCTTGACCAGCACCGCTTTGACCGTGTTGTCGCCCGCCCATGTGATCAGTTGCGCACGCATCGCCTTGACCATGTCCCAGGTCAGAGCATTCAGCGCCTTTTCGCGATTGAGCGTGATAACGCCCCAGTCTCCGGTTTTTTCAAAAAGGATATCACTCGTCATTTTTGGATTTTTTCCCTAATAGCCCAACGAGGTAAAGAATGGCGATCACGATAATGAATACGCCGCCATAGAGGTATCCGGCAAGCTGCGGAATCTCACCGGAATTAATGTAATGAAGAATTTTTGCGATAGAAGATAATGGCGTCGGCCCATATAACTCGCGCTCAATTTCGCTAGCTAAGGTGATGAAAGCCCCCAAATATGAGTAGGCGATCAGCCCCGCGCCGACAAGAAACATCAATATGGAAAGAAGAATTCTCATAATTCCTGGCTAAGCATCACGCCCCCGTCGCCGGTTTGTTCAAACTTGATGTCGTCGGTCATTGCGCCTCCACACCCTCAACCACGATGATCTCCGCCTCGCCGAAGCCTTTGCGTAAATCAGCAGCTGCCTGATATTCCGGCGAGTAATAGCAATCGAGCGCTTGTTGGTAGCTCTCAAATTCGATCACGACATGGCGCTCGCGCACTTCGCCTTCAACGGCTTTACTCTGCCCGCCTCGCACAATAAACCGCGCTCCATATTTTTGGAAAGCTTCAGCATTCGCCGCCTGGTATTCCGGGTATCGCTCCGGATTGGTGACGGTGACATGTCCGATCCAATAGCCTTTTGCTGCGCTCATTTTTGCGTCCCTTAGTTTTAGTTAGAGGCTGTCGGGCATCACTCTTCCGGCTCTTTGCCTTCTCCAATCAAAACGATGCGCTTAGCAACGATCGTTTTGGAATCTTCTTTGTCCTTCGGCTTTCCATAAACGCCATGATGCCGGCCCAGCGCCCATATATATTCGTCTAGATATTCACCTTCTTCAATATTCACATATTGGGTTTTCTTGCCGAATTCGAGCTGATACTCGGCGCCGTCATCGGTCTCCAAAAAGAACAGCGTCTCCCCATTAAACGCCTGCATGATGCTAAGCTTGCCATAATAATCAAAATCTGTGTCATCAAACTTTTTGCCGCAAGAGGTTAGCAATAGCAGCATAGAAATTCCGGCGAACGCAAACAGGACGGGTCGCATGTTTGGTAATGTCGCGGTCATACTCTCTCTTCCCTGATCTACGCCTGATACTCCTTCAACAAATCCCGCGCGACGATCACGCGCATGATTTCATTGGTTCCTTCCAGGATCTGGTGCACACGCACATCGCGCAGCATCCGCTCCAGAGGATAGTCCTTCAAATATCCGTAGCCGCCGTGAATTTGCAGCGCGTCATTGACGACGTTAAAGCCGGTGTCCGTAACCAAGCGTTTGGCCATGGCGCAGAACCTTGTCGCGTCGGGGGTTTTATTGTCGAGCTTCCACGCCGCCTGATAAAGCATCACCCGCGCGGCCTCCAACTCGGTCGCCATATCAGCGAGCTTGAATTGCAGCGCTTGTTGCTGGTTGAGGCGTTTGCCAAAGGCTTGGCGTTCATTGGCATAATCGAGCCCCGCTTTCAGCGCCGCACTCGCCGTGCCGAGGGAGCAGGCGGCGATGTTCAAGCGCCCGCCATCGAGCCCCATCATCGCGAATTTAAACCCCTCGCCTTCCGCGCCGACGCGGTTGGCGACCGGTATGCGGCAATCTTCGAAATTGACGATGGCTGTGGGTTGTGAGTTCCAGCCCATCTTGCGTTCCTGCGCGCCAAACGAAAGTCCGGGCGTATCTTTCTCAACCAGCACGGTTGAAATTCCCTTGGGTCCGTCCCCGCCGGTGCGCACCATGACTACATAGAGGTCAGATACGCCGGCGCCAGAGATGAACGCTTTTGAGCCGTTCAACACATATTCGTCGCCATCGCGCACGGCCTTGGTTTTCAGCGCCGCCGCATCAGAGCCCGAGCCCGGTTCGGTCAGGCAATAGCTGGCGAAGTGCGCCATGGAGGTCAGCTTGGGCAGGAAGTCTGTGCGCTGATCCGCACTACCGAACCGGTCGATCATCCACGAGCACATATTGTGGATCGAAAGGTAAGCCGCCGTCGAAGTGCAGCCGGCCGAGAGCGCCTCGAAGATCAGCGCTGCATCGAGCCGTCCCAGGCCCGAGCCGCCGACATCGTCGCGTGTGTAAATTCCCGCAAGGCCGAGCGCCGCCGTCTTCCTGATAACATCGACCGGGAAATGTTTTTTCTCGTCCCATTCGGCCGCGTGGGGCGCCAGCTCATCGCTCGCGAAACGCCGCGCCATCTCCTGAATGGCTTCTTGTTCATCCGTTAGTGCGAAATCCATGCTTACCCTTTCAATCAGCGCCACGCGGCGAAACGCACCACATCCTATCAGGAAACGGCATCGCCCAGCGCCCCCAATAGTACATCAATGTCGGACGGGGAATTATAATAATGAGGCGATATTCGTATCGCCCACCCGGCGTCAACCAGCCGCTGGTCCATGGGCGCCCACATTTTCGGAATATAGGTGGTGTTTATGCGCTGCTCGCACAGCTTGTGATGGATCGCCGCACCGTCGCCCGCCTCGGCATAGACCGGAATGATCGGGCAGGCGCCAACGCCTTCGTCGAGGACGCGCCAGCCCGGCAGGTGCTGGATGCTGGCGCGCAGATAGTCGTTCACCTCCGCGAGCCGCGCCTCGATCTGGTCGAGGCCGATTTTGTTGGCATAGGCCGCCGCCGCACCGAAGCCGAACAGGGTTGCATAGGAAAATTCCCAATCCTCAAACCGTTTGGCGCCTTTAACGGGGTGATAGTGTTTTTCGTCTTCCAGCTCCGCACCGCGCAAGTCAAGGAACATTGGCTCCAGGCCTTCACTCAGTACACGGTCGGAAACATAGAGCAGCCCCGCGCCGCGCGGGCCACGCAGAAACTTCCGTGATGTGGCGCTGAAAAAATCGCAAACAATCTCTTCGACGTCAATCGGCATCTGCCCGAAAGACTGACAGCCGTCCACCATATAGAAGACGTCATGGCGCCGGCAAACGGCGCCGATCCCGGCGACATCGTCAACCACGCCGCAGCTTGTATTCACATGAACCGAAACCACCAGCCGGGGTTGTTCGCGTTTTATGATCGTATCCAACGCCTCAAGGTCGGTCTGACCTGACGCCAAGGCCGGAGCGCGAACGATGCGAACGCCAAAGCGCTTTTCTAACGACAGAAGCTGAATTTGATTGGACGCATATTCGCTCCATGCGGCGACCACGACATCGCCGGGCTTGAACGGAATTGACGACAACGCCCGCGCATAAGCGTCGGTCGCGTTTGCCGTCAGCGCAATATTGTCCGCCCTTGCGCCAATCGTTGCCGCGACGTTCGAATAAATCTCTGAAATGTCGCCCGCGCGCGCGCGCGCGGCCTCATAGCCGCCGAGTTCGGCTTCCAGTTGCAGATGTTTCTGCATCGCCTCGACCACCGGCGTCGGCATCAGCGCGGCGCCGGCATTGTTGAAATGGACCACATGCGCAGCGCCAGGCGTGTCGGCTCGCAAACGTCGCCATTCATCGGGCATGGTGAAGGTCAAGGGGATTGGTCCTCACGCGGTTTTGCTAATCCTTGCCGTCCTCGGCGTCTTCCCCGGCTTCCTCAAGCGGCGTTCCTTCAAAACCCGGCATGTCGGGCATGGGGTGGTCTTGTTCATCGGTCATCGGCGTCATCGGGCCTTTATGTTTGCGGGTATGATTATACCAGCGAAACAAAATATAGGCGGCGAGCAAGACAACTGCGATCACCGGCATCCACAAGGTGGCTTTTTCCCCTGCGACTGCGCCGACCGAGTGAAACAGGCCAAAGAACATTGCGACGTAGATGAGCGCGGTAAAGCTGAGGATCAAAATATATTTGCCGTAATGGGCTTTGAAAAACCCGCAGGCGATGTAAGTTGGAATGCGCGTGCCGGGCACAAAGCGCGCCGTCAACATGGTCTGCCACAGCTCTTTGCGCACCAGATCGCCGGCGACAGAAACGCCGGGCTTTTCGGCGAAGCGATGCGCCCATTCATGGCGCCGCGCGAACCGGCCAAGCCAGTATTTCCAAGCGTCGCTGCCAATCAGCCCCAAGAACACCACCAACAAGATAATGTGGGTTGGCGCCGCGCCGGCGAGCGAAGCGGTCGCCGCGAAAATCACCGCCCCATCTTCCTGAATGAACGGGCCAATGAAAATACTGAACATCAGCAACCAGATGCTCATTGACGCAATCGCCTCAATCCCACCCTCAATCATGGTCTGCGTAGCCCCGGCCAAACATGGCTTATTTCCTTGCCCGCAATTTCTGGATCGCGACATAACCCAAAAGCGTAAAGATAGCGACCGCTGGCAGCCAGATAGAAGCAGCCTCCCCCGCCACCGCGCCAACGACGTGGAAGAGGGCGAATATGGCCCCGATATAGAGTGCGACGCTCACCGCGCCCCAGCCAGCATACGCCCACCATGGCGCTTTGAAAAACCCGGCCGCGACATAGAGCGGAATGCGCGTTCCTGGCACGAACCGGGCCACGATCATGCTGACGCCGAGCCGGTCCGTGACCAGCGCTTGCGCTTTTTCGACGGCGGGTTTGGCGGCGAAACGCTGCGCCCATTTGCGCGTCCGCGCCGCGCGCCCAAGCCAGTATTTCCACAACACGCTAACGGTCAGCCCCAACCCCACTGCAACAAACAGCGCAACGCTATTGCCGCCGAGCCCGCCAAGCGACAAAGACGCCGCGCCGACCACGGCCGCGTCCTCCTGCATAAAGGGCGCAATCAACAGCAGAAAATAGACGCCCAGAATATTCTGGCCCGCCATCACATGCAGCTGCGTCAGTAGATCGGTTTCCGGCACGTCGCCTCTTAATCTTTTGCTTTTTGTGGAAGCCCGTCAGCGATGTCGTAATAATCGCCCTTATCGGCCACAAAAATATGTTCCTCAATCTTCAAGCCGGTCGGCGCATCCAACGCGCCCAGCGCGATTGCAATCCGGTGTTTATGATCGTCGAGCTTATCAGCCTGCCAAAATAGCGACGCACCGCATGTGCTGCAAAACCCACGGCGGGCGTAGTCCGATGCGCGATACCATTTTAGCCTTGCGTCATTTTCGAATTTCAGCGCCGCGAAAGGCGCGTTTACCGACGCCCAGGAATTCCCGCTCCATTGGCGGCACTGGCCACAATGACAAGCGTCAGCAGGTTTCAAATCTTCGCCCGCGAAGGAGAATGAGACGCCGCCGCACAGGCATTGGCCGGTCAACACTATTTTATCCATGGCGCTTTCCTAACACTGCCGCCCACTAGGCGCGACACCCAGTCTACGCATTGCGCCGTCAGCCCGCCGACATCCCCGCCAGTCAGATCACAAACGCGTGATTTCAATGAACATGCAATGACTTATGTTAATTCATTTGAATTATTGGTGTTTGGTTATTTTCTGGAGGGGAAATATGAGAGTTTTTGCACGCATCGCCTTGGCGATCTGTTTTGTCGCGCCTACCGCTGGGCTCGCCCAGGATAACCCCTTCGCAGCAAATTCGGCCGGAAACCCCTTCGCCACCGCGATGGTTGATCGCTATGCCGGGATATTTGAATCGGACGCCGTGAGGCTGATGTTGGAGAAAACCGGAAGCGGATTTGAGGGCGAGCTTTACTACGCCCAGACCGGGCAAACCTACCCTGCGACAGCGCAGATAAAAGACGGCGCCCTGAACGGCTCATTCAATGCGGGCGGCAAATCGTTTCCCTTCACTTTTGTCCTGGGTGATGACGGGAAGAGCGGGCAGTTCGAGACTGAAGGCTATAGCGGGCGCCTGACACGCACATTCAAGCCGTCTTCCCTGGTGAAAAAAGCAGCGCCGTTAAACCGGATTGATGCACTTTATGAAGAGGCGCTTGAAGCGCTTGATGGGGCGGCGGCGATACAAAAATCAGTCGCGAGGGCAAGCCTCATTGCTCATCTCGCACAAGGCGGTCGTGTCGACCAGGCAAAGGCGCTGTTAGACGCCATTCCTCGCAAC
>JAJFFY010000070.1 GCA_021776415.1 Hyphococcus sp.
TTAAGGGGTGGCAGCGCATAATCGGATTTGTGTGTTCAAGGGGCGTTAGTTGAATGAGTCGTCGTTCCAGTAAAATGAAACGCGTACTGAGCCGGCTTTTTAAAGAGCGGCAGATTTACCATCGCAGCGATGGCGTCGTTCATTTTATTTCAATGTCCGCAAAGACCCAGATTGCGCTCGCCGCTGTGGTGCTCGCGGCGGCGATTTGGGTTGCCTACTCGTCAGTCAATGTCGTCTTTAAAGAACAGATTATCGTCGCCAAAGAGCGCGAACGCCTGGTGATGCAGACCAATCTTTCCAAGCGCCTCCACGAAGCGCAAAAAGCCTATGACGACGTCAACTATCTGAACAATACGATTGAACGCGAATTCGACGAGACCATGGACGATATCTGGTCGCGCCATCGCATGCTCGCGAATATGGTTGAGCGCAAAGGCGGCATTGACCAGCTGCTTGATGCGCAGGCGGATGGATTATCCGCCGCCGGCGGGCCAAATGGTCAAAAACCAACCAATGGCAACCGCATCATGATCGACATCGCGCCGGGCGAACCGACGCCGCGCCAGTCGCGCATGTCGGTGTTGCGCAAAGAGGCGGCGGCGGAAGCAGCGATCGACAAACAAAAAGCCGCCCAGGACGGTCTTGCGGCCGGCGCCATCGAATCGATGGAAGAAGCCGCTGCAGGCTTGTATCTTGAGCAGATGTTGCTTTTGGCGTCGGTTGAAGAGAAAACCGCCAAAGAGATCGATGCGTTGCGCCGGGTTATCGACAGCACCGGCATCTCGCCTGATACGCTGATTACGCCGGCGAAAATTTCCAACATCGTCCTGGCGCAGGGTGGCCCATTTATCGACCCGATAAGCGACGATGGCGAGCCCATCAAATTTTTTCAGCACGCAAACCGAACCGCCGCGCTGATTGATGAGCTGAACGCCGTAGAATCCACCCTCAAGCATCTTCCCCTGTCGTCGCCGCTGATCGTGGCGCGCCGCTACACCAGCGGCTTTGGCATCCGCCGCGACCCCATCAATGGCCGCCATTCCAGCCATTACGGCATCGATTTTGCTGCACCCTGGGCGTCACCGGTAACGGCGACAGCTGCGGGAGTGGTGAAATTCGCGGGAACGCGGTCAGGATTTGGACGCGTGGTCGAAATCGATCATGGAAACGGATTTGTAACCCGATACGCTCATATGAGTAGGATCACCGTAAAGGCGAGGCAAAAGGTTAATCTTCATGACAAGGTAGGCGAGTTGGGCTCCAGCGGCCGTTCCACAGGTCCGCATGTTCACTACGAAATCATGTTCAAGAAACGACCCGTAAACCCACGTCGTTTTATCGAGGCAGGTAGATATGTTTTCGAAAGCTAAAACTAAAAAATCATCCGATACTAAAGCGCAATCCGGCACGCTGAACGAAGCGCCGGCGCCGCAAGCAAATGTTCAACCATCCTCTAAAAGGTCCGGGTCAATGAAGCCTTCTGGCGTTCCATCGATTATCTCTGCTGACGTCATGATGAGCGGCAACATACATTCATCCGGTGAAATCCAGTTTGACGGAACCCTTGAAGGTGATTTGAAAGCCGGCTCGCTGATCATCGGCGAAAAGGCGTGCGTTAAGGGTGAGGTTATTTGCGAGACCGTGACGGTCCGCGGCAAGGTCGAGGGCGCGATCCGCGCTAAATCGGTATCGCTCGCAAAAACTGCACAAATTCACGGCGACATTCTGCATAGCTCGTTGTCGGTTGAGACCGGCGCGCATTTCGAAGGCAATTGCCGCCATTCCGACGATCCGCTTTCCGACGCTTCAGCGAAAGACTTCCGCCGGTCACGACCATCCTCCGCACAGCCTGCGCCGCGTCCGGTCAAAGCTTCAATGGATGATGAAGAGCCACGCTCTAAAGCCGATACGCCGTCGTTTCTAAGTCAGAACCGCTCGCCGCTTCGCTAAATCGGTAGATATACATCGCATAAAAAAAGGCCGCTTTACGCGGCCTTTTTATTTGTCGAAAAAACTGGGCTTCGCCCGGCTACCTGCCGCGAAGACCTGCTAGCCCTGATATCAACGTCAACAGTCCGAGCGCGGCGGCGAGATATGCGCCCCATTGCATACCCGGCAGACCGATACCGTCCGTCCCCATTAATGTCAGCGCCATATAACCAATAGCGCCCACAGCGCCGAGACCGGCAAGGATTGTCACGATGCTGGTCAGGCGGCCAATAAATGGCAGCATACCGATTATGCCGAGGCCGGCTGCGGCAACCGCAAGCATCGACGCCCATGACATCACGTCTCCGACCATAGTGGAATCATTGAGCACGCCCGTGGACGCGCACTCTTCGCCTAACGGAACCTGCAACTTGCGAAGACAGCCAACTGCTTCGCCGATAAAATATTCACCGGAACGGGTAATCACCGTCTCGCCGGAATCAGCAAGCTTGCCGGAAACGTTATACATCGGCCCAAAGAAAATCGCCGCCACAATCGCCAGCGGTAGTAAAATGCGAGTCATAAGACCCCCCTCATTGCCCAACTACAGAACCAGCCGGCAGTTTACACTTTGTTAAGGTTTTAGCCAAGCGCTGGAAGCGCCAGATTTTGGGACCGGCATAAATTGTCCGGGCGCCGGCAAACCTGAGCAAACGCGCGGTTTCATTCGCTAAATCGCACTGATAATCCCCCAATAGAGTGACGCCGCAGCGCCCTCAGCCTATGGTGGAACGCGTCAAAATGACCGGTGGTGAGAAATGCACAACAATAAAACCTTCAAGCTCGCGGCTATCCAGGCCGCACCGGTCTTGTTCGACAAGGCCGCCTCGACCGAGAAAGCCTGCGCGCTAATCGCCGACGCCGGGCGCCTCGGCGCAGACATCGTCGCCTTCGGCGAGAGCTGGCTGCCGGGCTACCCGTTCTGGGTCGACGGGCCGGTGATCGATCTGACCTGGGAGGCGAGCGCAGCCTATCTTGAAAATTCGATCGCCATTCCCGGGCCGGAAACCGACGCCTTATGTGCGGCGGCGAAAGCGGCGGGCGTGGAAGTCGTCATTGGTGTGACCGAGGCCGATCCGTTTACGGAAGGAACGGCTTATTGCACGGCTCTCACCATCGGCCGCGAAGGCGAAATTCTCAATCGCCACCGTAAGCTCAAACCCACCCATGGCGAGCGCATTATCTGGGGTGACGGCGACGGCGCGGGCCTGCGCGTTATTGAGCGTGACTATGGGCGCATCAGCGCACTCAATTGTTGGGAACATCAGATGATGCTGCCGGGCTATGCTTTGGCGGCGCAAGGAACGCAAATTCATGCAGCGCTCTGGCCGGGCTGGGAGAAGACGCCGCGCGACGGCGAGGTCTGCTGGGCGCGCCAGCACCTTCTTTCGCGCGCCTTCGCCAGCCAGGCTTGCACTTATGTGATTTGCGCGGCGGGTCTGCGTCTTGAAGAACACATCCCGGAGCGATGGCGCCCGCTTGGGGTTTGGGAGCATACCGGCCAATCGGCGATTATTGATCCGCGTGGGGAGATTATCGCCGTCGCCGGCAGTGAGGAAACAATCTTAATCGCCGAAGGCTCGCTCGATCTGGTGCGCGCAACGAAAGCGGCCTGTGATATTGCCGGTCATTATTCGCGGCCGGATATTTTCGACTTCGCCGTCAATATGCGTCCATCCAGGCCGCGTGTGCAGTTGCATGACGGCGAGGAGGACTATGCCGACGACGCCAGCTTCTCGGACGGCTCCATCGATGAGGACGAATAGGCGCTAGCCCCAAGCGCCTGGTCAAAATGCTTGAGCTGGTCGTCCCAGAGATAATGCTCGCACACCATCCGCCGCGCCGCCGCGCCGAGCTGGCGGCGCCGATCTCCATCATCGAGTAGCGCCAGAATTTCTTGCGCCATGGCATCAGCCTTATCGGCAATCATAATATCCTCTCCGGCATGCACGCAAAGACCTGTCGCCGCCGCCGATGTTGCAACCACCGGCTTCGCCATGGCCATCGCTTCGAGGACCTTGTTTTGTATCCCGCGGGCAACGCGCAGCGGCGCAACGACAGTTTTTGCCTGACCGAGCCAGGGCCGGACATCATCAACGCGACCGGTAACGCTGATCCGGTTCTTCCCATCCAAGACGCGGATCTGCCGGACCGGGTTGGCGCCGACAATCGCAAACCGCGCATCAGGCGCGGATTTCAGTACAAGCGGCCACACCGCCTCGGCAAAATACGTCGCCGCTTCAACATTGGCGCGGTAATCCATCGCACCGACAAACACCACATCGGCGGCGGGTAATTCACCATATGCGAGCACCGGGTCGAAATAATCCGTATCAACCCCATTCGACCACCAGGCGACGTCTTTTTTCAACGCACGTCGGTGATTGAAAAGCGCCGCTTCCGCTGGCGTTATCGCAAAGCTCGCATCCGTCCAATTAGCGATCCGGGTTTCCGCGCGCGCCAACAGGCGCCCTTCGCGCTCATAGATCCATCGAAGCGGCGGTGCGGTGTCTTGTGCATATTGCCGCCATTTCTCAGAATCCGCGTCGCAAAAATCGATTATGCGTTTGCGGCCCGGCAAAGGCTTTTCAATATATTGCGCCATGGTTGAGGAGAAGACGACCTCGGCCACAAGCGGCCGGGCGCGCAATCCGTCCACGGCCTTTTGCATCGCCTTGCTGCGGTAGTAAGTCATAGAGAGCGGTTCGCCGGTGAGGTATCCGCTGAGTGATTTTGCTTTCCCCACCTGCGGGTTGAGCGCGATCAGCGTCGTGCTGGCGCAAACCCCGCGGAGAAAATCCCCATGCGCAAAATCGCGCGCGTCATCGACAAAGCAGGCAAGATGCACCGCGTAAGTTTGCGTCAGATGTTTTAACAACCGCCACGAACGGATTTTGTCGCCCTTATCCGGCGGATAAGGGATGCGGTGCGCCAGGAATAAAATTTCCGGTTTGCCGCTCATGGAAAATTCCGCGCCAGCAATGGCCCGAGGGCGTTAGCGACCGGCAGCGGCAATCGCCGCCATAATTTCGTAAGTTGCTCGAACTTCGGGTTCTTGGGATTTATGTTCGGCATGTCGTTCGCTGCAATCAGCTTGTACTGATAGGTAATCGGCGTCGGCTCGGCGCCCCAAAGTTTTTTAAAGCGATATGGGCCGGTATCTATTTTGCTGCGGCCGAAATCAAAGGTTTCAATCCCGCGTTCAACGCAGAGGCGCATCAATTTCCAATAATGATATTCATGCGCCCGAGCGCCGCGCGCCAGCGCAGCGGCCCCGACATAATAAGGCAGGTAAGAATTCTTGAACCGGAAGCTAAGCAGCGCGGCGGCGGGGGCCCCGCTCACTTCCACCACTGAAATTTCGGTCTTGCCGGCAAAGACGCGCAGCAATTCATCGAGAAAGCGTCTCGGAAAAACCGGCGTTCCGTGATTGCGCAAGGAGGTTGCGTAGAACCGGTAAAATTCATCCGCATCGCCATCAAGCCGCAACGATAATTGCCCCGCGGCCTCTGCGGCAAGCGCCTTTCGAATTTCCGCCCGACGGCGACGACGAATGAGATCGATATGCTCTTCTTCGTCGGCAGGCAGCGATATCGCAAAATTTGCATAGGCGCCGGTCTTTTGGCGCCAGCCGTTCAACACCGTCTCGCCGCTGCGAAACTCAACATAGCGAACGCGTTGCGCCTCGCCGGCGTCGATGATCGCTGCTGCAAGCTTAGTGATGACCTCATCATCATCGCCCAACGGACCGCCGCCAACCGTGAATGCTGTTGATATGAATGAGCGGCCCAACAACGGCGCCTTGACATCAATCACTGGCAGGACGCCGACAATATTACCGGCGCGGCGCGCGATCAGGTAATGCACCTCATAGCCATAGGCCCTCTCAATCACCTCGCCCCAGCCAAATAGGTGAAAAAATCCGCTGCCGGAATGATTTTCAACATAGCGATCCCATTCTAGCCTCTCTGACGAGGTCGCGCGGGTGATTTCAATCGACGCCGCTGCGCTTTCCGGCCTGGATAGTTCAGCTGCATGCGTCATGCTTCACCGCCGATGGGCGCCAGACCAAGCTGGTCATCAATTCGCCGCCATGAAAAACTCCGCAACATGTTGTCGAGTTTGCACGGCATCGTCTTCAGATTTAGATAATGCCGAAACTTTGATTTCGCCGACGCGCTGTTGATCCGTGGTTGCTCAGTGTCCAGCTCCCAGGGGTGAATATAAAATATTACCGGGCCCTTCAGCGTCGCGGCGGCGCGGCGCAATAGCATTTTCGAGGCCGTAATCGGGCTTGCGCGAAACCAGCCGCCGCCGGCGCAGCTGACGCGCCGGCCAAGCATGTTGACGGTCGCAACCGGCGCCTCGATCAGCGCCGCCCCTTCAACCGGATGATATGGATTTTGATCCGCAGACGCATCGCCATAATGGTCATGGGCAATCGGATGCGTGCTCGACGAATAGGCATAACCGATTTCAGCAAGCACCGAATGCGCCCATGGGGTTGTGCGATCAATCGAAAACCCCGGCGCGCGATACCCCCTCACCTCTACGCCGGCAATATCTTCAAGCAGCTTTTTGGCGTGTGATGCGTCTTTGGCGAATTCATCGCGGGTTTGCTGGTTGACTTTGGTATGATCATAGCCGTGGCTCGCCAACTCATGGCCACGCGCGACAATCTCACGGACCAGCGCCGGGTCACGTTCGCCAACCCAGCCAAGTGTGAAGAACGTTGCCTTAGCGCCGCGTGCGTCAAACATGTCGAGCACTGCGCGCGTCGCATCGCCGACCCTGAGTTGAAAGCCATCCCAACTGTCGCGCTTGATAACATTGGAAAACGCCCAGACCTGAAAATAGTCCTCGACGTCGACCGACAGCGAGAAATTTCCCGTGCCTGATTTTGAGGTATCTTCTGGATTTATCATCTGGGTCTTGGCGCGCCTGCCTGTTGAACGCAAAGCGTCTTAACGCAACGCGCTGCGAATTTCGTCCAGCAAAATTTCCGCACGAGAAAGACTTGCAGTTATTGTCTCCCGGCTCTCATCGCGCTTGTCGTCCGCCTCGCTCAAAGAGCTGCGCACGCGTTGCATGCTGGCATGGGCCTGTTTTAACTCGCCGCGGGCCTCGTCAATGGAGCGCGCAACCGATTTGCGCCAGCCGCCCTTGGCTTTCGATGATGTCGCCTCCGCATCATCCGGCGCCGAGGCTAGGTCAAACCCATCCGCATCGTCACCGGTATCGTCGCCGGGGCCATAGCTCACACTTTCGCCCGTGCTTGCCGCTGCAATTGCCGACGCAACATCTTCAAGCGTTGCCGGCCGCGGCGGTCCGTTGCGCTTTGCGCGCAACCGGTCAAACACATTGCGCGATCCATCAGCTGGCGCAGCGTGCATCCCCATGGGCGCCTTAGCCTTTGACAAAGCGCGCACTATAGGAACCGCCGCATCGCCATTGGATGCACGCCCAACCATTTCTTCCGTGATCTGATTATTGTCATCGCTCGCGCCCAACTGCTCATCGCGCAATTCCGACACAACAGTCTCAACCGCCGACGCATTAACCTCGTGACGCCTTTCAAGCGCACAAAATAGCATCAGCCGGTTGCACAGAGTGTTGATGCGGCGCGGCCGGCCTTCGGTCTCGACAAATATTGCGTCAATACCGTCAGCCGTAAAAACCGGATCCTCGCTCCAGCCGGCAACCGCCAGCCGGTGCAGAATGTATTCCTGAGTTTCCTCGCGGGTCAGGTTTTCAAGATGGTATGACGCAATCACCCTTTGCTTGAGCTGTTCCATATCCGGCGCCGACATCGCCTCGCGAAACTCCGGCTGGCCAACCAAAAACACCTGGAACAAGGGCGTGCCGTCATAATCGATGTTGGAAAGCATGCGCAATTCTTCGAGTGTCTGCCGCGGCAGGTTTTGCGCTTCGTCCATGATCAGCAATACCCGGCGACCGCGATTAAGCTGATCAAAAAGATAGTCTTCAAACGCTTCCAGCTGACCGGTCCGCCCCTCGTCTTCGGGGACGATACGAAACGCCGACAGGATATGCCCGAGAAGCTCGTCCGGACCGACATTTGACGTCAGCAGTTGCGCGGCGACAATATTGGAGCGATTAAGCTGGTCAAGCAGATGCCCTATCAACATGGTTTTGCCGGCGCCGACGGGTCCGGTGATAACAATAAAACCTTCGGCCTGCTTCAAACCATAGTGAAGATAGGCCATCGCTTTGTTATGGCTGCGGCTTCCAAAAAAATACCGCGGGTCCGGATTGAGCTTGAAAGGCGCGCCCGATAGCTGAAAATACTCTTCATACATAGTTTAAAATTCCAGCGTCGCTCCCACTAAAAATGAGCTCTCATCATACTCAAGAGCAGCAATTGGAGAAAATCGCTTCGTATACGACGCTTCTCCATAGGCGGAAACATTTTTGTAGAGCCGATAGGAGCCGCCGAGGCGGCCAATAACTGTGTTTGTCAGCCCGTTGCTGGCGGCGACAGCCGCACAATCAGCGACCGGATCAAACAGAATATCCATCGTGTCGAAGCCAAAGATAGTTGGATTCGCCTGACAGATGGCGGTGTCAATCGTCGTATCCGAGCGACGGAAAAAGAAGTTGCCATAGCCGGTGATGCGGCGCGAAAGACGATGCCTTGCGTTCAGCGACACGCCATAGGTATCAATCTGGCGAAATCCGAAGTCGCTATCGGAAACATTGGCGCCTAACGTAATTGTCGTGCGGTCATAGACCGCCGCAATCGATGCATTTGCGCGGTCCGTTACGCTCACGCCTACGGTCTGCGCCGAGCGCCCCGACAACACGCTTGAATATCTGTTCGCCGCATCGATAACATTGCGCGGCGAAATCTCGTCGCCGTCGCGCAACCGGTCGGCAAAATCCAGCGTCCGTGTCTGCACGCTTCTGAATTGCGAGTTGATCCCTTGTGCGCGCGTCTGGAATATCCGGCTGGCGCTCGCAGAAAACACGACCCGTCTTGTGAGTTGATAATTTACATCTGCATCAATGAAATCACCGCCATAACGCTCACCATATTCAATCCGAGCGCTGCCGCGCCGGTTTGGCTGCACCGTAAAACCGGCGCGCCAGAAAACCCCAGATAGATCATCATCATTAAAGAACAACGCCGCAGCAGCATCAGTGTCGACTTCATCATAACCGACCGCCCCGCTTAGCGAAAAGCTATCGTCTACCGCAAACCGCATATCCGTATAGAGTGAGCCTTGTTCATATTCAAAGTCCGGCAAAGCGCCCGACCCGCTTTCTTTCGTGCTGTTGCCATAGGCGGATGCGCGGATACGAACCCGCTCTAGCCCGGAGCCGGTCTGATAACTCGCAAACGCCTCGTGAGACATTGAATCATTCAGAAAATTGCCGCCAAGCAAATTAGTCGTCGTACGGGTGTCATCTACAAAGACCTGCGAATAGCGATAACGCAGCTCAACCGTAGATTGGTCCGGCATCTGATGATAAATATATGGGCTTGCAGAATAGGAATGAACATTGACCTGTTGATTGCGGGCATTGTTCAAACTACGAGAAAACCGCGCATTGTCACCGACAAGCTGTCGCGACGTCTGTGCTGAGACATCTACATACGCCACGTTTTCTGCAACCGTCGCGGTCGCGGTCGCGCCGATATTCTGATTAACAACAAAATCACTACGGTCTATCAGATAGGAAAAATCGAGATCGCCCAGCACCAATGCGGTTAAGCGTTTTGTGCTGATGATCGCGCCGCCGGTCACTACCGTAGACAGGATATATTCATCGTCCTTCAACCCGTCACGTTGCAGGTTGAGATTGTCGGAATAGGTAAAACGCGTCGACACCGCCGCAGCATAGCCGAGATATTCAGTTTTCATTTTCAGCGGCGCTTCCGGCCCGCCAACCTGTGCGAAGGCGGTCCCGCCCAGAACGCTGGCGCAGACGCCCGCCATTAGCGCGCCCTTCAAACCATGCATCGTATTTCCGCCTATTTTATATTGCTTCATTGCAAACCCCCTCCGCACGCGACGGCATCGCGCTTTTCGCTTCGCCGCCCGGCCCGTAATATTCATATGATCCATAATGTGATCCGCCCGCCCCGATCAAACACCGATTTAACATCAAGCTCAGATTGGGGTTAATGTCGAGAAGTTCGTCTATGGCCGATGCAACCGCAGGTTCAGGCGTCGCATTGGCTTCCACCACAAAGACGATTTCATCGACATATTTGGCCAAAACCACCGCCTCGGTCGTCGCCAGGACCGGCGGCGCATCGAGAATGATGAGCCGGTCCGGCGTCTGCGTCGATAGTTCGGCCAACAGGCGCTGGCAGTCCTCATTGGCGAACAGCTCCGAGGCCCGCTCAATCCTTGCGCCCTCGGCAAGGATTGAGAGCGGCGCCTGGTTGGCGCGATATTGAAGCGATCCGATGTTGAGCGACGGATCAAGCAGCTTGTCGGTCAGCCCCGGCCCGGCGGCGAGGCCAAACCGGTCGCGCACGCGCGGGCGCGGCACATCGGCGTCAATTAAAAGCGTTTCGATCTGATCTTCGAGCGCAAGGCTCAAGGCCAGATTAACGGCGTTGAAGGTTTTGCCTTCGCCGGCTCGCGCCGATGTCACCATAATTAGATTGCGCTGGCGCCCGGGCATGCGATGCGACTGACGCTCGCCGCTGGCGCGCAGAAAACCGATACGGCGCAACAACCGCCGCTTGACCGCGCGCAGCTCCAGCGCCAACTGGCTCGCTTTTGCGTCGGGGTGATAGTAGCCGGCCTCGGCGAGCTTGGCGTAATCAAGATCGAAAGCATGCTCTGCCTTGATGCGCGGGTCGACTTTTTTGCGGTGCTTGTTCGCCCGCTTAGCGGCAAGATTATGGACCGAGCCGCCGGCCTTTTCGATGACGCCCATCACAACGCCTCCCCATAGTTTGCGGTTGCCGATCTCTCGGCGTCCGGCGTATCGGATGGCAGTTTTAGAACCGTAAAGTAGGAATATGCGGCGCCGACAAGCATCAGGCTGGCGGCGCATGCGCCGAGCTTTCTGAGATCGCTGTAACGCGCCGAAACGACGGCGGGCGACGGAACCTCACTGATCGCCCCCAGCACCGGAAGACCAAACGCATCCTGCAATTCGCTGAGCTGGGTGTAGCTTTTATCGAGCGTGGTCAGCAGCCAGGCGCTCGCGCCCCCGGCCCCGGCAGCTACGCCCAAGACACCGATAATCAAGAGCAGCCGCGGCGGATCGACCGGCGCCAATGCCGCTTCGGGGCGCTCAAACACTTGGTAATCAACACCGCGCCCGGCGGCGCCAAGATTTCTGGTGAGCTGAAGTCGGTCGCGCCGGGCCAGCAACTCGTCATAGGTTTTTTGCGTCTGTTCATATTCACGAATGATCTGCTGCAATCCCGCTTGCGCCGCCGGCGCCAGCCCCGCGGTCAGATCGAGCACTTCAAGCTCGCGACGAAGCCTGTCCTCACGCGCACTGAGAATTTCAACCGCGTTTTGCGCCAGCCGCAGCTCCGAGCCCAAGCGCACATAGTCGGGGTTAGACGACAACGCGCCGCCGCCGCCAGCTTCCAGAAGTTCAATACGCGCCACTACGCCGCGTATATCGGGATGGTTTTCTTCGTACCGGCTACGCAGATCAGCTAGTTCAACTTTGAGCTTGTCGAGCTCGTCACCTGATCTTGTGCGCGGCGTCGCTGACATTAAATTCTGTAACGTGGTAATACGCCCCTCGGTCCGCACAAGCTCATCGCTGGCGCGAGATAGTTCCTGTTCTTTCTGCTCACGGCGGCGCGCCGCACCCAGCGTGCCGGCCAGCTCGCCCGCATTGGCGCGGCGATAGTCAGCAACAGCGCGTTCATTGGCGGTGAGTTTTTCTTCAAACGCTTCGATCTGAAGATTGAGCCGGCGCACCGCCGCCTCGCTTTCCGACAAGGTCGCGCCAAGGTCCTGTTCGATCAGCATGTTGAGAACAGCATCAACCACCGCCCGGGCCATTTCAGGGTTCGGGTTCTTATAGGTGATGACAAAATACATATCGCGCGGGCTGGCGATTTTGATTTTTTGCGACAGCTCGTTGATCAGGGCCTCCATCTTGGTGCGGCGCTCAATATCCGAGCGCGCCTCTATGGTCCGGTCGAGCCCGGCGCGCAAAATCACCTCTTCAACATTCGGCCGCGTGAGGAGCTGCAATCGCATCACCTCAACCCGGCGCGAATAGTCCGGGCGCGCCGTAAAGCCGTTCAGCACCGGCTCCAATATGGTCTCGGTCTGGACGAAGACATGGGCGCGCGATTCATATTTATCCGGGATAAGCCAGACCGCGAACCAACCGACAAGCGCAACGGCCCAGGCAACGGCGATGACAGTCCATCGCCGGCGCCAAAGCCCGTTTAAATGCCGGATGATCGGCCGTGGCAGATCCGAAAACTCAAACACTACGCGTCCTTTTCCACCCAAAAACTACGTCCTTAGAAAATGCTTTCGGGAATTAACACAACGTCGCCGGGCAGCATCGGCACATTTGCGGAGATGTTGCCTTTGCGCAGCAGATCATCGAGGCGCAGGCGATAGGATTTGCGATCCGCCCCCTTGCCGCGGATCAGCACGGCGCGGTTGCCGGCGGCAAATTCCGTCAGCCCGCCAACCGCGACCATCACATCAAGCACCGTCATGCCTGCCTGAAACGGCAACGCGATCGGCTGTTGCGCCTCTCCGAGCACGCGCACTTGCTGATCAAATGTCGATGAGAAATCGCTGACAATGATCGTGACTTCCGGCGCTTTCACAAACTGCTTCAACGAGGTTTCAAGGTCGGTGGCCAACTGTGTCGGCGTCTTGCCGGAGGCGACCATGTCCTCGACCAGCGGGGTTGAAATACGCCCGTCCGGACGGACAGTGACATTGGTTGAAAGCTCCGGCGCGCGCCACACGAATATTTCAAGCCTGTCGAGCGGCCCGATCAGGTACTCAGGCGATGAGTCAGCGACGTCCGTCGGCGATGTCGGGGCCGCCTGCAGCTTTTCTCCGCCATCAAGGACCGCACAGCCGGCAATCAGAGCAGCGGCGGCGCCTAAAATCGCGATGCGGAACATTTGGTAAATATCTGTCATGATTTCTTCCTTGGGCTATCCAGAATGCCGCCGTTTATCGGCGAACTCGTCAAAATTCTCGCGTCTAGCTTAATGTCTCCGCAAATTCTTTGCCATGGCGCAACGGGCGGTTGCGGAAAGCTTTCACAAGGCAGGTGAATCTCAATAAATTCAGTGGCTTGCGGTGTTAATCGCCGGGTGCGGAACAATTGCCGCAGCCTGGTTTCGCTGGCCTTGGGCAATTACACGCCATAATGGCGCCAATTAGCCCCCGGCAATCGCCGAATCATAACGCTCGCCTTGGTTTCACACGCAACAAGTTTAGCGACTGCCAATGCCAAACAAAGCCACTCGGATGGTCATCACAATGATGATGATGTCGAGCAGCGGGGTGAAATTTCGGATGTAGTAAAGGTCATAGCGCAGCTTCTCGCTGGCGCCTTCCACGGTCGCTGCATATTCATATTTTACTTGCGCCCAGCCGGTAATGCCGGGTTTGACGAGCTGGCGCGAGCGGTAATGCGGGATTGCGCGATCGAGCACGGCGACGAATTCCGGGCGCTCCGGGCGCGGGCCGACAAAGCTCATCTCGCCGCGAAGAACGTTAATCGCCTGAGGGATCTCATCGATCCGGGTCTTGCGGATAAGCCGGCCGATGCGGGTGACCCGATCATCGTTAATGCGCGCATATTGCGGCCCGTCTTTTTCCGCATCGGTCCGCATGGAGCGGAATTTAAACACCTTGAAGACCTTGCCGTCCTTGCCAACGCGGCGTTGCCGGTAGAGTACCGGCCCATAGCTGTCGAGCTTGATCGCCAGCACCGTCAGGACCAGCAACGGCGCAAGGGTCACTATCAAACCGAGGCTCAAAACCACATCAAGGACGCGCTTGAATTGCGAAATATCAGCGCCAGATATCGCCGCCGCGGCGCGACTGACCGCGCGCATATCCACTGTGTCGAGATCGAGAGCGCCGGTGTTTGCACTCGCGCCGATAGTGGGGGCGTCATGCGATTGCCTCAACAGCACCGGCGTTCGCGCCGATGGCGCTGCGGGATTGTCATAGGCCATTTTCACTAGCCACGGGCCGGAACGTATCACAATCAACGCCGCCAACAGGCCCGCCGCGATGCCGTAAATTATGATCATCTCCCCAACGCCTCCAACGCCGCGATGTTGGTTGCAAGCTGGAACAGCGCATCTCACGTCAGCTGTCTCAGTTTGGAACAACGCTGCAAACGAAGCAGTAAACGTGCCTAACGGTTCGTTAATGTTGCAACGAAGCAACCGGCGAACGGCGTGCGGTCTTTTCCTTAATCGGCGCGATATATGAATAGATGGGGTGTTCCATTCCGGCGCTCCGGCCGGGCTGTTTGTTGTAATGCGAGAGCGATGCGCTTTCTGGTTTTCACAACGCTCTATCCAAATGCGCAAATGCCCGCCCATGGTATTTTCGTTGAGAACCGTTTGCGCGCCTTTTTGCAGCGCCATGACGCGGACATCCGGGGGGACGATGTCCGGGTCATCGCGCCTGTCCCTTGGTTTCCGCTCAATCATAAGGCGTTTGGCAAATATGGCCGCTGGGCGCGCACGCCCCGATATGAGACCCGCCACGGGATAAAGGTTTTTCATCCGCGCTATGTCATTCCGCCAAAAATCGGCATGAATTACGCGCCCCATGCCCTGGCGCGATGTTTTCGCGACGCCATCAAAGAGGTAACGCGAGACGGCTGGGGTTTCGACTTTATCGACGCGCATTATTTCTACCCCGACGGCGTCGCGGCGGCGACAGTGGCGAAGGAATTCGGCAAACCGCTGGTGATTACTGCACGCGGCTCGGACATTACATTGATCGCAAAACATTCGCGGCCGCGCGCACAAATTCTTAAAGCAGCGCTCGACGCTGACGCGGTCATCACCGTTGCCGCGGCGTTGAAAGATGAGCTCGCAGCGCTGGGCGCACCGGCGCAAAAAATTCATGTCCTGCGCAACGGCGTCGACCTTCGGGTCTTTACCCTCGGCGACCGCATGGCTGCGCGCGCGGCGTTGGGCGTTAGCGGCCCGGTGATCGTCTCGGCCGGTCATCTCATCGCCCGCAAAGGTCATGATCTGGTGATTGACGCGCTCGGACAAATTCCCAATGCGACGTTGCTGATCGTCGGCGATGGCGCGGAGCGCGCGCGCCTTGAGCATCAGGCGAAGCGCGCAGGGCTTTCCTCTCGCGTGCGTTTTCTCGGGGCCCAAGCGCCTGCAAAAATGCCGGAGATTTATCGCGCCGCCGATATTCTGGCGCTCGCCTCTTCGCGCGAGGGCTGGCCGAATGTGCTGCTTGAAGCCATGGCCTGCGGCACGCCCTGCGTTGCAACAGATGTTGGCGGCGTGGGGGAAGTCATTCGCGAGCCTGCCGCCGGACGCATTGTCCACGAGCGGACGCCAGACGCCATCGCGCGCGAAATCAACACCCTCCTCGCCGATCCGCCGGGCGCTGCGCTGACGCGGGCCTATGCAGAACGCCACTCCTGGGACGAGACCGCCGACGCCATGGCGGCGGTCACTTCTGAATTGACGGCGAAATCGCGCGCGACGGCGGCGACCGTCATAACCCCGATTGCACCGGCGCAAGGCGTCTATCAGCCCAAGCTGCTGGTTACGGTGGATACGGAAGAACAGTTCAACTGGTCCGATTTCCGTCCCGACACGCACCGCATTTGCGCCGCCGCCGATATTGACCGCTTTCAGGCTGTCTGTGCCGAGGCTGGCGCCAAACCGCTCTATCTCCTCACCTATCCGCTGTTGAAAAACCAAAGCACCGCCGGCTATTTTCGTGGCCTCAAAAACGCCGCTATCGCCAATTGTGGACTGCATCTTCATCAATGGGTGACGCCGCCGGGGGCGAATTTTTCGGGCGCCTATTTCTCGTTTCAAAAAAACCTGCCGCGCGATCTCCATCGCGCCAAGCTCGCAGTCCTGGCCGACGCCTTTGAGGCCGCCTTTGGCGAGCGCGCGTTGGCCCATCGCGCCGGGCGTTATGGTATCGCCGCGCCCGATTACGACCTCCTTGACGCCGCTGGCGTCCGGTATGATTTCAGCCCCAGCGCCGGATTTGATTTCACTGCCGCCGGCGGGCCAGATTTCTCGCACCTGTCCAACCGTCCGTTTACGGTCGATGCGGCAGGGCGCGCGGTCTTCGTCACTCCGGTCAGCGGCGCGCGGGCCTTGCGCCGAAGCCGGGTTTTCTTGAGCCAGGAGAAGGCCGCCCCGGGCTTTGCCGACACGGCGCCCAAGCCCTCGCGCCGCACTGTGCCCATGCGGCTGTCGCCGGAAGGCGCGCGGCTTGACGACCTTAAAGCCCTCACCAAACGGCTCGTCGCCGACAAAATCCCGGTCATCACATTTACCCTTCATTCAACAAGCCTAACCATTGGCGCCAACGCCTACGCAAAGGACGCCGCCGCTGTCGCTGATATGCTGGAGACAACGCGGCGCTATCTCGCCTGGTTTCGCAGGCCTATGGGCGGCGACATTATCTCGCTTGGAGAGCTTGCCGCGATTTATGAAACCGCCGGCCAAAACCGCCGCGCTTAACACCCCGTTAAGCATAAGGGCGGTAATTTTTGCCCCGTACCTTCGTACAAAGGACATCGGTTTATGATTTTCGCGGATTTCGCTCGTATCCTGTTCGGCCTTACCGCCGTTATCGGCATGATCGGCATCGCCGCCTACGCCGCCAAAAAGGCGGGGCTCGCCACGGCGTCCGGCGGCTTTGTCCGCAAGCGCCGGCTGCGCGTGGTGGAAAGCCTGGCGCTGGATGGGCGGCGGCGTCTCGCGATCATCAAATGTGACGATGCTGAACACCTTATCGTCCTCGGCGCCAATAATGAGACCGTGATTGCGCACAATCTCGACGGCGCAACCGACGAAGACGACGCGCCGGCGCCGGCAGAAAATCCGTTTGCAACGATGTCGGAGCTGGTAAAAAAATTCCGGCCCGCCAATAACCGGATCGCCGACAACCGGCTTGCCGGAAACCAGATCGCTGGCAAAGACGCCGCATAAAAATTCGGCGCCTTACGCTAACGAAAACGCAATTTGAAAATTCAGAGCCGCCTGAATTCCGGTTCTCACCGGAATGAGCGGAATTTGCAGCAGCTAAACACATCTCCCTATCACTCCTTTCAAGTCAGAATTTCACTCGAAAGGCATCATAAGGCCGCCCAAATCCGTGAGGATAACTTTTCACCAAATATAGGTTTGATGGCCAACTACCCTCTCTGGGTTGTAAAATCGAAGATTCGATTCGTGTGAGGGTTGTGCGGATTTGCGCCGTTTCTTTTGGACGCAAGAGCCCCCTCCGCCCACTCCATGGGCACCTCCCCCGTAAACGGGGGAGGAAAAAGTTCGAGCGTCAGTTAGGTCTTTTCTTCCCCCGTTTACGGGGGAAGTGTCAGCGAAGCTGACGAAGGGGGCTTTTCGTAAACATAAATATGCAAGCGCAGTTTCATGAAACGCCGCCGCCGAGCGCCCTGGCTATGCTCTAGTAACGAGCCAACCGCTCGATCAAAAGATCAAAAAACCCGTCTCGCTGGACGCTATGGGCCCACATCGCATTCGCAGGCAAATCGGTAACGCCCCAAAAATCTATAGCGGTATGTCCCATCGTCAATTCAGAGTCTGTTTCCACACGAATATTACATGGCTTCAATTCAAACAATTCCGGCTGTAGCAAATAAGCGATGGTACACGGATCGTGCAACGGGGCGCCTTGGGTTCCATATTTTTGCGCATCGTAGCGTCCAAAAAATGACAGCATTCCCTGGGACGCCTTTGCGACAGGGTTGTCCAGTTTTGCAATACGCTCCAGCACATCGGGCGATGTAAAGACTTGATGGGTCACATCCAGGCCAAATGCGGCAATGGGCCGACCGCACTCAAACACAATTTTGGCGGCATGCGGATCAACAAAGATATTGAATTCTGCGGAGGGTGTAATATTCCCTCCTTCTTTCATGGCGCCGCCCATCAAGACAAGTTCGCGAATTTTTGGCAAAATGGCTGGCTCACGCAAAATAGCAGATGCAACATTTGTGAAAGGCCCGGTCACAACAATCGTAATTTCATCGTCGGCCGCTGACAGCAACGTATCAACAATAAAATCGACAGCGCCTTTGTCTTCCAATTTTGTTCTCGGGCTGAAAATATCTATACCGTCAATGCCATCACGCCCGTGCACATGCTCCGCCGTCAGGCCGACATTTTTCAAAGGCTTGTCGCAACCGGAAAACATCGGAACTTTTTCGTTTCCGACAATGTCGCTTAAAATACAAATGTTGCGTTGGGTTTTAGCCAAAGGTACATTCCCCGCAACGGCGCAAACGCCGAGAATGTTCAATTCTTCCGGCGCGGCAAAAGCCAAAAACAACATAAGCGCGTCGTCCTGGCCTGGGTCGCAATCAATAATTATTTTTCGTTGCATGTTCGCCTGCCCTAGTAGGATGTGGATTCATCGGGTCCAGCATCTGATCACATAGTGATGTAGCATGCACCGGCCCTTACGAAACAGAATTTTCAAAAAACCTAAATATGCAACGCATGCCCAAGTGTTCGGAGCGCGGCTTCCTGAAACGCCTCGCCCTGCGTCGGATGCGCGTGGATTGTGCCGGCGATGTCTTCAAGCGCCGCGCCCATTTCCAACGCCAGCCCGAAAGCGGCGGCCAGTTCTGAAACCCCACCGCCGACCGCCTGAATGCCGAGCACCAGATGATTGTCCTTCCGCGCAACAATACGCACAAAACCGTCCTCAGACTCCATAGTCATGGCGCGACCATTGGCGGCGAAGGGAAAGCTCTGTGTAATGATTTCATAGCCTGCATCCGTCGCCTCATCCGGCGACAGACCGGCTGAGACAATTTCAGGATCGGTAAAGCACACCGCGGCAATCGCCACCTTGTCCCAAACCCGGTTCTCGCCGGCGATAATTTCCGCAACCATCTCGCCCTGCGCCATGGCGCGGTGCGCCAGCATCGGCTCGCCGGTGACATCGCCGATCGCATAGATCCCGCTCATCGATGTGCGGCATTGATCGTCGATCGCAATGAAGCGCTGATCCATGTTGATGACGAGGTTTTCGCGACCCCAACCCTCGGTCAACGGCGCGCGCCCGACCGTCACCAAAATCTTGTCGGCCTTGATGATTTTCGCCTTGCCATCGGCGGTCTCAATCTCAAGACCGCCTTTACCCGCGCCTTTGGCTTTCGCGCCGAGCAGCACTTCGATACCGAGCGCTTTCATTTTCTTCGCCACCGGCTGGGTCAACGCCTTATCATAGAGCGGCAATATCCGGTCCAGCGCTTCGACCACCGTCACCTTCGAGCCCAGTTTCGCAAACGCAATCCCGAGCTCGAGACCGATATAACCGGCCCCGACAATAGCGAGGGTTTTTGGGGGCGCATCGAGATCAAGCGCCTCTGTTGAGGAGATGATATTGCCGCCATAGGGAAGAAACGGCAGCTCGACCGGCGCCGAGCCGGTTGCGATGATGATGTTTTCTGCACGGATGGTTTGAACGCCGTCAGCGGTTTTCACCTCAACGGTCTTGCCGTCGATAAACGACGCCCAGCCGGAGACCGTGCGCACCTTGTTTTTCTTCAGGAGCCCGCTAACGCCGCCGGTGAGGCGTTTGACGATCGCGTCTTTCCACGCGACCGATTTCTTTAAATCTATTTCCGGCTTGGAGACCTTAACGCCAATCGGCGAGCCAGCAGCAAAGTACTTCGTTTTCTCAAATTCATCAGCAACATGAATAATCGCCTTGGAAGGAATACAGCCGACATTGAGGCAAGTCCCGCCATGGGCGCGCGCCTCGACGATTACGGTGTCGAGCCCAAGCTGACCGGCGCGAATCGCCGCGATGTACCCGCCGGGTCCGGCGCCAATGACAAGAACTTTGCAGTCGATGATAGGCATCGTATTTTCCTTACTTCATCTTTTTACGCAGCTTACGCTGGTAGAGATCATGACCACACTTTTCGCAACGCAACGGCATGGGATGTTTTCGATCGGTCCATCGAGAACTACCGATTGAGTGGCCGCAATTCGTACAAAATGTATTCTTTGGATACGCCGAACGCAGAAGATATACGAAGGTCCAAAATCCCACTAGGATAATAAGTGCGACAACTATCTCCATAGTTTAATTCTTAGTCCTCAATAAAAATCATCGCCGGATTTTCTAACAGCGTCTTGAGGCGCTGGACGAACACCGCTGCATCCCAGCCGTCGATGACGCGATGGTCGAAACTCGATGACAGGTTCATGCATTTACGCGGGCGAAACTCCTGCCCGTCCCACTTAGGCAGTATCTGCATCTTGTTGACGCCGATGATCGCGACTTCCGGATGGTTTATCACCGGCGTGGTGACGATGCCGCCCATGGCGCCAAGCGATGTGATGGTGATGGTCGAGCCCGACAACTCCTCTCGGCTCGCCTTGCCGGTGCGGGCGACTTCTGAAAGCCGTGCGACTTCCGCGGCGCAATCCCAAAGGTCGCGCGCTTCTACATGATGGGCCACCGGCACCATCAAACCACCCGGCGTTTGCGCGGCGACGCCGATATGAACGCCGCCATGCTGGTGAACAATCCCGGCTTCATCATCATAAATTGCGTTAATTTGCGGCTGCTCGCCGATCGCCTTGACCATTGCGCGCATCAAAAACGGCAACAGCGTCAGCTTCGCCTGGCTTTGCTTGCGCGCCTTGTTCAGCTGCGCGCGCAGATCTTCCAGCGCGGTCATGTCGATCTCTTCGACATAGGTGATGTGTGCAATGCGCGATTTGGCGATCGCCATTTTCTCGGCAATCTTGCGGCGCAAGCCGACCATGGGAACGTCAGTAACGCCGGTCTTGCGAGTATAAGCGCTGCTGCTGGTTTTGGCCTCGCCGCCACTTTCGAAATAGGCGTCGAGATCGGCGTTGGAAATCCTGCCCGCCGGGCCCGTACCATGGATACGGCGCAGATCGATCCCGGCATCGGCTGCACGCTTGCGCACTGCCGGCGAGGCCAGGGGTTTGTCACCCTCCGCACGCGGAGCACCGGAAGGTGAAGGCCTCGCACTGGCATCAGTGCTGACATGCGCCGCAGCGGCGCCGTTGGTCGCCGGTTTTTTCGGCGCTGGTTTTGGCGCCTCAGCTGCTTTCGGTTTTGCCTCTACGGGCGCAGCGGCGGGCGTCGTTTCCATTGCCTCGCCCGGCTTGATGTTGCCCGGCCCGTCAACTTCAAGGCGAATAAGCGGCGATCCGACCGCCAAAATATCGCCGACCTTGGCCGCCTGCCAGATCACCTTGCCTTCGACCGGCGAGGGAATTTCGACCGTCGCCTTGTCGGTCATCACCGCGGCTAGAACCTCATCTTCGCGGACATTGGCGCCAATCGCCGCCATCCACTCCACCAGCTCCGCCTCGGCGACGCCTTCGCCGACATCGGGCAGCTTGATAATGTGTTCGCCCATTATGCAGCCTCCATGACTTTCTTAAGCGCATCACCAACGCGTTTGGGTCCCGGGAAATATTCCCATTCATGCGCGTGGGGGTATGGCGTATCATAGCCGGTGACGCGGATCACCGGCGCCTGGAGATGATAAAAACACGCCTCCATCACCACCGCCATTAACTCCGCGCCGAAACCGCAAGTCTTCGTCGCTTCATGAACAATGACGCACCGCCCGGTTTTCGCGACCGAGGCCTCGATCGTTTCCAGGTCGAGCGGCAGGATCGTCCGTAGATCAATGATTTCCGCATCAATACCAGTTTCCTGGGTCGCCGCCTCGGCGACATAGACCATCGTGCCATAGGCGAGGATGGTGACCTCGGCGCCTTCGCGCCGGATCGCCGCCTTGCCGAGCGGCACGGTGTAATGCTCGTCCGAAACCTCACCCAGCTCATGCTTCGACCATGGCGTCACCGGACGTTCATGATGGCCGTCAAACGGGCCGTTATAAAGCCGCTTGGGTTCTAAAAACATCACCGGATCATCATCTTCTATCGCCGCAATCAACAGGCCCTTGGCGTCATAAGGGTTTGATGGAATGACGGTTTTAATGCCGGAAATATGTGCAAACAGCGCTTCGGGGCTTTGCGAATGGGTTTGACCGCCAAAAATCCCGCCGCCGGTCGGCATCCGCACCACCATCGGCACGGTGAAATCGTTATTGGAGCGATAGCGAATGCGCGACGCCTCCGAAGCGATCTGATCATAGCCCGGGTAGACATAGTCAGCGAACTGAATTTCGACGCAAGGACGCATACCATAGGTCGCCATCCCGACCGCGGCGCCGATGATGCCGCTTTCATTGATCGGGCTGTCGAAACAACGCTGGGGCCCAAACTTTTCCTGCAGGCCTTGGGTGCAACGAAATACGCCGCCAAAAAACCCGACATCCTCGCCAAACACGACGACATTGTCATCGCGCTCCATGGTGTTTTCCATGGCGCTGCGGATCGCTTGTATCATTGTCATGCGCGCCATGCTCAGATCCCCGCTTCCTGGCGTTGCCGACGAAGATGCAGCGGCATTTCCTTATAGACATCGTCAAACATCGAGGCCGGCGTCGAATGGGGGCCGTCGTGGAGCGTGCCGTTCTTTTCTGCGAGCTTTTGCGCTTCGGCGATTTCTATCTCAATTCGCTCGCGCGCCTGAACATGTTGCGCCTGCGTCCACACGCCTTTTGCAATCAGGTGGTTTTTCAACCGCTCAACCGGATCGCCCAGAGGCCATGCGTCAGATTCTTCTTTCGGACGGTATGCGGAAGGATCATCCGAGGTCGAATGTCCGCCGACGCGATAGGTGACATGCTCAATAAGGGTCGGGCCATGCCCGGCTCTGGCGCGATCAACCGCCCATTTAGAAACCGCATAAACCGCGAGATAATCATTGCCGTCAACACGCAGCGCCGGGATGCCGAAACCGAGCCCGCGCGAGGCGAAGGTCGCCGCTTTCCCGCGCGCAATCCCCTGAAAGGTCGAGATCGCCCATTGATTGTTGACAATATTCAAAACCACCGGCGCACGGTAGGTCGAGGCGAAGACCAGCGCTGAGTGAAAATCTGATTCCGCTGTTGAGCCGTCGCCGATCCAGCTTGCGGCAATTTTCGTGTCGCCCTTGATCGCCGACGCCATCGCCCAGCCGACGCCTTGAATGAATTGCGTCGCGAGATTGCCGGAGATGGTGAAAAACCCGTTCTCCTTCGACGAATACATGATCGGCAATTGCCGTCCCATCAGCGGATCGGCGGCGTTTGAGTAGATCTGGTTCATCATGTCGACAACCGGATAATCCGTCGACAGAAGAAGTCCCTGCTGGCGGTAGGTTGGGAAGTTCATGTCGCCGGGTTGCAGCGTTTTTTGAAATGCGCAAGCGATCGCCTCTTCGCCCAGCGCCTGCATGTAAAAACTGGTTTTGCCCTGGCGTTGCGCCATCAGCATCCGCGCATCAAAGGCGCGCACGCGCAACATGTCCTCAAGGCCGACTTTAATCTGGTCGTCGCTCAACAACCCCGCCCATGGGCCCACCGCCTTGCCGTCACGGTTCATCACCCGAATGATGGTGTAGGCGAGATCGCGAATGTCGCTGGCCTCAACATCAATCTCAGGTCGCGGCGCGGCGCCGGCTTTGGGGATCGGCGCGTCGGAGAAATCCGGCGTATCGCCAGGGCGAAATTCCGGTTCCGGCACATAAAGCGATAACGCCTTGTCGCCGCTCGCTGGTTTGTCGGGGCTCATTGGCTTCTCCGGTTGGGCTGGAGCTCACGCTTCCGGCGCCGCGAAACCCTTGTTTTTTCGAATTCTTCTTGGAGGGGCGTCGCGCTTTTGAGGAGGATGTAATCCACCGGCGCCTTGTGTGGCAATGGCCGAAAATGAGACTCGGGAAAAAGAGCGCGGGTGGTTTTAAGGGCGGCGCGCAAGAGTGGATTATGCTAAAATAGTTTGTCGGATTAGCAGAAATATTAGCCTGCTTAATAGCCCAGCTTGGTCAGTTCGGCTTGTATCACTTTACGCCGGCGCTCCAACGCCTGAAATTCCGGATCGGTCTTTTCGTTCCAGGTTCCCATGATCGAATTGGTCAAATTATCCGTGAACATCTTCGAGATCCGACCCTCGAGATTAGAAAGCTCGGTCGAAAGGTCCATGGCGCGTTTGAGTTTCTTTGGCGGTTTTAACGCCTTTAGAAAACGCTTGGCGTCGTTGTTTTCCCGCTCCCGCTCATACCGATAAAGCCGGTTTTGCAGACGCGCATAAACCAGCCATTCCTGTGCCGACGGATCAGCCCCCGCCTCCAGCAAAGCAAGACCGGCGGCAAATTTTCCGTGGTCCGCGGCCGCGACCAGCGGCGTTTGCTCGCTGGACATGCCGAGCGCGCCGAGTGAGTTCATTGTTTGATTGGGGTCCGCGCCGATTTTAACCGCAGCCTTGATGATGTCCGGCCGGTCAATCTGCGCCGCCCAGCCGATGATGGTTCTATCATTTGAACGGTTGCTGCCCTGACCGAACGCATAGTTAGGATTGAAGTCATATTCCGATAATATGCCGAGAATTTTTGGAATATCGTCCTTCGTCCGCCCAAGGATGACCGGCAACATCATCCCTTGCCAGCTTGCGGTCTCAATATTCATACCGCCGTCAAGAAACAGCCGCATGGTTTGAAAATCGCGCGCCTCAATCGCCTGCATGAAATTATCACTGGTCCAGGAAATGCCGAGATTGGCGAGTTCCTTGCGCGGGTTTTCACTGACTTCGCGCTTTGATGCGGCTGTGCTAACGGCGATATCAGCAGTGTTGTCTGCAATCTCCGCCGTGTTATCGGCGATCTCGGTTATGCCTTTGTCGATGGATTGCAATTGCGGGATCAAAATCGCCATCAACGGCTCATTACCGCCGCTGGCTTTATCCGTCAGCGCCTGGCCGACCGTCAGCAGGCCGGCGATCAACGCCGTCAAGGCGCTGGCCATAAACAAATCGCAGGTCCATTTCGGATTTTGTCCTCCGCGCACGCCCCTGGAGACGAATATGCCCGCGCCAATCGCAACGGCGCCGGCGCCCAGCGCCAATATGACCGTGGAATCAGAAGCGGCTTCCCGAAGATTGATTGCAACCCCGAGAATGCCGGCGAGAAAGCCAAGCGTCGTTGTCTTATAAGGCTCAATGCGTTGGCGCAAATAGCCGGAAAATGTTCTGGTTGCTGCACTCATTTTTTTGCTCCCCCGCAAAGAGTTATCATCAAATGCCAGATCCTTGTCGAAACCTTTTATCCCGGTTCCGGCAAGTTGCAAATTAGCGGTTTGGCAGGCGCGCGAAAATATCGGCGGCTCAGCCGATCAGATTCGCCCATTCTTCTTCCGTCAGCACGCTCACGCCTAAGCTCTCGGCTTTCTTGAGCTTCGATCCCGCGCCAGGCCCGGCAACCAGATAGTCCGTCTTGGCCGAGATTGACCCCGATACTTTCGCGCCAAGGCTTTGCGCGCGCGCCTTGGCCTCATCGCGGGTCATGGTCTCCAGCGTGCCGGTGAAAACGACGGTTTTTCCGGCGACCGGGCTTGTTGTATTGGCGACTTGCGCTCTTTGCGGCGTGACTTCCGCAAGCAGTCGGTCGACGGCATCGCGATTATGCGCCTCGCAGAAGAAATCGATCACCCCCTGCGCCACCAGCGCGCCGATCCCGTCGATCGACAGCATGTCGCTGTAAGCCTCGCTCTCCTGATCGCGGGCCTTTGTCGCCGCATCGTAGAACGCCGCAACATCGCCATAATGGCTCGCAAACAGCCGCGCATTGGTCTCGCCCACATGGCGAATGCCGAGCGCATTGATAAAGCGCGCCGATGAAATCTCTCGCTTCGCCTCGATGCCGTCGAAAAGATTGTCGATCGACTTTACATTGGTCGCGACCTGCCTGCCCTCTTTATCCAGATAGATATCGCCATTTTGTTTATTTTTATAGGTATAAAGATCAACCTTGCCAGATTCCTGTCGTAGGCGGAGCGTGAAAATATCGGCGGGCTCGGTAATGATTTCCTGCTTGAAAAACGAAGTAATCTGTTTTTCACCGAGGCCTTCAATATCGAAGCCGCCGCGCGAGACGAAATGTTTCAAGCGCTCCACCGCCTGCGCCGAACAGACAAGCCCGCCGGTGCAGCGCCGGTCGACATCGGCTTTGCCGGTCACCGGATTGATCTCATTGACCGCATGGCTGCCGCAGACCGGACACCGCTCGGGAAATTTAAATTTCCGCGCGCCTTTTTTGCGTTTTGCTAATATGACCTCGACAACTTGCGGGATAACATCGCCGGCGCGTTGAATGACCACCCAATCGCCAATGCGGATATCCTTGCGCTCAATCTCATCGGCGTTATGGAGCGTTGCATTGGCGACAACCACACCGCCGACCGTGACCGGTCTCAGCCGCGCCACCGGGGTCAGCTTGCCGGTGCGGCCGACTTGTATCTCAATATCTTCCAGCACTGTTGTAGCTTTTTCCGCAGGAAATTTATGGGCGATAGCCCAGCGCGGGTGGCGCGACACAAAACCCAGCCGAGCCTGATAATCGAGCCGGTCGACTTTGTAGACAACGCCGTCAATATCATAGCCGAGCGAGGCGCGTTGTTGTTCAATATTGGCGTAATGCACCAGCATGTCGGCGATGCTGTTGCAGCGCTTGGTCAGCGGGTTGATTTTGAACCCGAGTTTTTTGAACCGTTGCAGCGCATCCCATTGCGTCTCGCCCAAAGCCTCGCTGAGCTCGCCCCAGGCATAGGCGAAAAATTTTAGCGGGCGCGCGGCGGTGATCGCCGCATCAAGCTGACGCAGGGAGCCCGCGGCGGCGTTGCGCGGATTGGCGAATAGATCGGGCTGTTTTTCCGCCCCCTCCGCCTCGCGAGTAAGCCGCTGGTTTAATGCTTCAAAATCAACATGAGACATATAAACTTCGCCGCGCACTTCTAAAATATCCGGCGCCGCTTTCAGCTGCGCCGGAATGTCGGCGATGGTCAGCGCATTGATGGTGACGTTCTCCCCGGTCTCGCCATCACCACGCGTTGCTGCCTGAACGAGAACGCCTTTCTCATAACGCAAATTGAGCGACAGCCCGTCGATCTTTGGCTCGGCGGTAAAGACAACGCCAAGATCTTCCGCCAGCCCCAAAAATTTGCGCACGCGCTTGTCAAACTCGGCAACGTCAGCGTCATCGAAGGCGTTATCGAGCGATAACATCGCGGTTGCGTGTTTCGATTTTTCAAACTTCGCCGACGGCGCCGCGCCAACCCTGCCGGACGGCGAATCCTCGCGCTTCAGTTTTGGGAAGCGTTTTTCAACCAGAAGATTACGCCGGCGCAGCGCATCATATTGCGCATCGGTGATTTCGGGGGTGTCCTTGGCGTAATAGGCGGCGTCGGCCTGGGCGATCTCGGCCGCCAGTCGCGCAAGTTCGGCCGCCGCCTCGTCGGGCGTCAGCTTGCCGACAGGAATATGGGCTAAATTTGAGGCGTTTTTGTCCATGGCGTGGTGGTATTCGCCCTAGCCAGCCTTTACCAGCTTTTTACGCGCTGGTTTCCTGGCGGTTGATTTTCTCACAGGCGCGCCGAGCAATTGCCGGGCGGCAGCGCGTGCCTCATCAGTAACTTTGGCGCCCGACAGCATCCGCGCGATTTCCTCGACGCGATCATCGGCGCCCAGCATCGTCACGGACGTAGTTGTCCGGCTTTTGGTCTGGCTCTTCTCAATGCGCCAATGGCTTTGCGCCCGCGCAGCGACCTGCGGTGAATGAGTGACGACCAGCACCTGAGCGTCGCGGGCCAGCCGCGCCAATCGCTCGCCCACCGCATCGGCGACCGCGCCGCCAACGCCGGCGTCAACCTCATCAAAGATGATGACGGTGCGGTTTTCCTTCGCCGCCAGCGCCGCCTTCATCGCCAGCACAAACCGCGACAGCTCGCCGCCCGAGGCGATGGTCTTTAACGGACCCGCCGGCGCGCCGAGATTGGTCGTCACCATAAATTCAGCCCGGTCATATCCATCCGATGTCGGATTATCTGGATCGCTTGTCACCTGCGTTTCAAAATGCGCCTTGCCGAGCTTTAATGGCGCCAGCTCTTTGGCCACAGCCACATCAAGCTTTGTTGCGGCCTTCATGCGGTCCTTTGACAGCGCGGCAGCGGCGACGGCAAAACTCGTTTTCGCCGCTGCGGCCATGCGATCAAGGTCGGCAAACGCCGCCGTCCCGGCTTCGACATCATCTAGCGCCTTGGTAATTTTTTCTAAAAACGTTGATAACGCATCCGGCGCAACACCGTGCTTGCGGGCCTCGCCACGAAGCGCAAACAATCGTTCTTCGGTGCGGTCAACCTCATCGGGGTCGGCGCCAAATTCTGAAATCGCGCGGTCAAGCGCCGCGCGCCCTTCCGCCGCCTCGCTAAGCGCGGCGGCAAAACGCGAGGCCGCCTCCTTCAGCGATTGCGCCTCCGGCAACAGCGCCGCGGCGCGCTCAACATGGCCGAGGCCGGTCGACAGGTTGTGCTCCACCCTGCCATCGTCGATGGCGGCCGCGGTTGCGCACAACTGTTCGGAAACCTTCTCCGCGGCAATTAACACAGCGCGACGTTCGGCGAGCGCGGTTTCCTCGCCCGGCTGGGGACCCAGCTTTTGCAGGACTTCAAAAACATGCCGCAGATATTCTGCTTCGCGCGCGGCGGCGGCCTGTTCGCGGCGGCGCTCCTCAAGCGCGGATTGAGCGTCGCGCCATGTCCGCCATAGGGCCGTCACTTTCGCGGCTTTTGCTTGCAACCCGCCAAACTCATCGAGCATGCCGCGATGGGCTGATGCGGACAAAAACCCACGGCCATCATGCTGGCCATGAATTTCCAACAGCGCCTCGCCAACTTCGCGCAGCATGCTGATCGATACCGGCTGGTCATTGACAAAACCGCGGCTGCGGCCATCGGCGTTTTGCACCCGGCGCAGGATGATCTGGTCGTCTTCGCCGGCCTCGTCTTCGCTAGCAAGGCCGTTGTCATCGAGCAATCGCCAGACCGGATGATCGCTACCCACCTCGAAGGTCGCCGCGACGACGCCCTGGCTCGCCCCCTGGCGCACGCCGCCGCGCGTGGCGCGCCCGCCAACCGCAAGCCCAAGCGCATCAAGCAGGATCGATTTGCCAGCGCCAGTCTCGCCGGTCAGCGCCGCAAGCCCGTGCGTCAGCGTCAATTGCGCCCGGTCGATGAGGATAAAATCGCTAATATTGAGAGCGGTCAGCATTACCGGCCCGTATCGTTGCGCATAATGGCTCTCTTACCGCAGTTCGAGCCGCGCCGGAACCCGGTTCCGTTCGCACAAGGCCTGGTCGCACAAGGTCCTAGAGATTACCGGGTTCAAACACTGGCGGCGCGACGGCATCGCCGCCAAGATTGTCGCTCGGCGGCGTCAGCTCATCAAGCTCGCGCGCAGTTACCAGATCGACGCCGTCGACTGTGTCCGGGTCCAGCTCCTGCAATATCTTGTTTGGATCTTCCGCCGTCTCTTCAACCTCGCGTCTGTCCTTGCGCAGGTCGGAAATCAAGATATCGCGTCTTTCAAACAGCCTATACGTATCTGCATACCAGCGACTGCCAGGATAATTATAGCCAAGCACCGCGGCGGCGGAACGGGCCTCGTCAACAATGCCAAGTTCCAGATAGGCCTCGACCAGCCGGTGCAGTGCTTCAGACGCATGGTTCGTGGTCTGATATCTCTCGACCACAAGCTTAAACCGGTTGATCGCCGCAATGTGTTTGTTTTGTCTTAGATAAAACCTACCAATATACATTTCCTTGCCGGCAAGGTGATCATAGGTGAGGTCGAGCTTGAGCCGCGCATCGCGCGCATATTCCGAATCCGGATAGCGGCGGATCACGTCGGTCAACGACGTAACGGCGTTATTGGTAAATTCCTGATCACGCCCGACATCGCGGATGCGCTCGTAATAACACATCGCTTTCAGATAATAGGCGTATGCCGTATCCTTGTTGCCGGGGTGAAGCGAAATAAACTGATCGAGCGCTGTGATCGATTCTTCGTAATCATTACCCTGATAATAAGCGAAAGCTTTCATCAACATCGACCGCCGCGCCCACGACGAATAGGGATGCTGGCGCTCGACTTCCTCAAAGAATGCGATCGCCGTATCGTAGCGCTTCTTGTCAAGTTGGATTTTGGCGTTTGCGTAGAGCTGCTCAACCGGCCGCTCCACATAAGCGAATTTTTCTTTTTTACCGCCGCTGCAGGCGCTGACCGCGCCGCAAACAGCAATGACGCCTAACACTTTGAAGAATAACGCAAAACGAAAAACCACGATCTATAACGCCTTATCTGAACCTGCCCCGCGCCATGGTTCTAATGCGGGGCGTTCAGGGCGTCAAACCGGTCTTTCACAGGTTTTTTCCGAGACCTAAGCCGTCGCGGCCAGCGGGCTCGCCTCCTGGGCTTCGGCGCTGATGCTTTGGGCGACGGCTATGGCGGCCCGCACATTGAGGTCATGGCCGGGTTTGACAGCGCGAATGGCGCCGCGGATCGGCCGGCCCAGAAGGTAGAGATCGCCGATAAGGTCGAGCGCCTTGTGGAGGACAAACTCATGCGGATCGCGCAAAGCTTGATCATTCAACAGATCATGGCCGTCCACAACCAGCGAATTTTCAAGCGAGCCGCCGCGAATGAGGCCCGCACGCCGCAATCCATCAACCTCATAAAGCCTGCAAAAGGTGCGCGATGCCGCCAGGCGGTCGCGATCAGCAGGATTGGAGAGATCAACAGACAGAGACTGGCGACCAATCAGGCAATCGCCAAAATCAATGTCGATGTCGATGGCGCTTGTGTCACCAGGTGTAAATTCAATGTACCGGTCGCCATCGTCAACACGGATTGGCTCGCCGATCACAATCGGGCGGCGCTCGGCATCCTGGGTTTTGACGCCAGCCTGCTTCAGACCGGCGACCAGATGATCGGCGCTGCCGTCAAAAATCGGGATTTCGGGACCGTCAACTTCAACAATAGCGTTGTCGAGCGACAACAACGCCAGCGCCGCCATCAAATGCTCAACGGTTGATACGGAGGCGCCATAGCCGTTGGCCAGCCTGGTGCCGTGATCGCATCCGGCGACATTGTCAGGTGATCCGTGAATGAGCGTGGAAAGCCGGCTATCGGCGGCGCCGGGGTCAATATCGCAGCGCCGGAAGACAATGCCCGCGCCGGTCGGAGCCGGAAGGATTGAAATACGACATTCGCTGCCGCTGTGCAGCCCTACGCCCGCAAACTGGGCCGGCGCTTTGACGGTCGTTTGCGTCGCTGCCCCCATATTGGCATTACTCGCTTCAAATAGAATGAAAGAATTTCACCCTCAACTATCTTCCTACTACATTGATTTGGTAAATTTGCGCGTGCGAATGCGGTCAAGCTTTGTTTCACTGTGTTTCACGACAATGGAAACAAATACTTAGGCGCAAGTTCGGATGACAAGCCCAAGTGCAACCCGATCATTTCGATCGAGTTGTTTGCTTTGGAAGCTATGCGACCGTATTTTCTACGCTCAAGCGGGCAGCCGTTTAGTCGAAAAAGGCTCTAGCCGGACTTCTTTTTTCTGAGGAACGACGGAATTTCCAGATCAGCGTCTTCCTGATCGTCGAACAAATCGCCGCGCACCCGCGAGGCCGGTTTTGCCGCTTCCGGGGCCCGCGGCGGTGGTGCGTCGCGGCGCTCGTCATGGCCGCTGCCGCCGAGCGACTTGAACATATCGACGGCGATCTCAAGCGAATGCTTGCCCAGCTGTTGAGCGCCTCTGAATGGGTTTGCCGCCGGTTTGGCATGTTCTGCAGCGCGCAATACCGGCCGGGACTCTGCCGGTGCGTGTTGACCGCTGCGCCGCTGTGGGACCGGAACCGAAGGCCCGGATGCGCGCAATAGCGGCGATCCGCTGGCTGGCGTGCCCTCAATCAGCATCCGCCGGATGCGCTCGTGAACATCGCCCACCGGATTGACCTGCGGCGCGCCGACAATCGGTCGTTGAGCGGGTTGAGAGCGGGCGGGCTGTTGCGCTACTGGTTGTTGGGCAACTGGCCGGCTGGTCAGAACCGGCGGCCGTCCGACGCTCGCGGCTGGCGCAGCGGCTTGCGCTGAGCTCACCACCAGCGGCTCGCGCCACGGTTTGGCGATCGCGCCGGTATTGATTTTAACCTGCGGGCGATTTTCGTTTTCTTCAGCGTCGATGCCGGTGGCGACAACCGAAACCCGCACGCGCCCTTCAAGATCCTGATTGAATGTCGAACCGACAATGATATTGGCGTCGGGATCAACTTCCGCGCGGATGCGGTTCGCCGCTTCATCAACTTCAAACAGCGTCATATCCATTGAGCCGGTGATGTTGATCAACACGCCGCGCGCACCCTTCATTGACTGCTCGTCAAGGAGTGGGTTCGAGATCGCCGCTTCCGCGGCCTCGATTGCGCGTTTATCGCCTTCCGCCTCGCCGGTGCCCATCATCGCCTTGCCCATCTCGCTCATCACGGTGCGCACATCAGCAAAGTCGAGATTAATCAGCCCGGGCATCACCATCAGATCGGTAATGCCGCGCACGCCGGAATGCAGCACCTGGTCGGCCATCGCGAAGGCTTCGTGAAAGGTGGTGCGTTCATTGGCGATCGAAAACAAATTCTGGTTGGGAATGATCAGCAGCGTGTCGACATGTTTTTGCAGCTCTTCGATGCCGGCATTGGCGATGCGCATGCGTCGCGCGCCTTCAAAGTGAAACGGCTTGGTGACGACGCCGACAGTGAGGATATCGCGCTCTTTGGCCGCCTTGGCGATGACCGGGGCGGCGCCGGTGCCGGTGCCGCCGCCCATCCCGGCGGTCACAAAAATCATGTGTGCGTTGCCGACATGCTCAAGGATTTCGTCGAGGGATTCTTCCGCCGCCGCACGGCCAATATCGGGAACCGAACCTGCGCCCAGACCTTGCGTCGTCTTCACGCCCAGCTGGATTTTCTTTTCCGCCTTGGCCAAGCCTACCGCTTGAGCATCGGTGTTGGCGACCACAAATTCGACGCCCTCAAGCTGGCTTTCGATCATATTATTGACCGCATTGCCGCCCGCGCCGCCGACGCCAATAACTGAAATCCGGGGTTTTAACTCTGTAAGTTCAGGTACGCTTAGATTTAACGGCATCGGCTGCTCCGGTTAAGAGCGTGATCAGTATAAGTGGACACCGGTTTTACGGTTCGATCACGCGACCACAAACATTTTAGAGCAGGATCTGAATCAACAAAATGCGATCCTGCTCTAGAACAAGATTTTGGGGTCCGCCCTCATGGTTACCCCATCGTTAAAGATTCGTTCAGAACCCTTACCAAATGATTAACGTCTTATTAACGACGTCTAAAATTTTTGCCGGAGCCACGCTTCAACGCCGCCAAAAAATGCTGGTTGAGATAATCCATGAGGTGATTGGCGCTCAACGCCAAGCGCAAACTGGTCGCCGCCGGCAGAATTTATATAACATTGAATGACTCCGGCGCAGACCGCAAAGCCGGGCGCCGCGGCTGCGTCCGGCGCGCCGGGAATGGCTATCGGGCGCCCGAGGCGGGTTTTCATCGACAGGACTTTTTCCGCGATCTCGCGGGCGCCGACCAACAAGCTGCCGCCGCCGGTGACGACGGCGCGACGCAGACCGCTGCGATGCAGCGGATCGCTGGATTGCCGCGCCAGCACCAGCTCGAAAATTTCTTCCATACGCGGAATAATCACCTCGCAAAGGTCTGCGCGTGAGGCGCGCGCGTGATCGCTGCCGGGGCCGAGCTGCGGGAAATCAACCAGACGGTGCTCATCGCCGGGACCGATTAGCGCGGCGCCATATAAGGTCTTGATGCGCTCAGCCTGGGCCATGGGCGTGTTAAAAATCTGGGCGATGTCTTTGGTGATGTGACCGCCGCCAACGCCGACGCCGCCGCAATCAACCAGCGCGCCATTGTCATAAACGGCATAGCCGGTCGACTGGCCGCCAATATCGATCAGGATAACGCCGAGGTCTTTTTCGTCTTCAATTAATGTCGCCTCCGCCGCCGCCGCGGGGCCCGCGACAAACTCATCCGGCGCCAGGCTGCAACGCTCGACCAGGGTTGAAAGATTATCAAGCGTGTTCTGCGGCGCGGCGACGCCGAGCATTTCCGTTGACAACATCGCCCCGTTAAGCCCGACGGGATGGCTGAAAATCTCCTCGCCGTCGAGCCGATATGAGGTCGCGACCGCATGCAGCGCTCTGCATTCCGGCGGCGCGGTCAGGCGGGCGCCCACTTGCAGGCAGTCTTCAATATCTTCCTGGGTCACCACGCCGTCGGCAATATCGAGATCGACGCCGATCCGCCGCGTGTGCAGCGTCTTGCCGGGGACCGCAACCAGGACCCGGTCGATGCGCATATTCGCCATGCGTTCAGCGGCGGCGACGGCTTTTCGAATATTCGCTTCAAGCTGTTCCGGACAGGCGGCCTGGCGCTGTTTGACCGCCGCGCCATGACAGCCAACGCCGATAATTTCCGCCTGCGGCGGCAAGTCCGGCTCATGCGAGATGCGGGCGATGAAGCAGGCGATTTTTGATACGCCGATATCAAGCGCTGCTATCGTGTACTGATCTTTACGACGACGGTGAGCCATGGGCGCTAAATGTCTTTCTTCAAGTCTGCGATTGGTTAAAGCGGATCTTCCCCCGGCAATGCTCGCTCAGCGGCGTCTTTCTCGCGATAGACCAGCCGGTCCGGATCGCGCAGATCGATATAGTCGAGCGACAAATCAAGCACGCCGTAGGCGTTTTGCAGTGTTGCCAAATCGCGCACCGCCGCCTCGTAATCGGTTTCGGGAAATTTTATATCAGCGCCGGATTTCAACCGCACGTTCCAGCGCCGGTCGCCGACGCGGATCAGCGCCGCCGCCCGCCCCCACAACACCGCCTCGCCGCGTAACGCCCGCAACATGCCCGCCGCAGAGGCCGGCGCGCCGGCGCCGACAATCAGCGGCAGGTTTGAATATTCATAAGCATCAACTTCGCGAATAACTGCGCCGTCCTCATCAATCAGATGCATGGCGCCCGCCAGCTGCCAGACCGCCGCCGCCTCGCGCTCGCGCACCGAGATATGGACCGTATCCGGCCACAAGCGCGACACCGCCGCGGTGCGCACCCAGCCAAGCTCTTCCACCCGCGCGCGCGCCGCAAACGGATCAAACTGCAAAATCGACGAGCCGATCACCGGGCCGAGCGCGGTTAAAATTTCAGCTTCATCGGCGTTATCAAAACCCTTCGCGGTAATGCGGCGCACCTCAAAACCTGTGGCGATGGCGGCGCGGTCAACCTGCGCGCCAACCCGCTCGCCCATCAGACCGACATAACCGCCGGACCACAACATCACCACGGCGATTAAACCGACCACGGTCAGCCCGGCCGCGGCTGCAATTGTATAGTGCGAGAGCAAATCGCCGGCGTTGGTGACAAGCTGCGACATCAGGCTTGCCTTGGGTTTTGCTTTGGCGGCTTTTCTCTTGCGCGGGCGTGCAGTTTTTTTCTTTACCTTGGGCATGAGGCGTCCTCCGTCATCCAGGCGCACAATTCGGGAAAGGAAATACCAATCGAGGCCGCCTGTTCCGGCGCCAGCGAGGTTGCAGTCAGGCCCGGCTGAGTGTTGACCTCAAGGCAGAACAACTGCTCGCCATCGGCGGTCTCGTCATAACGGAAGTCCGCGCGCGACAGCCCCCGGCAACCCAGCGATTGATGCGCCCGCAAGGCAACGTCAAGGCAGCGTTCAGTGACCGCGTCCGGAAGGTCGGCCGGCAACACATGTTTTGATCCGCCATCGGCATATTTGGCTTCGTAGTCATAAAAGATCAGCGACGTGGTGATTTCCGTAACACAAAGCGCACGATCACCCAGCACCGAGACAGTCAGCTCACGACCGGGAATGAATTTCTCGACCAGCACCTCTTCGCCGAGCGTCCATTGTTTGGATGTCAGCTCCGCAGGCGGACGATTGTCGCCGGCGCGGACAATATAAACGCCAACGGATGAGCCTTGCGCATTCGGTTTGATCACATATGGCGGCGCCATCACATGCCCGCCCGCAGCCTCCGCGCGCGAGACGATACGGCCCGGCGGCGATGCGATGCCGCTATTTTCAAACACCGCCTTGGCGCGCTGCTTGTCCATCGCCAGGGCCGAAGCGAGCACGCCGGAATGCGTATAAGGAAGACCGAGCACCTCAAGCAGCCCCTGAACGCAACCATCCTCACCCCATTGGCCATGCAGCGCATTAAAGACGGCGTCAGGTTTCACCTCGTGCAAGCGCTCGGCAAGGTCGCGCCCGACATCGATCTCAATCGCTTCGTAACCAGCCTCGGTCAGCGCCTTAGCGGCCTCGATGCCGGAGTTAAGCGAAACTTCCCGCTCTGGGGACCAGCCGCCTTTGAGGACGGCGATACGATGGAAGGATTTACTCATAAAAGCACAACGTTTCTGAGAGGGATTAGGGAATAGGGATTGGGGATTAGGGTGGGTAAGTTCATGTCAGGCTGCGGTGAAGTCCGGTTAGCATGCGACCAATTTCTTCGCAGCTTTCTAAGGCTGGGCCGATGTCTTGCTTTGGAGCCAATTCGATCCTCATGGCTAGCATCAAGAAAGTTGAAAGTTCCGCGGTTGACCCGCGAGCTATACTGACTAATCGCGCATAATCTTTTTTGGTCGCCCTTGTGTTTCCTTCTGCAATATTCGCCGGTATCGATATTGCGGCGCGGATCATTTGCGATGTCAGTCGATACTCTTCCGCCTTGGGAAATTTTTTTGTTAACACGTAAATCGCTTGCGCAAGATCCATAGACAGCTGCCAGACCGTCAGATCGCGATAAGACTTTATACCAGACATTACGCACTCTTTTTCCTAATCCCAAATCCCCAAAACCTAATCCCCAACCCTTCTTATCTCCCATCGCAACTCAACGCCCGTTTCCGTTAAAACATCCTTACGCAGCGACTCGATTAAAGCTTCTAAATCTCCCGCCGTCGCCTCACCGCGATTGATCATAAAATTGCAGTGTTGCTCCGAGACCTGCGCATCGCCGACTATGCGGCCACGCCCGCCTATCTCATCGATGAGTTGCCATGATTTGCGCCCGCCCGAAAGGCTGAGGTCAGGATTGGCGAAGGTCGAGCCGCCGGTGCGTTCGCGGATCGGCTGGGTCGCCTCGCGCCGCGTCATAATCTCGGCCATGCGCGCCTCAACGGCGGCGGGATCATCAGTGTGGCCCTCGAACAGCGCACTGGTAAAAATCAACCCATCGCCGGCGCCGCAATGGCGATAGGAAAACTTCATATCATCGGCTGAAAGCAGATGGCGCGCGCCCTCACGGTCATAGGCGACCGCCTCAACCAGAATATCTTTGGTCTCGCCGCCATAGGCCCCGGCATTCATCGCCAGCGCGCCGCCAATGGTTCCCGGAACCCCGCGATAAAATTCAAGCCCGGCAATTCCCGCCGCGCCAGCGCGTTTTGCAACCTGTGCATCAAGCGCGGCGGCGCCCGCGCGCACGCGCACACCGTCGGTCACAATCTTCCCGAACGCCGCGCCAAGGCGGATAACCACACCGCGCATGCCGCCATCGCGAACCAGAAGGTTGGAGCCAACACCGACTGGATAGACTGGAATATCCGTATCGAGATTTTTTAAAAAATCCGCCAGATCGTCTTCATCGGCCGGCGAGAACAAAACATCCGCCGCCCCGCCAACCCGCAGCCAGGTGAGCGCAGACATGTCGGCGTTCTCGATATATTTGCCGCGGACGGTGGGGAGGTCTGATTTTTTTAAGTGAACTGACATTACTGCTGTTTCTCAATAGACTCGCGATATTCTTCCCATGAGTGTGGATATTCAGGGATCGGCGCTGGGCGTGTTCCAGCGCAAGATGATGAATACAAACGCCCCTTGTGGCTTCCCGCGAATATTTCGTAATAGAGCCACATGTGAAACGCTAAGCCACAATTCCCGTCTACGCGCTTTTCATGACGGACATAAACGAATACTGGTTCATCTCCGGAAGGGTCAGACTCTGCTATATCCCCCTTCAAAACATCATAAACTCGAAACTTTGTGGATTGAAGAAATTCAAGGCCATTATCGAATGAAACGATCCAATGCGTTTCTACTGGGGTACCGTAAAATATCGCATCCGTTTCATTAATATGCTCTTCGACAGAGTCGGGAGCATCGCAGCTGCACGCCAGTGCATTAGCAAAGCTTAGCGAAAAAGTTCCCATCAATATTGCAACAAACCATTTCATATCTCACACGCCTAACTTCGCCAATTCACCCGCCAGCGCATTAGCGTGCTTGGTAATATCTCCGGCGCCAAGGCAGATGACATAGTCGCCGGGTTCGGCAATGTCGGCGACAAGCTTCGGCAAATCTTTAAAACTCGCCAGCGCGCGCGCGTCGCGGTGGCCGTGGGATTTTAGGCCGGATACCAGCGCGTCTCGGTTAACACCTTTTATCGGCGCCTCGCCGGCGGCGTAAACATCCGTAATCAGAGCAATATCCGCCTCATTCATGCAACCGCAAAAATCGTCGAAAAGATCATGCAGCCGCGAATAGCGATGCGGCTGGACGACAGCGATCACCTTACCGCTCGCAACCTCGCGCGCAGCGCGCAGGACGGCGGCGATTTCCACCGGGTGGTGGCCGTAATCGTCAATAATTTTAACGCCGTTCCATTCGCCCGCATGAGTAAAGCGCCGCTTGACGCCAGCAAAGCCTGCAAAACCCGACTTGATAATGGCGTCACTGGCGCCGAGGCGCTTGGCGATGATCGCCGCCGGCAATGAGTTCAAGACATTATGGACGCCGAGCATTGGCAAGACGACCTGTTCGATCCGGCCGACCTCCTTGCCGCGCTCACGAAAGACGATGTCGTAGATCGAGGCGTCTTCTTGATAGCTGATTTTTTCCGCGCGCACATCGGCCTGCGGGTTCGCGCCATAGGTGATCAGTCGGCGGTCGGTGACGCGCCCGACCAGCGCCTGGACCTCCGGATGATCGAGACAGACGACGCCAAATCCATAAAACGGCGTGTTCTCAATAAACGTATCAAACGCATCGCGGAGGTTTTCAAACCCGCCCCAATGGTCGAGATGCTCGGGGTCGATATTGGTGACCACAGCAATGGTCGTCGGCAGGCGGATGAATGTGCCGTCGGATTCGTCAGCCTCAACAACCATCCAGTCGCCCTCGCCAAGGCGGGCGTTGGTTCCATAGGCGTTGATGACGCCGCCATTAATCACCGTCGGGTCGAGCTTGGCTTCATCGAGCAGTGCGGCGACCATGGTTGTCGTCGTCGTCTTACCATGGGTGCCGGCGACCGAAATGGTCCATTTCAGGCGCATCAATTCGGCCAGCATGTCAGCGCGGCGCACCACCGGAATATGGCGCGCGCGCGCGGCGGCGGCTTCCGGGTTGTCGCGGCGGATCGCAGTTGAAATGACGACCGCTTCTGCGCCCTTCACATGATCCGGGGAATGGCCGATCTCAATCTTGATGCCCTTGTCGCGCAGCCGTTGAACATTAGCGCTGTCGGCGACATCGCTGCCGCGCACCTCATAGCCGAGATTGTGCATCACCTCGGCAATGCCGCTCATGCCGATGCCGCCAATGCCGACAAAATGGACGACCCCAACGCCAAAGGGCAGCCGAATTTTGATCTTCGGCGGGTCGAGCTTCGAAAATTTATCCGTCTTCGTCATAATACTCTCACGCCGCCCCGCTTTGTCTCATCGGGCGGCTCTCACATATACCAACGGTCATAAAGAATGACCGTCTGTGCATTCAAGCGCCACGCAGGCTTTCGCGCCATAAGGCGCGGCAGCCAACCACAATTAACAATGGCGGCCTTGCCAAAGTGCAAAATGAAAAGCTCATTTTGCACTTTGGTATAATCCTTCAACCAGGTCGGCCAGGGCCGAGGCCGCGCCGGACCGCACCCTGCCTTTTGCCGCTTCGGCCATCAATTGCAAGCGCCTCGGGTTAACAAACAGGCCTTCCAGCGCCTTGCCAAGGCTGGTTTCATTAAATTCAGATTCCGGCAAGACAATGGCGGCGCTTGCCCCGGAAATGTCACGCGACAGAACCTCAGCGTTGCCGCTCTGGTGGTCGTCCATGGCGATCGCCAGGGGCACGAGCACGGCGCCGCGGCCGATCGCTGAAAGCTCAGTCACGGTCGAGGCGCCGGCGCGCGAGACAATCAGATGCGCGGCGGCCATGCGGTTGGGCAGGTCTGCGAAAAACGGCGCGATCTCCGCACGCACGCCCGCCGCCGCATAGCCGGCTTTGACTTGCTCGATGTCGTCCTCACGTACCTGATGAACCACTGTGAGGCGCTGGCGAATATCGTCCGGAATGCCGGCAATCGCCTTGACCGGCGCGGCGGAGAAAATACTCGCGCCCTGGCTGCCGCCGAAAATCAACAAGCTGATATCGCCGCCAGCGGTGACCGGCGTGAAGGCGGCATTGCTCAGCGCCGCCACCGCATCGCGTACGGGATTGCCAACCTCAACCGCATCAACGCCGGCGGGCAGCTTTTCCAGCACCGGAAAAGCATGGGCGACAAACGCCGCGCCCTTTACCAGCATCCGGTTAGCGCGCCCGAGAACGCCGTTTTGTTCGTGTACGCCATAAGGAATACCAGATAGCGACGCGGCTTTCATCGCCGGAAACGACGGATAGCCGCCAAAGCCGATAGCGGCGGCGGGTTTGAGTTTTCGATACTTGCCAAGCGCGGTAAGGATGCCTTGCGCGACCGATGCCGCCGCCAGCCCTTTCGCCGCCAGCCCGCCAACCGATGCGGTGGCGGCGGAAATCTGAAACTTCTGATCCGCCGGAAAGCTTTCCGCATAACGCGCACCGCGCGCATCCGTCACCAGCAACACCTGGCGCCCACGGCGTTTTAACTCCTGCGCCAAGGCCTCAGCCGGGAACATGTGCCCGCCAGTGCCGCCAGCAGCGAGCACAATGGGTCGATTATCGGCGCCCACGCTCACGGCATGATGTCCTTGCGCCGCCAAATACCCTGATGGGTGCGCGTCAAGGCGATGATGAGGCCAACCGCAAGTCCGGTCGCCAACAGCGACGAGCCGCCATAGGAAAAGAACGGCAGCGTCATCCCCTTGGTCGGCAGCGCGCGCAAGGAAACGCCGATATTAATGATCGCCTGAAGCCCGATCATCGCGGAAAGGCCGCAAACCGCGCATTGCGCAAAGATCCCGCGCCGCGTCGCGGCAACCGCAAAAGCGCGCACCACAAAAATTGTAAACAGGACGATAATCACTATGCCGATGGCAAGGCCATATTCTTCCGTCGCGGCGGCGAAAATAAAATCCGTATGCGCATCGGGAAGCCCGCCTTTCACCGGCAGCGCATCGCCGCGCCCGATCAGCCCGCCATTGGCGATGGTGTCGATGGAGGCGTCGGCCTGATAGGTCTCCGTTGCGCCAGGATGTAAAAATCCGTCAATCCGCGTCGCAACATGGTCGGAAAGGAAATAGCCGGTAGTGAGCGCAACCGTGCCGACGCCCGCCAACAGCACAATCCACATCCAGCTCCAGCCGGCGATGAAAAACATCACCGCCCATACCATCGTCACCAGCACCCATTGTCCGAAATCAGGCTGCATTAACAACAGCGCGGCAAAGACGGCGTATAGCCCCATGGCAATGGCGCCGCCCGGAAAGCGAGGATCGCGCGCGCCTTCCGCCAGCATCCAGGCCGCGGCGATAATAAAGCCGGGTTTGGCGAACTCCGAGGGTTGCAAGGTCATAACGCCAAGGTCGATCCACCGCGCCGATCCGTTTACGGCGCCGGAGAACAACAATGTCACCGCCATCAGGATGACGGCGCCGACGAACACCACGACGCCAAGGCGGCGCGCCTGCAATGGCGATAAAAACGATACGCCAAAGATCGCTCCGATCGCCGGGACCATGAAAACCGACTGGCGGATCGGAAAGTGAAAGTCGTTTGCGATATGAAGCCGCGCCGCCGCCGCCGGCCCCGCCGCCATCAGGACAATCATGCCGATCAGCATGATCGGTGCGAGCACCGCCAGCAAAGTGTGGTCGACCGACCACCACCAGCGGCCCAAAACCGAAACATCCGCGCGCGAGACCTGTCTCATGCGGCCTCCCCATTGGCGGACGCCAGCTCATTAACAATCGCGCGAAAGGCGGCGCCGCGTTCAATAAAATTTTTGTACTGATCGAAAGATGCACAAGCCGGCGACAGCACAATGGTCGGCGCCGGCGCTGTGCTCGCCGCCGCATCCGCATAGGCCGCCGCTGTCGCTTCCGCCAGGTTAGAAAAGATCAGGCAATCGGCCTCTGCACCCAGCTGTTTATTAAACAAAGCCGCCGCCTCGCCATAGAAATAGGCGCGGCGCACGGCGCCCAGCTTGCCTTTGAGGGTCGCCGCGCCGCCATCTTTCGGCTTGCCGCCGGCGATCCAGAAAATATCATCAAAGGTCGCGAGCGCGCGCATGGCGGCGTCGGCATTGGTGGCTTTGGAATCGTTGATGAAGACAACCTTGCCGAACCGCGCGACCTCTTCCATTCGGTGCGCCAGCCCGGTAAACCGTTCCGCCGCCTTCACCACCAGCGCCGCCGGAACGCCGAGCGCAACGCAAACGCCGAGCGCGGCCGCTGCGTTTTGATGATTATGCGCGCCGCGCAAAGCCCGCGCCCGCGTCAGGTCGCCGGCCTTGGTTGTCTTGCCGTCAAAATTATAAAACAGATCACCGCCCAGCGCATAAGCGCCGCGTCCGAGCGTTCCCTGCGCCGATATCGGCACAACGCGCGCACCGCCATTGGCCATCATCGCCGTGCAGATCACCTGCCCGTAACCATCATCAACGCCAACAACGGCAACATCGTCTTTAGTCTGATTAAGGAAAATCCGTTTCTTGGCTGCAAGATAAGCCTCAACCGTGCCGTGGCGGTCGATATGGTCCGGCGTCAGATTTAAGAACACCGCTATATCGGCGCGCAGGCTGTAGGTCAGGTCGAGCTGAAACGAGGAAAGCTCGAGCACATAAATTGAGTTCTTCTCCGGCGCCGGCAAAGACAATGCCGCCTCGCCAATATTGCCGCCGACATAAGCCTCCTCGCCAACCTCGCGCAGGATATGTCCGATCAGCGCGACCGTGGTCGATTTCCCGTTCGATCCGGTAACCGCAATAATGCGCGGGCGTTCTTCGGCGGGCAGCGCATTGATCGCGCGGGCGAAATATTCAATGTCGCCAAGTACCGCAATATTTTCGAGCCGCGCCTTGCGGACAATCGGATGCGGCTTTGGATGGGTCAGCGGCACGCCGGGGCTGACGACCACCGCCGCCATCTCTTTCCACGGCCATTTTTTGGGGTGTTCGGCGCGATATTCCGTATCCGCTGTTTTCTCGCGCGCCCGGGCGCTCTCGTCCCAGGTAAATACTTTCGCCCCCGACGCAACCAGTGCTTCGCAGGTCGCAATACCGGAAACGCCGAGACCGAATACGCCGATCGACTGGTTTTTAACGTCAGGGATCAAAATCATCTGGCGGCCTATCGCAATTTCAACGTGGCAAGGCCGATCAACGCCAAGATCACCGCGACAATCCAGAAGCGGATGACGATGGTCGATTCCTTCCAGCCCAGCTGCTCAAAGTGATGGTGAATTGGCGCCATGCGAAAGACCCGTCTGCCGGTCAGTTTAAACGACGCAATCTGGATCATCACCGACAGACCTTCCAATACAAAAAGGCCGCCGACAATCGCCAGAACGATTTCATGTTTTGTCGCAACTGCAATCGCGCCGATGGCGCCGCCCAGCGCCAGCGAGCCGGTATCGCCCATGAAGATTGCGGCCGGCGGCGCGTTGAACCACAAAAATCCGAGCCCGGCGCCGACAATCGCCCCGCAAATCACCGCAAGCTCACCCGCGCCCGGTACAAAAGGCACACCGAGATAGCCGGCATAGATCGCGTTGCCCACAAGATAGGCAATCGCCGCATAGGTCGCCGCCGCAATCATCACCGGTACGGTCGCCAGACCATCAAGACCGTCGGTGAGATTGACGGTGTTGGACGCGCCGACAATCACGAAAGCCGCGAAAGGCACGATAAAAATTCCGAACGGCACGCCCGGCGCATTGAACCATTGCTCAAACAGACGCACCGGGAAAAACGGCACGCCGACCGAGGTCGCAATGCCTGCCGGCGCATCGGGCGCCGCCGACAATGCGGTCATGCAGAAATAGCCTGCCAGCAAAGCGACGGCAAATTGCACCACCAGTTTCAAACTGCCGACAAGGCCGTCGGCGCTTTGCTTGCTCACTTTCAGATAGTCATCAATGAACCCGAGAACGCCGAAGGAGAGCGTGACGCCCATCACGATCCAGATGTAAATATTGTCGAGACGCGCCCAGAGAAAGGTCGCGACCGTCAATGAGAACAGGATTAAAATCCCGCCCATGGTCGGGGTGCCGGCTTTTTCAATAATATGGCTTTGCGGTCCATCAGTTCGGATCGGCTGACCGTGGCCCTGCTTGCGCCGCATCCAGCGGATCAGCGAGGGGCCGAGCACAAATGAAATGATCAGCGCCGTCATGATGGCGCCGCCGGTGCGAAATGTCAGATAGCGGAAAACATTGAACAGCTGAAATTGGTCCGCATAAGGCGTCAACAGATGATAGAGCATTAATGAGTGCTTTCTTGTTTTATACTTTCGGCTTGTTTTGCATGTTCACCAAGAGCGCGCGCCACCGCGCTCACCTTCGAGGCGTTGGAACCTTTTACCATCACCACATCGCCGGGACGGATTGCAGCTTCCACCGCGCCCACCAGACCGACGGCAGAGCCCGCATAAAGGCCACGCATCTCCGGCGGCAACCGCCCCCATAAATGACGCATCATTTCCCCCGCTGCGTAGACCTGGTCAACCTTTGCTGCAAGCAGCGCATCGACGAGCCCGGCATGGAGCGCGCGCGCATCCTCACCGAGTTCGAGCATCTCTCCAAGGACAGCAATGCGCCGCCCGCCAGCGCCGACCGGCGCCGCACCCAACAGGCCAATCGCCGCCGCCATCGACGCCGGATTGGCGTTATAGCTTTCATCAATCAACAGCGCCTCGCCGCCATCCATAGGGATCACCGCTCTGGCGCCGCGCCCCTCCGCCGGGGACAACGCCGCCAGCGCCGCAATCGCCGGGTCAAGCGCCGCACCAACGGCGTCCGCCGCCGCCAAAGCCGCCAGCATATTCAACGCCTGATGGCGCCCGGCAATGCCAACCGCGAACGCCATCGCGCTGCCTTTGATATTGACCTTAAGGCGCGCGCCATCGCCGTCAGCCTGATAGTCCAGCAATTGAAAATCTGCGCCCTCGCCCTCGCCGAAAGTGATATAGCCGGCAGCGCCAGCAGTTTCAGCGCGCGCTTTCAGCAATCCGAAATGCGCATTATCGATTGGCAAAATTGCAATGCCGCCGGGCGCCAGCCCGGTAAAGATTTCCGCCTTCGCTTCGGCGATTTCTTCAACCGATTTAAAAAACTCAAGATGCGCGGCGGCGACAGTGGTGACAATCGCCACATGCGGACGCACCAGCCCGGCGAGCGGCATGATTTCACCCGGATGCGACATGCCAATCTCGAAGACGCCAAACGCCGCATGCATCGGCAGGCGCGACAGCGTTAATGGAACGCCCCAGTGATTGTTGAAACTTTTGTCCGCCGCATGAACCTCACCGCCGACAGCGAGGATAGCGCGGAGAATTTCCTTGGTGCTGGTTTTCCCTACGCTGCCGGTAATGGCGATGCGTTTGCCGAAATTGCGCATCCGCGCGGCGAGCGCCAGATCGCGCAAACCCTGTAGCGTGTCGCCGACCACCAGAAGCGGCGCGCCCTCCGGCGCATCTTCCGGCGCACGCGCGACCAGCGCCGCGGCGGCGCCGGCTTCAAAGGCTCTGGTTAAAAACTCGTGGCCGTCTCGCGCATCGCGCAAGGCGACGAAGATTTCGCCCGGCTTCAGGCTGCGGGTATCAATTGAAACACCGCTTGCGGACCACTCCTCCGCCGTCCATCCCTTCGGATCGCCGCCTCTGGCGCAAAGCGCGCCGCCGGTCGCGGCCGCGGCTTCATAGGCAGTCCATAGATTTTCATTGACCTGTATGTCTATCATCACCCGAGTTCCTTTGATCGGCTCAACGCTTCGGCCGCCTCGCGCGCAACTTCAAGATCGTTGAACGCAAGAGTTTCATCCCCCACCACCTGACCGGCCTCGTGTCCTTTCCCCGCAATCAACAACACGTCGCCCGCCTTTAACATCGCGGTCCCCGCCGCAATCGCCTCGCGTCTGTCGCCTATCTCCGTAGCTTTCCGACACCCGGCCAGTATCTCCCGCCGGATCACCGCCGGGTCTTCGTTGCGCGGATTGTCGTCAGTAACGATGACGATATCCGCATTGCCTGCTGCCGCCCGCCCCATCATCGGGCGTTTGGCTTTGTCGCGGTCCCCGCCGGCGCCGATAATTGCAATCAACCGGCCTTCCGTATGCGGACGCAATCCCTTAAGCGCCGTCGCCACCGCATCTGGCGTATGGGAGTAGTCGATATAGACCGCCGCTCCTTTGATGCGCGCCGCCAGCTGCATGCGCCCCGGCACGGGGTTGAGGCTCTCCAAATTCCCAAGCACATCCGCAGCCGGCGCGCCAGAGGCGATAACAATACCCGCCGCCAGTAATGCATTTTCAGCCTGGAAGGCCCCGACCAGCGGCAGGTTCAAATCATAGGCGGTCCCAAAGACGGCAACGCTGACATTAAGGCCGGCTGCATGGGGCTCGACTTTTGTCAGTTTGAGGTCGGTTGCCGCTGCGCCAACACCTATAACTTTCACGCCGCGCCTTGTCGCCACATCGCAAAACTGCCCGGCATATTCACTGCTGTAGTTGACCACCGCGACGCCGCCCTCATCCAGCAGCTCCGAAAACAACCGCAGCTTGGCATTCAGGTAACCGTCAAAGCCTTGATGATAGTCGAGATGGTCCTGGGTAAGATTGGTGAAGGCGGCAATCTTGAACTTGACCGCATCGGCGCGATGTTGCGCCAGGCCATGGCTCGAGACTTCCATCGCTAAATGAGTGACGCCGGCGGCAGTCATCTGGTCCAGCATCTTATGCAGCGTGACCGGTTCTGGAGTTGTGTGGGCGAGCTTGGCGGAAAATGTTTTCCAGCGCACGCCGAGTGTTCCGAGACTGGCGCTGTTGCGCCCGAGCCGTTCCCAAATTTGTGCGGCGAACAGGGCGGTTGATGTCTTGCCATTGGTGCCAGTGATCCCGGCGATGATTTCCGGCTGACGCGCAAAGAACTGCGCCGCCATATGCGCCAGCCGCTGGCGCGGCTCTTGGTCAACGACAATCGGCAGGTTTGAGCGCGCACCCGGACGCGCCAAAATCGCCGCCGCCCCTCTCTCTTCCGCCTGCGGAATAAATTTTGCACCATCAGCAAGTACGCCCGGCAGCGCCGCGAACAAAAACCCGCGCTCCACTGCGCGGCTGTCTGCGGTCAGACCTTTAATATCGGGATCTGTTGTAAACGCCTCACCGGCCAACTGCGATAATCTCACGGCGCACGCTCCACAATCGGCGCCGCTGCTGCGGCTTTGCGCGGCATGCCCGTACCCTCTGCGGCTTCACCGCCGGAGACAAAGGCGGCAAGCGCCGTCGCTTCGTTGACCGGCGTCAGGCCCAAAAATGGCGCCGCGCGCGCGACGATGCGCGAGAATGCCGGCGCGGCGGTCCAGCCCGCTGTCGCATAGCCATAGGTCTCTTTCAGCGGCTGCGGCTCATCGAGCGACACCAGGATCGCATAGCGCGGCGCATAACCCGGAACCGCACCGACAAAACTTGCAATTCTTGTGTTGCGATTATAGCCGCCATTGAGCGGTTTATCCGCCGTTGCGGTTTTGCCAATCGGGAAATATCCCGGCGCTTCTGCTTGGCTTGCCGTACCGTCGGTGATGACGCGGCGGAGAATACGGCGCATAATGACGCTGGTCTGGTTAGAAAATACGGCCCGTTCGGATATGCGTTCAGGGTCGGCAAAAAATGTCGGGTTATGATAATCGCCGCCATTCACCACCGCGCAAAACGCCGTCAGCAAATGCAACGGCGTCACTGAAATCCCGTGGCCATAAGCGATGGTCGCGGTCTCCACCGGCCCCCAATGGTCCGGCAGCTGCGGTGCGCGACGCTCCGGCAGTTCCATTGTCAGGCGCGTCAGCAGGCCGAGCTTGCCCAAATAGTCCCGCTGCTTTTTGGTCCCGAGATCACCGGCGACGCGGGCAATGCCGATATTGGAAGAAAACTGCACCACTTCCGACAGGGTCAATATTCTGTTCTCGCCATGAAAATCGGTAACCCTGTGGTCGGCGACGAGAAAGCTCCCGCGCGCATCATAGTTTGTGGCCTCTCCCGCCAGGCCTTCTTCCAGCGCCGACGCCGCGGTAAAGGCCTTAAACGCCGAGCCCAACTCATATTGATCAAGCGTGGCGCGATTGCGACGAGAATCCGCCGCTGCGGCGCCCGGTGAGTTGGGATCGAAATCCGGCAGGCTGGCAAGCGCAATGATCTCGCCAGTCGCAACATCCATCACCCCGGCCCAGCCGGCCTTGGCGCTAAATTTTGTTATCGCTGCGGCGAGCTCGTCTTCAACGATTTGCTGCACGCGAATATCAATCGAGGCGCGCATCGTCCGCGCGCCGCGCCAATCATTAGCGAGCTTCTCAAGCCCCATCACGCCGCCCTTGCCCTGCTCTTCATGGCCGATGATATGAGCGGCAAGATCCGCCTGCGGGTAAAATCGCTTGATCCGGGTGGCAAAATGAATACCCGGCAGGCCGAGATCAAACACCGCCTGGCGCTCAGCCGGCGTCAAGTTCCCGCGCAGCTCAACATAGCGGCCGCGACGCAGTTTTTGTTCCAACTCACCCGCATCAATATCCGGCAGCACCGTCAACAGCTTTTGCGCCGTCTCGCGCGCATCCCAAATTTCCCGGCCGGCGACTTCAAGGGATATCATCGGCAGATCGGTCGCCAGCAGCGCGCCGTTGCGATCGATGATTTCCGCGCGCGGCGCCTCGATTGACGGCGCCGCCGCGTGCGGCGCCTCTGCTTTAATCTGCCCGAAGGAGATATACGCCAGCCGCACGCCCAGCGAGGCGAATACAAACACAAACACCACCGCGCACATCAAGATGCGGTTCTTGGCGCGGTCTGTCTGTCGCTGACGGCCGCTTCTGGCGCGCACATGCATCGTCGCCGGAGCCGTTTCAGGGCGGAGCGATGCTGCGGTTTCAGCCTCAGTGATAACATAGGCCGCCGGCTTTGCCTTTTTACCTTTGCGCATGAGCATCGCGGCGCCAAACCTTTCTTAAATAGCTTTCGTGTTTCTCATCCCTAATCGGCGGCCGACAATTGCGCCATTGCGATAGCGTTGGTGATGATCTCGCTTGGCGCGGCGCCATCATCTATTTGTGGATCGTTCTCACCGGTCATGGCGACTACAAATTGCTGCGCCGAGACAATCTGTACAGGTTCCGATGGGCGCAAGTCGGTTTTGGCTCTGGCTATTTTGGCGAGGCGCTCGGGATTTTCGAGATAGGCGACCTCCGCGCGCAACAGCTGAATTTGCTGCAGCTCATCAAGTCTGGCGCTCTCCATGCGCTCCAGCTCCATGCGCGTCTTCTGCACCGACTGCTCGGCGCGGTATCGCCCAACCGCCGCCGCCGCCAGCAAGACACACAAAAATATCGTTGTGATCCGAAACATCTATCGTTTCCCTTCGTTAAAATTTTTCAACGCAATCGGCCCCGGCAGCCCCAGCCTCTCGTCGTCTATCGACGCGAACGGTGCGGCGAGACGCACACCGCCGCGTAGCCGCGCAGAGCGCGCACGCCTATTCGCAAGTGTCTCCTCGTCGCCCGGCGGCAACGCCTTGGCGAAGACCGGCTCAAATGTCGGCGCGGATTTAACGGCCGGCGGCGCATGGCGTGACCCCGCAGCGCCGGATGGAAATCGGTTAGCGAAAAACCGCTTCACAATCCGGTCTTCCAAAGAATGAAATGTCACGACCAAAACCCGCCCCGCCGGTCGCAACAGCCGTTCCGCTGCGCGCAGACCCGCGACCAGCTGGCCAAGCTCGTCATTTACAAATATCCGCAAAGCCTGGAACACGCGCGTTGCCGGATGGATCTTCGACTTGCCCCAATTCGGCGCCGCCTTTTCGACAATAAAGGCCAACGCCGTCGTCGTCGTAATCGGCGCGGTCTCGCGCGCGTTGACAATGGCGCGGGCAATTCTGCCGGCGCGCTTTTCCTCGCCATAGGTCCTGAATATCGCCGCCAGTTCGCGCACATCGCCCTTGGCGATAACATCGCCAGCGTCGGGCTTGCCGCCGTCCATACGCATCGACAATGGGCCCTCGCGGCGGAAAGAAAAGCCGCGTTCGACTTCATCAAGCTGCATCGAGGAAACGCCGAGATCAAAGACGATACCGTCAACGCCATCGACGCCCCGCTCGGCGAGCGCTTCTTCCATCTCCGCAAACGGGCGATTGATCAGCCGCAAACGATCGCCGAATTCTGCAACCATCGCTTTCGCGCGGTCTATTGCCGTCGGATCGCGATCAAATCCGTAAACCGTGCAGTTCGCCGCCGTTAATATAGCGCGCGCATAACCGCCGGCGCCGAAGGTCGCATCGACGTAAACCCCGTTTTCCCGTGGCGCCAGCGCGGAGACAACCTCGCGCGCCATCACCGGAATATGGGCGGGCGCACTCATGAGGCAGCTTCCACTGGCGTTGGATTGCGCAACGACAATTTGGCTTCTGCGGTAATTTTTTCTTCCTCTGCGGCAATTTTTTGAAACTCGTCCGGGTTCCATATCTGGAACGAAGAGCCAAGCCCCGCGAATAACGCCTTGCCGTCAAGCAATGTGCTTTCGCGCAACCGTGGCGGCAGAACAATCCGCCCTTCCTTATCGAGGCCAAGCTCCACTACCCGCGCTGTGACCGTACGCTCCAGGCTGCGGCGTTTTTCGGAAAACGGGTCAAGCGCGGCGATCGACGCCATCAAGGTTTCGATATAAAAGGCCCCGCCGCAATCAAGGCAGTTTTCATTCGTAGACGGAATGCAATAGATCGAAGAGCCGCGCTCAAGGTCGAGGACGCGGCGAAACCGCGCCGGCGTGGCGAGGCGCCCTTTGACATCAATCTTGTTGACGAACGACCCCAAAAACAGGGTCTCGGCCCCGCACCGCATCCCAAATTCCTCCGCTCCGCGACACCCCGCCCTTGGGATACGTCGCCCCTGCTCCGCAAAAATTACGGTACCTTATGGGATATCATGGTATTTCATGGGGTGCAAAGGATGTTTTGCCCCAAAACGCGGGTTTTTACCGATGATTCCGGAACAGAAACGGAACAACTGCGAATCAGCAGAAACTTACTTTCCGTAAGCAGTGATTAATTTTTTATTAAATTTAGCCGCGGCAGATTTTCACGCCGTGTTCGCGCCAGCAATAGCTCTATAGGCGGGCGGCAATATTTCCTGTGGCCACGCCTGGCTCCGCGATCAAGGCCGCCTCGTGCTTGCCGGCTGTCTTTGCATCGCGTTCATTCATGCAGATAAGGTTTTCCAGTTTTCTGATTTCGGCGGATGCTGCTTCAAGCTTGGTTTTGGCGTTAGTCCCGGCTTCTTCCAGCGTCAGTAATGTGGTTTGGAGATTATGACGGCGCGCGCGCATGCCTTCTTTATAGGCGGCAAAGCCTGCGGCGTCGGCCTCCCCCGCCACCTTTTCTTCCCGGCGCAACTCATCATCAAGCCCTGTCAGCGACGCCTCCGCCGAAGATTGCGCCCGCGCCACATCCGCCAAATCCGTGCTCAGCGCATCCGCCTCAAGGCGAGCGAATTTCAGCAATCTCTCAAGCCCTGCCCGGGCGCGGGTCATGTCGGTCATTGGCTCTTATTCCTGGGCTCATATTCCTGGGTGGAGCAGATCGTAACAACAAAAAGGTTTCTTCAATCGTAAAGCCGACGATATTGCCCGTACAAAACAACAGGTCAAAACATCGCCGCGTTCGCGACGCCTCGCAATAGCGTTGCAGTTTTTTCGACGCCGCCGCGCCCGTTTCGATTTCGACACGAGTGTCCGTTCTCACCCCTCCGTTTCCGCTGACGATATAAAGCCGCCCCTCGCCGGGCCCCGATCAACCGCCGCAACGGGGTCTATCGGCAAACAAAATAGAGGCCAGGAGTTAACGGGCCGCCCATAATCATCTCGCGCAGACGTTAATCAAGCCAGCTTTCTGCGCCGGCAAACTGGTAAATCGATTTTTTTGAAAAAATTCCAACATGCTTAATGACAGGACCCGCAAATCAAGCAATTACGGGATGTCGTCGGTAAGAAGGGTTTTCAACGCCTTAAAGAATCTCTGCAAAAGAATTAAGGCCGGGCGTGCTGTTAACCAATGTGAAAGCATATCGTCGTTAGCATAAGACATACAAAACAAAAATGCGCGGTTCATAAGTCTTAAGGGGATGCCGCGTCGCGAAAAGGAGACGGACAATGCGGGTTTTGCTCATCGAGGATGACGGCGCGACGGCCCAGAGCATTGAGCTGATGCTGAAATCAGACGGCTT
>JAJFFY010000008.1 GCA_021776415.1 Hyphococcus sp.
GCCAGATTTCGAATGGATTTAAAGCATCATAGGGGCCGAAGCGCTGATTGGGAGCCAATGGCAGAATCACACCGGCGATCAGCAGGAATTGCAGAGCGGCAAAGATTTCTTTTTGATCCAGCTCGCTAACAAACCTATGCAACCGTTCCTTCGCGCCAAGGATGATCGCGACCGCAACCGCTGTGGCCGTTGCCGCCACATGATGACCGGCAACGGCAAGGCCGCCGCAGCCATAGGCTATGAATGCCGCAAATATAGTTGTGACGCCCATAAAGTTTTTGTCGTGCGAACCTCGCCAATAGGCCATCGTCATGATGGCAATCGTTAAGGCAAGACCAGTTGGCAGAAGAGCGGGGAACTGTCCGCCCAAAACGCCTGCGACACCGCCGCCTAGACCAATGAGCCCAAATGTACGCACACCCGCCGGACGCGTTCCACCTTCATGTTCGCGCTCACGCCATTCCCGCTCGACGCCAATGATAAGGCCGAGCGCCAATGAAAGCGCGAGGACATAAATTATATTGAGATCATCATTTAGCATGTGCTTGGTCGGGGACCTTTGGTAGCGCTGTAAGCAAGTGTCAAGATCAAACGCATAAAGATTATTCTGCTCGGGCGCCGAATGATCGCATGCGTCCTAAATGTCGCTCCGACTGCTTTTTACTAAGGCCGCCGATGCCGCCAATAAGGCTCTCCCTGATCGGTTTAAAACCCGCTATCCCAAGAATTCCACTTTCAAAACTCTTGACGCCATGAGCGCCGAAGAAAATTTTATAGGCAGCGCTGGGCATGCCCATCGTTACAACAACCCGCGCGGACTTCCCGGTTAGCATTTTTCTTGGCCAGCCGCCATCTGTGTTATCAGCTATAGCAAATTCGTTCCGCGATAATTGCTCGAAGAAGGCTTTGACCAAAGCCGGCATCGTACCCAGCCACAGGGGGTAGATGATGAACAGATGATCGGCGTTTCGGACTGCCTCTTGCGCACTGACAATCTCTCTGGGCGGCGGCTTTGTGAAGTCATCCGGATCGCGAAGAAAAGAGATGTCCATAGCCGCCAGGTCAAGGCGCTGAATGCTCAAACCGGCCCCCTGAGCGCCGTCTTGATAGGCGTCGGCGAGCGCGTGGCAATAATGTGCGGGATCTTTATGGGGATGTCCTTGTATCAAGCAGATATTTTTCTGCATCTAGGCCTCCTAATCATAGGCGCTTGCTTATCCAGTGGTCTTACGGCTGTGTGCAAAAAAAATCTTATAGCCGTAAACTCGATAGTAGACATCGGGCATCTCAACCCCTTGACGCAGGTCAATTAAACTTAGCAATGATCAGGTACAGTCAACCTGTTCAGAGCAAATTAAAGTCGAAGCACAATGTATCAACCAAAACGAAAAACCTGGTTCATGGTCGCCGACGGCGCCAAAGCACGGCTGTTTGAAAGCCTAGGGCCGCGCGAGCGTTGGGAATTGATCCATGAGTGGGACGACGCTGCTGCCCGCACGCCCGCGCGAGAGCTTGGAGGCGCTCCGCCGGTTCGCGGGAGAAATATTGCCTCCGGCGGACGTTACGCTGTCGATGTAAAATCCGAACACGACAAAGCCGAAACATCTTTTATTCACGAGTGTACGAAATTTCTGAATTCTGCTCTTGTCGATAAATCATTTGATCAGCTAGTCTTGGCTGCGCCGCCGGGCGCGCTGGGTGAGTTTCGCAAGCGCCTATCTTCAGATATTATTTCGAACTTTATCGGCGTTTTCGATAAGGACCTTACCAATATGCCGGATCAGGAGCTTTTTGAATACTTCAAGGAACGCCTCGTACGATGGTGACGCGTCGCCGTTGTGTTATCGTACAGGACTAATCTTCAGCCTAAAAAGTTACTTGCGCGAGGTTTTTGCGCTTTATAGACCTATAGCGCGTTGTTTGACGCATGCGCTATCGAAGATTCTGTTGCCAGGATAAAGCACTATAGAATCTCCTTCGGCTAGCCCTTAACGATCTCCGCCCCGACGCCATTGTTGTATCCGGGCTCTACTGTCGTCAATCGCGCGCGGCCACCATTTACGCCTCGCGCACATGGGTTTTAGCTTCCTCGTCGTTCGTTATCATTAATGGGCCGCGCATGAAGGTCCCCATATCGACATTGAGCGGACGCAGCCAAAAGGTGTAAGCGAGAAAGATTCCAATGAGCAAAACACCTCAGAAAGCCTCATAATCACTGATGGGTTACAGATAGGCGGTCAGGCCCCGATCACTCATAGCGGTCAATTCTTTGCCTTGAAAAAAGGCCGTGCGTGCGAAAGGCCACAATAGGAGGGTTAGCCGCCTTGCTAAGACTTTGCGTTGGCCTGATTGGTTCATCAACGATCCTCAGTAGGTTCCAATATACGACACTAGTCCATTCTAGTTTGCGCTAAAACTGTACGCAAACCTGTTTTGTGTGCAGTTGACCTAGCTCAATGCTCAATCCCCTGGGGCCGGTTATCGATATCCTACCCCACCTTATCCAAGAGGTAAGGCTGGTCTGGCAGCCATTAGCCCGTGGCAATATGGAGGACAAGATGAACCAAGACGAACACATTCGAAATGACATCCAAGAAGAAATCACTTGGGATCCACGTGTTAAATCAACTGATATTGGCGTCACGTGTAAAGGTGGTGCGGTTCGTCTGACTGGCTCCGTTGCTTCCTATTCGGAACGGCTAGCTGCAGAAAATGCTGCAAAGCGCGTTAAGGGCGTCCATGCAATCGCCGAAGATATCGAGATCAAGCTCCCCTCGGGAAACGTTGAAACCGACGAGAGCATCGCGGAACATATTTCCAAACTTATGAAATGGAATACCATGGTTCCTGTTCCTGATGTGCAGGCGGAAGTGCGAAATGGCTTTGTAACGCTGACCGGTGAAGTCGACTGGAACTTCGAGCGAGAAACTATCAAGAATCAAGTTGCGCATCTCGGCGGTGTAAGAGGTATCGATAATCGCATTACATTACAAAATCGCGTTTCTGAAAAAGATGTTTCAAAGAGCATCACGCGAGCGCTGCACCGTAATGCGGATCTGGAAAAATCAAAAGTAGATGTCTGCGTGGATGGCAGCAAGGTCACAATCACCGGCTATGTGAAGGCGCTTTATGAAAAGGAACTCATCGAGAATGCAGTGTGGGCGGCGCCAGGCGTTATGCAAGTCATTGATCGCCTGCGTGTGAGTTAAAGAATAGACAGAGGAGTATAAGATGCGCGTGAGTGAAGTTATGACTGCTGGTATCCGGATAGCCGAGCCCGATGAACATATCCCCCATGCAGCAAAGAAAATGAGAAGTCAGAATATCGGCGCATTGCCTGTCATGGAAGAAGGAGAATTGATCGGTATGCTTACTGATCGGGATATTGTAATCAGAGCAGTTGGCGCCCAAAAAGACCCTGCGACAACCAAGGTTCGCGAAATCATGTCGGATGAGTGTTTTTGGTGCCTGGAAAACGAAGACCTGGAGGACGCTGTCCGCATCATGGAACAAAATCAGGTTCGACGCCTTCCAGTTATGAACGATAATAAGGACGTGGTCGGCATGTTGAGCCTCGAAGATGTGGCTGTGCATGCGCCGGCATCGTTGGTTGGGGAGGTGCTCAAGGCAGTTGCAATCTCAAAAAGCCAATCAAAGGTAAATTGATTTCGATCATGGAAGGCGCGGCAAGTTACGCGTCTTCTGCGAGAGCCCGGAAAAGTCGTAATGAAGTGCAGCGTAGGCCCGGATAATTGCGTCATCGGACCGTCGTACTTTCTTGTCGTTTTCGGGCGCTCTCTGCAACCGGTATAGAATTAAGTGTGGTCACCCTCGCGCCATAGGCGTAACAGACTATTTCGTTCATCGTTCAATTCGTGAAATGGGTTTGCTTGTATCCGTGCAGAAGGACGCTGGCAGTATTTCTTATGTGTTCTGTGAAAAGGGAGCCCTCCTGGATCAGGTCTTAATTATTTTTGGCGCCATATCTGACATCACCTTGTTGGTGATGCGCTAACATAACTATCGATAGAGAGAGGATATGTTTTGTGATTCTCAAAAAGGGGTAATAGAATTTCTGTCTGCGCCAAAGAACTTCGGCGGAGCCGCGGTTCAGCGCATCGATACGCATCTTTCTCATGTGTTTCTCGTCGGCGCGCGTGTTTACAAAATCAAGCGCGCCATACGATATAATTTTGTCAATTTTTCCACGGTCGATTTACGCAAGCGCGCCTGTGAAAATGAAGTGAAAGTCAATCGTCGCACGGCGCCAGAAATGTATCTGGGCATTGTTCCGCTCTATTGCGGCGAAAACGGCGTTGGCTGGGAAGAAAGCAGCAAGGCGGTTGAATGGGCGGTCGAGATGGTGCGGTTTGACCCCGGCCAACAGTTTGATGAATTGCTTGCGCACGCTAAGCTGACCGAGAAGTCTATCGTAGAGCTTGCTGATAAAGTTGCGCAATTTCATCTTAATGCTGAACAAAAAGCATCATTCCGGCCGCGCGGTGATATTGGTTTTGTACTCGATCAGGTTGCAACGTCGTTGCACGGACAGGAAATGAGCGCCAGTCGAAAAAACCATGTGATGCGATGGATGGCTTTTGTGAGGGCAGAATATGAAAAACATGCCCAGGTCTTAGACGCGCGCCGCCGCCATGGATGGGTGCGCCATTGTCATGGTGATTTGCATCTTGCGAATATATGCATGTTTAATGGTGAGCCAACGCCGTTCGATGCGATCGAATTCAACGAAGACCTCGCTGATATCGACGTTCTCTATGATTTGGCCTTCGTATTGATGGATCTCATCAATCACAATCGCAACAGCTTCGCAAATCTTCTTCTCAATCGATATTTGAGCGTCACACGGGACTATGCGGGGCTTATTCTTTTGCGCCTTTTCTTATCTATGCGCGCCGCTGTGCGCGCTATGGTTTTAAACCTGCCTGTTCAACCCAATGAATCAAAACGCATGGCGGGTCAGTATCTTGACCTAGCGCTTGAAACTTTGAGTGGTGAAAGCAAGCCGCATCTGGTTGCGATTGGCGGGTATTCAGGCGCCGGCAAGTCAACGCTTGCACGCGCGCTGGCGCTTGAATTTGACAGCCAGCGCGGCGCCGTCGTGCTGCGCAGCGATATCGTCAGAAAACACCTTGAAGGCCGAGCGCCAGAAGCGCGATTGAGTGATGCAGATTATTCTGAAGCGCGTACAGGGCGTGTTTACGAAAGAATGTTTAAGGATGCACGTCGTGCGTTACGCGCTGGTCAGCCGGTTATTTTGGATGCAACATTCCTCGATCCACAATTTCGAAATAGAGCCAGAGCGATAGCTAAAAACGCTAATGTCCCATTTCAGGGAATATGGTTGACGGCGCCGCGCAATGTCCTCGTTGACCGCGTTTCAAACCGCTTCAATAGTGCGTCCGACGCGACAGTGACTGTGCTCGAAAAACAGCTTGAGCAGACTGGGGAACCAAAGCGATGGCGCATCATCGATGCCGGCGGCGCCCCCCGCGATACGCTGAACAGCGCGCTGATCGGTTTCGATATCCATGATGCAATGGCGCCGTAAGAAAAGGCCGCAGCAGATTAGTTTTTCGTGTGTGGATTGACGCCGATCAATATCATCCTTCGCCGTCGCGGTATGCTGTCGTATTAGCTTGGCCTTTGCCCTAGCATGAGAAGGAGATGACAATGGAATTGAATGATCTCGTTCCTTTCAGACATCGCCGCCGGCAGGCGGCGCGATCGACAGCGCTCAGCCCTTTTGAGCATATGCATGAAGAAATGGACCGTATGTTCGAAGACTTTCTGCCACAAGTTTTCAACGCGCGAGGCCTTGATAAACGTGTTGGATTGCTCGCTTCTATTGATCTCAGTGAGACGGATGATGCGCTTGAGTTAACGGCTGAACTTCCGGGCATGAAGGAAGACGACATTGAAGTTACGTTGAGGGATAATGCGTTGCTGATCAGTGGCGAACGCAAGCTTGGTAGTGAAGAAAAGCGGAAAAATTATTGCCGTTCAGAGCGCGCCTATGGCGCATTCAGCAGGAATATTCCGCTGCCTTGTGAGGTTGATGAGGACCATATTGATGCGCATTTCAAGAAAGGCGTCTTGACCGTCCACATGCCGAAATCGCCAGAAGTGCGTGAGCATCAGCGCAAGATCGAAATTACGACGGCTTAAATGTTGAAAGCTTTGCATAAAAATTGCTCCCCAAGGAAGTTCTCATGGGGAGCATTTTATTTGTGGTTTCCAAAAGGTGTGGCTCCGTTTAATTGGCTATTGAAGGTTTCCGCCGCCATGTGCGACGCCATCTAGACTGGCCTCATCTGGTATGGAAAACACGCGCGCTGATGGCATGATGATCAGGCCTTTTTTCTTCAGCGCTGTCAGAACTCGGCAGACGGTTTCAATAGTGAGGCCGAGATGGTCGGCTATATCCTGACGGCTCATCAGAAATTGAACGTCCGTTGTTGCCGCCTGTTCTACGGAAAGGCGCAGAAGAAAAGCAGTAATGCGCTGAACGGCGCTCATTCGCCCCAGCATTACCATTCTCTCTCTGGCGCGGTGCAAACGCGTCATGATGGTGTCTAGAAAATGATATGATAGCTCCGGCGATGAGGAGACAGCGTGGAGAAACGATTCACGCGGATAGCAACGAACAGTACAATCAGTGATCGCTTCGGCCGTATGTAGCTGCTCGTCCAGTTCGGAAATGCCGAAAAGTTCGCCGACACCATAAAAGTCCGCCACCTGACGGCGGCCGTCTTCCAGCGTGTTGTATTCTTTTACAACGCCGCTTGCGACCTGATAGCAAAACGGCGCGGCATCGCCTTCGACAAAGAGCGTCTCACCAGCCTTGAGACGCCTGATATTGGCGCTTGCGGCAAAGTCTGCAGCGCTAAAATCTGGTGTAAGCCCATTTAATTTGTTGAGGTCTTCATACTCACGAAGCTTTGGAAGTGCAGACATGAATAACTCCCGATTTCAAAAGATGACCCGCTACGCTACCCATTAGAATTAAGCGTATGCGTGCTGTCTTTTTAAGTTGGGACAAATACGAATGCATTTTGCCGCAGCAATGCTTAGCTCGCAGCATCCTTCGAATTAGGTTTCGCCCGGAAAATTGAGGTTTTTGGGCATTTTGATAACTTATCAGAACATAAAAAAAGTCCTGATCAGTTTGTCTACGTAGAATCCCGTAGGCGCCGCGTAGTGAATTTATCAGCCATCTGTCGCGTTTCCACAAACCAGATCAAGCCGTATGTGAAAGGTCAGTCGCCAATATCCAGCGCGACCGCCATGCGCACGAGTTCAGCAAAACTCTTGGCGTTCATTTTTGACATCATATTTTGGCGATGCACTTCAATGGTCCTGGGGCTGACATCTAGGCTACGCGCAATTTCCTTGTTTGTGCTGCCGTCCACAACATTGCGCAACACCTCACTTTCACGCGGGGTCAGCGAATCATAATTTTTGCAGAGTTCCGGCGAGGCTTTTTGAGCACCTTTAATAACCGGCCGTGATATTGCGTGGGCTCGCTCAAGGGATGTCGTGACCTCGTCTACGGTGAAAGGTTTTTCAAGAAAATCGACGGCGCCATTCCGCATCGCCCGCACGGCCATCGGGATATCTCCATGGGCGGTCATCACAATGACAGGCAAGTCAACGCCGTCACGGTTCAATTTTTCTTGCAACTCCAACCCCTGAATGCCGGGCATGCAGACATCAACGAGCAATGCCGCATCATCAATGTCGAGGGAGCCCATTTCCGAAAGAAATTCCTCGCCTGAAGTAAAGATGCTTACAGTATAATCAGCCGCAGTCAGCAATGCCGCGACGCCGCGCCGTACGGCGGCGTCATCGTCAATGAGAAAAACCTCGCCCTTATTGACTTTTTGCAGCTTTGTCATGGCCCCCCACAGGCAATTTGATACTGAATATAACACCTGGCGATTCTTTCTCTATTGCGGTGATTTCGCCTTGATGTGCATCAATTATTGATTTTGAAATCGACAAACCAATCCCCATCCCTTCTTCTTTAGTGGTAAAGAACGGCTCGAACAGCCGCTTTTTGACATCATCGGATAATCCATGGCCGGTGTCCGATATTTTGATTTCTATAAATCGACTTTTTTTAGCTGTGGATATAGCCAAATGTTTCTTCTCGGCGTCCTGCATCGCATCAATCGAATTACGGATAAGGTTGATAACGACTTGTTGAATCTGGATGCGGTCCAACGAGGCCTCGCCGACATTCGCGCCGAGGTCGGTTGTAACGTGAACCCCTCCCGCTTCCGCGCCAATTAGGGCGATTGCGATTGCTTCTTCGACAACATGGTTGACATCGTGAAGGCTTTTGGCGGTTTTGCGCTTGCGCATGAAGTCACGCATTTGCCGGATGATTTCGCTGGCGCGGCGAATTTCACTCACTGTCTCATTGAGATGCGAAATCGCATCGTCTCGTTGCGGAAATTCGACTTTTCGTAATGTTAAACTAACCGCGCCTGCAAGACTTGCCGCTGCCGTCAAGGGTTGGTTAAGTTCATGGGCGATCGTGGCTGCTATCTCGCCCATGGCGCCAATACGCCCTATATGCTGCAGCTGGTTTTTTACGTCCTCCAGACGACGTTCTGTGACTTTTTGTTCGGACAGGTCTTCTATAAAGCCGACAAATACTCTTACGCCGTCATGGAATTCATTGACGTGTATGACGACAGGGAATCGCTCGCCGCTTTTCTTCACCGCCGTCACCTGACGCGCCTTGCCCATAATACGGCGTTCACCAGTCTCAAGGTAGTGGTTGAGATACTGATCGTGGCGCAACCTGTCCGGTTCGGGGATTATCAGTGTGAGGTTTTGCCCTAACGCTTCGTTTTCCTTAAAGCCGAAAATGGCCTCGGCTTTGCGGCTAAAACTGAGTATCGTTCCTTTTTCATTGGACGTAATGATGGCGACGGGAGAGGCGCCGACGATCGCCCGCAAAAAAGATTTACTCTCATAGAGAGCTGCTTCTTTCGATTTGGATTCGGTAATATCGACGCCTGTTCCCAGAATATAGGCGATGGCGCCGTCTTCGTCTTTGAGTGTGTTATTTGACCATTCTATGATCCGCGGGGCGCCGTCTTTTGTTTTCCAATAATTTATGAAATGCGATGGCGTGTTTTCGGCATTCAAGGCCTCAAATGCGCCGCGGACGGCGTCGATTTCTTCATCAAGGATAAGAAAATCCCAGACCTTGCGGCCTAAAGCTTCGCCGGCGTTGAAACCTGTCAACAGTTGGCATGCCCGATTAAAGAAAACGATCTCGCCGTGCCGGTTCAGGATCACGACAAGCGTATCGACTGTTTCGAGAATCTGATTGGCGAACGATCCGTCGAGTTCTTCTAAGGTGTTTTCCGTCATGCGGGGCCTGTTTGCGGTCTGGTCAGCAGAAACGGCATGTCGATGAAAGAATATGACAAAGCGATCTGGTCTGCCAACCTCGAATAAAGACATATATAACTGAACATGAGGCCGCAAGATGCGGGTGCCCGCGCCATCTTTATCCGTGTGCAAAACCAGAGTTTTCAATCTTGTCGGCCAACATGCGGAGCATCCAAACGGTTCTGTGACATTCTTCCTGCGATTGTCAAAATGAGCGACGGCTCATTACATGCTTTTCGTGCTTGAAATTGATTTCAATCAATTCCTTAGAGCATTTCAATCCACACAGTAGTTCCAAACTCTACCCATGCTGCAGGTGAACTTGTATTGATCATTTCTGATGATGCCATATTGTTGATCTACTCTAAATGACTTGCGGCTATCGGTTGCAATGAGGTTATGCTTTTGCGACTCTGAAACGGATGAGTTCTATTTCAAGCAAGCAGCATTTTGCAGATTCCAGTTTCCGAAAATCTATAAACGGTCAGAAATAATAAATGGCGGCCACAACGAATGTTAAATCCTGAAGGCCATACTGAGCTTGGAAAGGTTATTCGGATCGAAGGGTCTGTCATTGACATTCGTTTCCCAGGCGCCGCGCCTTCGATCAACACAATGTTACGAATCGGCGAGCAAGAGGATATTATTGCTGAAGTCGCCAGCCTGACCGGAGCCAATACAGCGCGTGCCTTGATCCTTACGCCGTCCTCAAGGCTGGCGCTTGGCGCGCCCGTTATTGACACGAAGCACCCGATTTGTGCGCCAGTGGGTGAGGCGGTATTGGGACGTGTTTTGAATGTCTTTGGCGAGCCGATCGATCAGGGAGAGCCGTTAAAGGATGTTGAATATCGACCGATTCATGGCGTGCCGGTTCCGATATTAAAACGGCGCGTTGAAACGGAAATATTCGTTACGGGCATTAAGGCGATTGATCTTCTCTCGCCGATAGAACGTGGCGGCAAAGCTGGGCTGTTCGGCGGCGCCGGCGTCGGCAAGACGGTTCTGATCACAGAGATGATTCACAACACGGTGAGTGAATATGAGGGGGTAAGTCTTTTTTGTGGCATCGGCGAGCGCTGCCGGGAGGCTGAGGAGCTTTATCGGAAAATGAAAGACACCGGCGTTCTTGAGCGCGCCGTTCTGGTCTTCGGGCAAATGAATGAAGCCCCCGCCGTCCGTTTTCGCGTAGGTCATACGGCATTGACAATTGCGGAATATTTTCGAGATGAGCGCCATCAAAACGTCTTGTTACTGATTGATAATATCTATCGGTTTGTGCAGGCTGGCGGCGAAGTTTCCGGCTTGTTAGGCAGAATCCCTTCACGTGTTGGCTATCAGCCGACCCTGGGAACCGATCTTGCCGAGCTTGAGGAGCGCATCAGCAGCACCGACGCCGGGTCGATAACGTCAATACAGGCGGTATATGTGCCAGCAGATGATTTCACTGATCCCGCAGCCACACATACTTTCGGTCATTTTTCGGCGTCGATAGTGTTGTCGCGTAAACGCGCGAGCCAGGGTTTTTATCCGGCGATTGATCCCCTTAAATCTGCTTCAAAATTACTAACTCCCGGCAGTGTCAGCGATGATCATTATCGGATCGCGATGGAGGTTCGCCAGGTGCTCGCCGACTATGAAGATCTCAAAGATATCATCGCTATGTTAGGAACTGAGGAGCTGTCAGAAAATGATCGTGCTACAGTTTCTAAAGCGCGGCGCCTCGAGCGATTTTTGACGCAACCCTTTTTCTCTACAGAGAAATTTTCCGGTATTCCCGGTGTTTTCGTCACACTTGAAGAAACCCTTGATGGATGTACGCGCATTCTTAGTGGAGAATTAAATGACCAACCGGAAAGTGCATTCTACATGGTGGGCGGGCTTGGCGCGATGGAGCGGATAGGAGAGGCTGTACTATGACCCGCCCAACAAGCATGCGCCTCAAAGTTCTGACGCCAAGCGATGTCGTGATCGATGAGCCGGTTGTAAAGATCGTCGCCGAGGCGACTAATGGGTCTTTCGCGTTGTTACCCAGACATGTTGATTTTGTAGCGCCCTTATCCGCTGGTGTGCTGGCATATACAACCCGGGCGGGAGACGAATATTTCCTTGGCGTGGACGAAGGCATTCTCGTGAAATATGCGGAGAATGTTCGGGTTTCGACGCGTCGCGCGGCAAAAGCGCCTAGTCTTGCTTTACTGCGCGATCATATCGTCACGGAATTCGAAGCCCATGACGAGCAAAAAACCGCTGCTCGCATGGCGCTGGCGCGCCTGGAGCTTGAGCTTATTCGGCGTTTTGTAGAGCTGGAGCATCAATCATGATGGGGGAAGCGGACCATCCAAAAAGTGAGCAAGGCGCGTTGCAAATTGAGCGCAAGGCGGCGCGAAAACTTAAGGCGCGCCGTGAAGGCCGCCGAAGCATTCTTTTTGGCTTTGGGATGTTCGGTCTCATTGGCTGGGCGATCGCCATTCCGACTTTAATCGGCGCCGCCCTGGGGCATTGGCTGGATAAAAACGCGCCATCCGATTTTTCCTGGACCCTGGCGCTTATTGTCGCCGGGGTTTGTGTGGGCTGCTGGAATGCATGGTACTGGATCAATCAGGAGAGAACCGATGACTGAGCGGCGGCGTAGGTGCGAGCGATGATTATCCTTCAGATTATCTTTGCGTTTTTTTGCGGCGCCCTTGCCGGAGGGATCTATTTTTATGGCCTTTGGCAATCAACGAAAAGTTTTGTTCAAAATCGATCATCCGGGCTTGCTTTCATAGTGTCGGGAATTTTTCGCTTGGTGGTTTTTCTAGGTGTTGTTGGCTTTTCATTGAGCATGGGAATCGGCTTCGTCAATATCAGTATGGCGCTGCTGGGGTTCCTTTTGGCGCGCATCGCGGCAACGCGATGGGCGCGCCGCAGCGCCATTTCGTGCAATGATGCATCTCGTCTAAAGGAGGACGCGCATGCGAATTAGCCCTGATGAATGGGTGTTCTGGACGTTTGGTTCTTATGAGCTCAGCGCCACAATCATCTTCACATGGCTGATTATGTTTTTGCTGGCCGTAATGTCTTTTGCAATCACGCGGCGCCTGTCCGATGAGGGCGAAATATCGCCAATGCAAAACTTTCTTGAAGTTCTGGTCACAGGATTGTCTGACCAGATTCGCGATGTCAGCCGACAAGATCCCAGCCGCTACCTTCCCTTTGTTGGAACGCTTTTTATTTTCATTGCTGTGTCAAATTTACTTTCAATAATTCCAGGATACGTCGCCCCGACCGGTTCCCTTTCAACGACGACGGCGTTGGCGCTGAGCGTCTTTATAGCAGTCCCGATTTTCGGTATCGCGTCACGCGGGCTGTTTGGATATTTAAAGCAATATGTTCAGCCAACGCCGTTCATGCTCCCTTTTACCGTGATTAGTGAATTTTCCCGCACCGTTGCTCTTGCAATCCGTCTTTACGGAAACGCTATGAGCGGTGCGATGATTGTTGGCATATTAATCAGCATTACGCCGTTTTTCTTTCCGGTCGTTATGCAACTTCTTGGTCTGCTGACCGGTCTCATCCAAGCCTATATCTTTGCGGTGCTGGCCATTGTTTATATTGCCTCGGCGGCGCAGGAAGAGAATTCTAAAAAGCGAAATGATGAACACTCTGAAAAGGAGATCTAGATGGAAGCGGCAGGCCTAATTGGCGCAATCTCAATATTAACGGCCGGGCTAACAATCGCCATCGGCTCCATTGGTCCGGCGCTCGGCGAAGCGCGCGTTGCATCGCAAGCCTTGGCGGCGATCGCCCAACAACCGGACGAAGCAAATACCATTACGCGCACGCTTTTTGTCAGTCTGGCCATGATCGAATCGACTGCAATCTATTGCTTTGTCGTTTCCATGATTTTGATTTTTGCGAATCCGTTCTGGGCAGCCGTTCTCGAACAAGCCGGAGGATAACGCAATGGAGATCAATTGGGTCACGGTAGCGGCCCAGATCGTAAATTTTCTTGTTCTTATCTGGCTTCTGAACAAGTTTTTATATGGCCCGATTACCCGCGCCATGACGGCGCGGCAGGAGAGGGTTCGCGAACGCCTCGCTGACGCGACCCGAACACAGCAAGAGGCTGAACAAGAGCGGCTGAAACTAAAGACCGAGCGGGGCGACATTCATAAAGCTAAAGAAGATTTACTCTCAGCCGCGCGTGATGAGGCTGATCAGCTACAGAGCGATCTTGAAAAACAAGCGCGTGAGGACGTCGAGCTACAACGCCAAGCCTGGCTAAACCAGCTTCAAGGCGACAAAGAGGATTTTCTGAATGATGTCCGCCGCCGCGCTGCAACGGAATTTTTTGCATTGGCGGAGAAAGCCTTTGCTGAACTTGCGGATGAAGCCTTTGAAAAACGCATTGTCGCCTTATTTATTGTGAGGCTGAAAACAATGGACGCCAATTCCTTGAGTAAATTGAAGGACGCTGCGGGTCGCAAAGAAAGCTCCGTTCGGATCGAGTCAGCCTTTGAGTTGGGCCTAAATGAAAGGCAAGCGATCAATCAATGTATCAATGAGATATCGGATGGCGAGGTTAAAATCACCTACGCCAACACTGATGAATTGATCGCGGGCATCCGTCTGCGCATCGACAGCCAGTCGGTCGAGTGGAGCCTCAACAGCTACCTTGATCAGTTGCAAGAGCGGTTAGAGGAATCTTTTGCCGGCGCGCAACCAGACGAAGAGCGGCAGGCCGCCGAATGAGCAGCAACATGAGCACCTCCCTCCTTAAGTCTTCTGAAGAGCTTTTTGAGATTGTCGCCCAAACCCGGCGAACGGCGCCAGCGCGGCTCGCCGTATCAGAAGTTGGCGCAATTTTGAGGGTCGGCGAAGGGATTGCCGAAGTCGGCGGGTTTTCCGAGCTCAACGCCGATGAATTATTGGCGTTTCCCGGCGGCTTGATGGGGGTCGCCTCAACCATCAAAGAAGAAAGCGTCGGCGTTATGCTGCTCGGCGCTGGCGACCATTTGCACGCCGGCGATGAAGTTCGGCGCACGCGGCGTGTTGTCGACGCGCCGGTCGGCGATGCGCTGCTGGGGCGGATTGTTGACGGCCTGGGCCGGCCGCTTGATCAAGACGGTTTACTTAAATCGGTTGATCGCCGACCGGTCGAGAGTGCGGCGCCGCCTATTATGGATCGGGCGCCTGTCACAGCCCCGTTGCAAACGGGCATAAAATCCATCGACGCCGTTATTCCCATCGGTCGCGGACAACGCGAGCTCATCCTTGGCGACCGGCAGACGGGTAAGACGGCCATAGCCGTTAATACCATGATCAACCAAAAAGATGATGACGTCATTTGTATTTATTGCGCCATCGGCCAGCGCGCATCAGCCGTGGCGCGGGTCATCGATCAGCTGAAAAAGAGCGGTAATTTCAAGCGAACGATTGTTGTTGTCGCCAGCGGTGAAGATGCGCCCGGTCTGCAATTTATAGCGCCTTATGCGGCGACAACCATGGCTGAATTTTTCATGGAGCGCGGTGAGGATGTGTTGATTGTCTATGACGATCTGACGCGGCATGCGCGCGCGTATCGCGAGTTGTCGCTGTTGTTGCGCCGTCCGCCTGGGCGCGAGGCGTATCCCGGCGACATCTTTTATGTTCACTCCCGCCTGCTTGAGCGCGCGGCCCATCTGTCCGAGCGCTGCGGTGGCGGTTCTTTGACGGCGCTGCCGATTGCCGAGACCCAGGCGCAGAATATTTCAGCCTACATACCGACCAATCTGATTTCGATTACTGATGGACAAATTTATTTATCTCCAGAACTCTTCAGTAAGGGCGTGTTGCCGGCGGTGGATATCGGCCTGTCGGTTTCTCGGGTCGGCGGTGACGCGCAGCGGCGCGCTTATCGCGCTGTCGCATCAGATCTGAAGCTTTACTATGCGCAATACGAAGAGCTTGAGATTTTCTCACGATTCAGTGCGCGACTGGATGACGAAACGCGCAGCCGACTAGAGCGGGGGCGGCGCATTCGCGAAGTACTGAAGCAGAGCGCCTATGAACGCCTTGCCGTGCCAGAACAAATCGCGATTTTGCTTTCGGCGACATCTGGACTTTTTGATGACATCGAGCTCAACAAGATTGGCGATGCGCAAGCGGTCGTACGGCGCATGATGAGGGAAGAGCTACCCGATATCGGTCAGGAGGTTATTGATGAATCTGATTTCAGTGAGGAGAAGAAAAACAAGATCCTCAACCAAGCGCGGCATGTGTTAACGGGTGCAGGCTTTCAGTGCAAGGCGCCCACAGCATGACTGCAACGGAAGCACTATTGCGCCGGCAGGAAGTTGGCGGAGATATAAAATCTGTCGTTCGTGTAATGAAATCATTATCAGCTGTGAGCATCAAGCAATATGACACAGCGGTTAATACGCTCAAGGAGTATCATTTTTCTGTTCACCTCGGTCTGCAGGCGGTTCTCCAACAAGCAGCCTTATCGCCACGCATTGAGCCGTTCCCAGATGCAGCTGAAGCCTATATTGTTCTCGGTTCCGATCGCGGACTATGCGGACGATTTAATGAAACTGCTGTAAAGCGCGTAGTAGCAAGACTGTCTGATGCAGAAAACCACGGGCGTAAAACTTTTATCTTAACGATCGGCGCCAGAGCCGCTGCACATCTTGAAGCTTCTGGCTATTTGAGCAGCTATGTCTTGCCAGTTCCCAGCGTGGTCAAGGCCGTGTCAGAAACAGTTGAGTCGATTTTGATGTGGATCGATGAGAAACTCGAACAAGATAAAATAGGAAATGTTGTTGTTTTTAATAATACGCGCACGCTGGATAGCCTTGCGGCTGCACAAGAACAACAATTGCTGCCGGTCACCGAACAATGGTTGAGCCAGCTTAAAGAGGAGCCATGGCCCTCGCGCGGTTTGTCGACTTTTTCTGTGGCGGCAGATGAGTTGTTCTCCATATTAATTCGTGAACATCTGTTTATCAGCTTGTTTCGCGCCACTGCCGAATCCATCGCGAGCGAGCACGCCTCCCGCTTGTCGGCGATGCAAAGGGCAGAGCGTCATATTGATGAGTATTTAGCGACATTGGGCGCGGAAATTCGTGAACACCGTCAGAACTCTATTACGCAGGAGCTTCTTGATATTGTGGCGAGTTATAATGTCTTGCTAGAACGTAATGATAGCGACGCTGAGACTTAGGCGTCAGCACTCTAAGGGAAAACATAAAAGCGGATGATAAAAGTCAAACGAGTTGCGGTGGATACAACGCCTGAAAACACGGTGTTTCTTTCTCGAAAATGCTCTGTCTACCGCGCAGAAGAATTCACTGCTCTCAAAAAGATTGAGGTTATCAGCAAGACAAAGACTATTCTCGCGACTTTGATCATCGCCGATGATCCTCAAATCGTCGCTGATGACGAATTGGGTCTGGCTGAGCCTGCGTTTCGCCGGCTTGGCCTGCCGGAAAATACGTCAGTCGAGATTGCGCATGCTGTGCCGCCAGCGAGCCTTGATGCTATTCGGGACAAGATTGACGGCGAGGAAATGACCGATGCCGACATTGAAGCCATCATCAAAGATATCGCTGCATTTCGATATTCGCCTATGGAGATCGCCGCATTTTTAATATCGTCTGCGAGTTTCATGACAACCGATGAAGTTCTTGCATTGACGCATGCGATGACTAAGGCCGGCGCTACGTTGAAATGGGATTTACCGATTGTTGTAGACAAGCATTGCATCGGTGGCATTCCCGGCAACAGGACGTCGATGATCGTGGCGCCCATTGTGGCGGCGCATGGGCTGTATATGCCAAAAACATCTTCACGCGCGATTACCTCGCCCGCGGGAACAGCTGATACGATGGAGGTATTGGCGCGCGTTGACCTTAGGATAGACGAAATGCGCACCGTCGTTGAAAATGAAAAAGCTTGCCTCGTTTGGGGTGGGCATGTGAATTTGTCGCCAGCGGACGACGTATTAATTTCGGTTGAGCGGCCGTTGCGCATCGATACGCGTGAACAAATGGTGGCGTCGATCTTATCAAAGAAGCTTGCCGCCGGCTCGACGCATCTATTGATCGATATTCCTGTCGGGCCGAGTGCAAAAGTCAGAACCCGCGATGAAGCCGTTCGGCTGCGCAAGCTGTTTGAATTCATTGGTGATCGAACCGGCCTCATCCTAGATGTTGTGATGACTGACGGCAGTCAGCCTGTTGGGTTCGGCATCGGGCCAGTGCTTGAGGCGCGCGATGTCATGGCCGTGTTGCGCAACAAGCCGGATGCGCCCGGAGATTTATGCGCAAGGGCGCTTATGCTGGCCGGAAAAGTGCTTGAGTTTGATCCAGAGTTGCGGGGCGGCGCCGGACGGGCGCGGGCGCAAGAGCTGCTTGATTCCGGCGCCGCGCTCGCCGCGATGGAGCGCATCATTGCCGCGCAAGGTGTAGCGCCAAAGCAGTATCAACTTGGCGAAATTACGACTGAGATCAAGGCGCCGCGGTCGGGGGTGGTTAGCGCGATGGATTGTTATCGTATTGGCCGTATTGCGCGCCTTGCCGGTGCGCCGATGGGCAAAGGCGCGGGATTGGATCTGTTCAAAAAAATTGGCGACAAAGTCAGTGCAGGCGACGCGCTCTATCGTATCCACTCCTGCTTTAAGTCGGATTTTAACTTCGCCTTGAAGATGGCGGAAGAAAATTCCGGTGTGACGATTGACGCGAAGACCACCTCCGATGAGGCGGTGGGATGAAAAATATCTCCATCGCGGCAATGCCCAATGATATTCCTTCCGCGCGACGGCTGGCGATGGCAATGAATATTGAGTTTGCACCGATTGAACTACGCGATTTTCCCGATGGTGAAACCTTGGTGCGCGCCAGCGACGCGGCGCGAAAAACCATCCTTTATTGTTCACTCAATGACCCGAACGAAAAGCTGGCGCCGCTGGTGCTGGCAGCATCTGCGTTACGTGATTTGGGCGCAGAAGAAATCATCCTCGTCGCACCATATCTTTGCTATATGCGGCAGGATAAGGCCTTTCATAGAGGTGAGGCGGTCTCGCAACGTGTGATCGCCAAGCTGCTGTCGCCATGGATTGATCAACTGGTGACGGTTGAGCCGCATCTGCATCGTGTGAAAGACCTCGGCTCAGTGTTTCCGGATATCAAATCGATATCGCTTTCGGGGGCGTTGCTGCTTGCGGAGCTTATCGACCGCGATGGCGCAAAGGAAAATATGTTGCTGGTCGGACCCGATCAGGAGGCCGGCGCCTGGACAAAGGCGGTCGCGGAGAGGGCGCAACTCCCCTATGTCATATTGACGAAAAAACGCCTTGGTGACCGTGACGTCAGAATTGCTCTTCCGAAAGAGGTCGCCGTGAGAGGAAAGCATGTCTGCCTTATCGACGATGTCGTATCTACCGGCGCCACTTTAGCTTTTGCAGCGATGCTATTGCGAGAACAAGGGGCGGCGATGATAGAAGCGCTGACCGTCCATGCGCTTTGTTCCAGTGAAGATTTAAAGCATCTTAAGGCCGCCGGTATTACGCGTCTGCGAAGTACGGATACGGTTTGCCATAAAACCAATGCGATCAGCATCGCGCCTATGCTGGCGGGTGCGCTTGTTCAGGAGTTAGGCCGGTGAAAACCACAATCAAATTCTGCGGCGCCGCCGGGACAGTGACTGGATCATGTTACAGGATACGGCATGATGAGCGGAATTTCCTGATTGATTGCGGCATGTTTCAGGGGTCGAAGACGCTGAAGGCGCTCAATTATGACAAATTCCCGTTCAATCCGGAGAGTATTGATTTCGTTCTCCTAACCCATGCGCATATGGATCACAGCGGGTTAATCCCGAAGCTGATTAAAAATGGTTTCATGGGAAAGGTGCACGCCACCGAAGGCACGCGCGATCTATTGTCGTTTATGCTGCCGGACAGCGGCTATATACATGAGACTGAAGTTGCTTTCCTGAACCGCCGAAACCGGCAGCGCGGCATGGATGATGTTGCGCCTATTTATACGCAAGCCGATGCTGAAAAATCTATCACTCGGTTTGATAATGTTGATTATGAAGAATGGCGCGATTTAGGAGAGGGCATTCGAGCCCGCTTCTGGAATGCCGGTCATATTCTCGGTGCGGCTTCGATAGAACTCGAACTGTCGCGAAAAAACACAAGCGACAAACCTATTCGCCTTCTCTTTTCCGGTGACATCGGTCCGGAGCATAAGCTGTTTCACCCAGATCCTATCGGTCCGCGCAATCTCGATTATCTGATATGTGAGGCGACCTATGGCGATCGGTTGCGCGAAAATTTGAAACCATCTGAACGCAGACAACGTCTTGGGCAAGTTATCAATCAAGCGTTGGCTGGCGAAGGCGTGTTGGTAATTCCGGCATTCAGCGTTGAGCGCACGCAGGAGTTACTTGCAGATATCAGTCTCTTGATGAGACAGCAGTCAATAAAAGAATCCATTGTGTTCCTGGATTCGCCAATGGCGATTCGTGCAACCCGAACCTTTGCACGCCACACCGATAGCCTCGAAGATATTGGTAAGAATGGAGATCTGTTTGAAAATGAGAATTTTGTTTTTACGAAAAGCGTTGAAGAAAGTAAAAATATCAACATGTATAAAAGTGGTGTCATCATTATTGCCGCAAGCGGCATGTGTGACGCGGGACGCATTCGGCATCATTTAAAAAGGCGGCTGTGGGACCGAAATACAACCGTCTTGATGATCGGCTATCAGGCGCCTGGAACGCTGGGATCGATCTTGTTGTCGGGAAAAAAGGCGGTTCACATACAAGGTGAAGACATTAAAGTTCGCGCGCATATTAAAAAACTTGATATATATTCCGGCCATGCTGATGCGAATGGATTGCAGGAATGGGTGCTGAACCGCCTGCCAATTCATCGAGCTGTTTTTCTTACCCATGGTGAGCCCGGCGCGCTTGAGGCGTTGCAGAAGCGATTGATTGATGCGGGCTTATCGTCGGATCATGTTCTAATTCCGAATCTGGACGATGAATATGAGCTGACGACGACAACGGCTTTAAAGCAACGACCCGATCACAAGCCTCGTTTGGCAGTCGTTGCGGCCGCAAAGTTGGATTGGCACAATGATCTCGCTCAGCTATCCCTCGATATCCGTGAGGAACTTGAAAATGCTGCAGATGAGAAATCAAAACAGAAGATTTTACGACGATTGCGCAGGGCGCTGGATACTGAGGGCGCTTAAATGAGCGCTGCCGCTAGCGCGTCATCGACAGTTTCAATGTGCTTGATTTCAAGTTGATTTCTTGCGCTTTTCGGGATGTCATCAAGATCTTTTCTATATCGGGCCGGAAGAAAGATAGGCTTAATTCCCGCTCGCGCAGCCTGTCCCTACCATTTATTAGATTCTGGCGTATTCATGATGTAGTCCACCAAGATGTGACGCTGATATGATAGCACCTGAAGTTGAAATTGATCTCGAAATAGGTGCATTTTTCTCCAAGCTGAGGTGCGTGCGCGAAACATTATTATAGTTGGCATAAGCTTTCAGCACACGGTGTAAATGCGCCGCATTCAAGACAATGATGTGATCAAGACATTCCCGCCGGATAGAGCCGATGACGCGCTCGACATAAGCATTCTGCCACGGGGACCTTAGCGCTGTTGGGCCATCCCGAATGCCAAACACACGCAGTTTCGCTTTGAATACGCCAGAATCTAATAAATGGTAGGGACAGGCGATGAAAAACTTTAAACTTCCAGCTAACAAGCTGATTCAAGAATGTCTGGCCACATCCTAAATTTTGCCTAGGCGTCGGTTTGCGTTTGAGCCAACAGAAAACCTCCCCAACTTCCAGCCTCATCGCCTTGACCTGCGCCAAGGATGGTTTCCGGATCAAAGGGAATGTAGCCCGCATTCAACACCCCTGCATGCCGTCTCGTTGCAGTGAGGATATGCTCGTTCTGCATGACCCCTCCGCCCATAACGATGGCGTCAGGACGCAGCAGCAGCGAAATTGAATGGCAAAGTTGGCCGAGATAATAGCCAATGACATCAGTACCAATATCACTTTCTTGCAATTTCGCGGGATCGCCAAACCGATCCCATATAGCTGGTGCGCTCGCGAGCCCTTCGAGGCACGACCCATGAAAAGCGCAGGTTCCCCTGAAATCGGTATCCGCCGGATGGAGTGTAACACCGATATGGCCGAACTCAGGGTGCATCGGTTTGCCTAAGAGCTTGTTGTTGGCAAAAGCGCCAACACCGATTCCTGTTCCGACGGTTATATAGGCTGCAGTTGAGGCGTTGCGGGCTGCGCCCCATTTCATTTCTGCCAACAGCGCCGCATTTACATCCGTTTCAATAGCGACCGGAACCTGCAACCCTTGCTCAAATAACCTCTTCAAAGGTGTATTCGACCATCCATCTTTCGGTGTTGACAGGATTGTCCCATAGCATTCTGACGCGGTGTTGACATCTAACGGACCGAAGCTGGCTATTCCGATAGCAACTATCTGGCCGCCTAAATTTGCCGCCGATTCCCGAAAGAACGACACGCACGCTTTGATTGTCTCGTTGGGCAACGTTGTCGGCACGCGCGTTCGTGCAAGCACCTTCCGTTCTGGGGTTGCGAGAAGGCACTTAAAAGTTGTCCCGCCGGCATCGATGCTTCCGATCAGCTCAATTCCCATTTTATCCAAAGTCCTCGTTAATCTCGAATCTGGACGCTGCAAAACTCTCTTTTGCATACGAGTATGGCGTTTTCAATCGTTTGCATTTAGTGTATCGAATCCTTGAAAGGGAAGGTCAACATGAAAAATACAAGCTTTGGCGCGACAACCCCGAAGGGGCACCCCGTCGTCGTCGCCCTCACCTATTCAATGTTTTTCATGTTTGCGATGACCACGGATGCTGTCGGGGAGATTATTCGGATTGTAAAGGCGGAGATGTCGTTAACGAACACTGAAGCAAGTTTGTTCCACTGGGCGACGATGATCGGTATTGCCTTGAGCGGCATGCTCCTAGGCTTTCTCGCTGATCGCATTGGGCGCAAGAAAACAATCATTTTGGGGCTTAGCCTCTACGGCGGCGCCAGCGCCCTCTTCGCCGGATGGGCGTCTTTTTCTTGGTATTTGTCACTACTCTTCGTCAGCGGTCTTGCTATTGGCGTGTTCAAGACGGCGATACTCGCCTTGATCGGCGATATCGCTACATCGACATCGGATCATACGCGACGCATGAACGCCAATGAGGGTTTTTTTGCGCTCGGCGCCATCGTCGGCCCATTACTGGTTACGACGTTGGACAAGCAGGGTCTTTCGTGGGTCTGGCTATATTTGATCGCCGCCAGCATGTGTGCGGTCATGATTATAGCCGCTGCGTTAACCTCCTATCCAGAGTCAATCGTCGAAGCCAAAGCGGTTTCCGTTGATAAGGGATCCGCTGATCAACGGTCGGGGCTTCTGACATCCATTTCCCTGATTGGTAATCCTTACGCGCTAGGATTTTCATTTGCTATTGCTCTTTACGTTGCTTGCGAAGTATCGATATTCGTTTGGGCGCCCACTCTTTTTGCTGACTATGTTGGGACGAAGTCGGCAATGTGGATTGCAACCTATGCAGTAACAATTTTCTTCGTTCTTCGCGCAATAGGACGCTTCGCTGCGGTCTGGCTTCTTGGCGTTGTCGATTGGAAAATTGTGATGGTTCTATTTACTGGCGCGATTTGCGCATGCTTTGTCGCCAGTAGCTTTTTGGGCAAGGATGCTGCTGTGTTTTTCCTGCCGCTTTCCGGCCTGTTCATGTCGATGATATACCCAACCCTCAATTCAAAGGGCATCAGTTGCCTGCCAAAGGCGCGGCATGGCGCGGTCGCGGGATTAATTTTATTTTTTACCGCTATTTCCGCCGCCTTTGCACCACTCGCCATGGGTTATGTAGCTGACGTCACTGGGGGCGGGAACATGCAGGTCGGCTTTTACCTTGCTACCGTGTTTTCAATTCTCTTACTGCTCTTTAGTATAATTAATCTCGTTCTAGATCCTGCAGGGCGCATTCTAGCGTCGGCCGATCAATCGGAATATTAATTTATTTTATGACCCAACAACGCCCCATACTTGTGCCAGCGGCTTCTACTGCCATATTTCAAAACGGCATCGTTCATCCAGACTTGTGGTTGTGGGATGTTTGGACGGTAAGGGATGGAGACCAGCTAAGGCTGTACACGCTCGCCATAAACAAGGTTGACGCGCAAGGACGCAATACGTCTCCAAAAACTCGTAATGACTATCCGTTCCACATTCGGCATTTTGTTTCCGCCGACAAAGGTGAGAGTTGGCGCGATCTCGGGGCATTCTTCGCGCCTTCGCAGGATGGAGACGGTGGTTATTCGCGCAACATTTGGAGCGGGTCGATGCATAGGGTGCATAGCCGGAATTTCGTATGCGGCTTTACCGGCATTCGTGAGCAGGACGAAGCGCGCCCCTTCCTACAAGCGATCTATCTTGCGAACACTGAATCGCCGTCAGAACTGGCGTTTCCTCCTCAGACCGCGCTCTCGTGTCCGTCGCGAGATTATGATCTCATTCGTGAGCAGGGGTATTATCTTGGTCCAAGAGACAAATTAGGATCGGCTCAAGGCGAGGAAGGCGGTCCAATCTTATCATGGCGAGACCCATTTGTTTATGCCGAAGGCGACGACGTTTTTGAAGTTTTTTGGGCAGCCAAGGTTCGTCCAACGGAAGGCGCCGTCGCGCATGCGACGGTTCAGCGCGCAGGAGCCGGCTTCGAAATCAAGACCCTTCACCCGCCAATGACTCTGCCCGATGGGAATTTATTTACTCAGGCTGAAGTGCCCAAGCTTTACAAAGATGGACGGACTGGTTTGTATTTCTTACTGATCTCAGCGTGCACACGCATCAGTGAAATGCAGCCTGAATCCGAAGTCGAAAAGGTCTTGCGCCTTTATGTTGGGCCAACATTTCGCGGTCCTTGGACCGGAGCGTTTGCTGAAGGGCATAGCATGATCAAAGGCGCCGAATTTTTATTCGGCGGTGTTATTGAGGAAATTGATACATCGACAGGCCGCCTAAATTTACTATCAGCGTATACGGAGTATCATTCTGAGGCCTTGCAATTGACCGTCGCGCCTTTGCGTACGATCTGTATAGACCCCTCCTTACAGTCTAATGTGAAAATATTGGAACTACCTGCGACAGTTGGGTAATTGGAATCTAATCAGACTATCTTGTTTCGGACTAATGGCCTGAGCAAACGCTGTCCATGCGTTTACCTTCTGTATCCTCATTGGCGGATATCGTTAGGCGCCAAGAACGCTAATCCTGGCCTATTAGGTAGAAAAAACCAGCCTTGGTTTTGCGAGTGATATTAACTACGCGCGCAATATTTTGTGCAAAAAGGGCGACTTCCTGCCAGTCAGTTCCTTTTGGTCGGCTGTAGCTGATATGCGGTTGTTAGCAGAATCTGTCGGTAGCTGCTTACACAGCATTTCTTATGTGTAACCTCTTTGCAACATAGCTTTGGGATTATCAACGCCTACTACAAACGATTGTAATATGCATATTGCAATCGTTTGTGAAATCGGTTTTCCTCCAGTCCCAAACCCTCGCGTTGAGGTAATTTTTAGGGCGAGACCTTGGTTCTATAACCCCGAAAGGGAAAGGGAGGAAAAATGCATAATTTTTCAAAGCAATCATTGCTGTTATCGGTAGCGTCGATTGCTGTAATGGCTTCACCGGCATTCGCGCAGGATGCACCTGTGGTGGATGATACGATCATTGTAACTGGTGTTCCGATCGCTGCGGGTAAGAACAAAGTCGAGACATCAATTTCTGTCAGCTCGGTGAATATCGACAAGATTGTTGACAGGGGTCCGCGCAACCTGGCTGAAGTCTATCGTAATCTTCCAGGCATTCGTTCCGAGAGCTCCTCGGGCGGCGGTAACTCCAACGTGGCTGTTCGCGGTCTTCCACTTTCAACTGGCGGCGCAAAATTTCTCCAAACACACGAGGATGGTCTGCCTGTACTATTGTTTGGTGATTTCGATTTCGCACCCGCTGATGGTTACGTAAAGTTAGATAGTACATTGGCCCGCGTCGAAAGCGTTCGCGGCGGTACGGCTTCTACCCTTACGACCAATGGAGCTGGCGGCATTATCAACCTGATCAGCAAGACAGGCGCGCAAGAGGGCGGAAGCGCAGCGGTCACATTCGGTCTTGACTATGATGATTACCGTGTCGACCTTGAATATGGCGGGCGGATCTCCGACGACATGTATTACCATATCGGCGGCCATTTCCAACAGGGTGGCGACTACCGCGACTCTGGATTTGATACGATTTCTGGCGGTCAAATACGCGGCTCACTGACGAAAGAGTTCGAGAACGGCTTCGTTCGGGTGACGGGCAAATGGATTGACAAAAAGGATGCTGCATACTTCCCTCAAGCGCTTGTCCTAAATGGCGATGTGGTCGGTGAAGGCGTTCCTGGCTTTGACGCAAATACCGACAGTTTGCAAAGCCCCTTCACGCGGTTTGGCCGCGATGTCGATGGAACAAATACAATCAACAATTATGACTTGGCTGACGGCATTCGCGCCAAAGTCAAATCTGTGGGCGCCGAAGTTGATTTTGATCTTGGTTCTGGCGTCACGCTGAATAATAAGGCGCGTTATCAAGATATCTCAGGCAACTTCAATGGTTTGTTTACGCACAATGTTGACGGCTTTGAGAATCGTTTTGGGACTACGTCAGGCGCAACTATCTTTAATGGCCCCAATGCAGGTACGGCGCTTTCCGATGCGGCGTTGATCGGATTGACCGGCAACAACTTGGTCAGTGAGATTGCATATTTTAATGTTGATCTCGACGACATGAGCAACTTCGCAAACGAGCTTAAATTGTCGAAGTCATTTGATCTGGAAGGGTCAACAGTTGATGTGACACTTGGTCACTTCTTCATGAACCAGCAGTTTAATCAAGACTGGCACTGGAACGCACTTCTGTCGACGACGCAAAACGAAGCCGCTTTGATCAGCGTTCCTGGTCAGACGACGGATGGTGTTCTTGGCTTCAATCGTGCGTTTGGTTGGAATGGCAACAACCGGAATTACGATCTGGAATACCAAGCTAATTCTCCGTTCGTATTCGTTGGCTGGAGCAATGACCAGCTTAGCATTGATGGTTCTGTCCGTTACGATAACCTCAAGCAAACTGGTATTCGTACTGAAGCGATTGGCGCGCCCTTCGATGTAAATGGGGACGGCGTCATTGGTGCGGCGGAAGCGGATGTTTCCGTGAATACCGGCACGGTTGGCGCTGAAGCGAATTTCGAAGTCGACAATGTTGCCTGGTCTGTAGGGGTAAACTACATGGTCCAGGATAACCTTGCTGTCTTCGCGCGCGCATCGAGCGGCGCCTCTTTCAACGGTGAACGGCAATTGGGCAACGCTCAGGTTCCTGGCGGCGGTCTTATTCCAGGCGGTGAGGACACTTACGTCGATGTCGCTGACCAATATGAAGTTGGTGTTAAGTTACAGGGAGCATCCCTTGGCGACGGCCGGCTCGACTTCTACTTGACTGGTTTCTATACGGAGACCGAAGAAAGCAATACACAACTGACCGGCGGCGGCACGCCAACGACGATCGCGAATGAATACGAGTCGAAAGGTATCGAGCTCGAAACATTCTATGCGATCGGCGATTTTGAACTGGCCGCCACAGCAACTTGGACGGATGCAGAAATTTCAGCGTCGACATCTGCGCCAGCAACGGTAGGCAACACGCCTCAGCGTCAGGCTGACTTTATCTGGGCAATTTCGCCGGCCTATAACTTGGATGATCGTTTCCGTATCGGCGGAAGCTGGGTTGGCACAACAGATAGTCCCGCTAATTTCGCAAATACATTGACCCAAGACGGCTACTCCGTGGTGCATCTGTATGGAGCGGTGTCCGTCACTGACGGCCTGGAACTGTCGGTGAATGCTAATAACCTGTTTAACGCAACAGGTATTACAGAAAGTAACAATGACGGTCGTATTTTCGACACGGATGGGGATGGGATAAACGACCATACAATCGGGCGTTCCATCCTCGGGCGGACGATTTCCGCTTCTTTGCGGTACTCGTTTTAATAAAAAGGGGTCGTCACGGTGTGACGACCCCTTTTAACGGCACGGTCTCGCTTTTCCTCCCGGAGGCAAGGTCGTGTCATTTATCTTTCCTCCTTCTTAGGTTATGAGGCGGGAATTATGCGGAAAATTTGAGGCGCTGCGGATAAGAACTGCGGTGCCTCTTTTCTTTTGAGCGGCGTTCAAGATTAGATTTTGGCTAAAACTAAGATACGCCCAGCGCGCCAAACATGGTTTTATTGTCCACTGTATCCCGCATGACGAATTGGCGTAGGCGGTCTCGGCGCTGAGCCAGTTGCGCTAACATGGCGGCAATCTCAGATCGTTTATCCATATCTGGCACAATGTGACCTGGCCAGCCCATCCCAAACAAGACGAATTGGTAATTCGTAACTGAAAAACACTGTGTGGTCCGGTCGAAATCATAGATGCTCGGTATATTGTCGTGCCAGGTTTCAAGCTTTTGGATCAGAGTGTCAGGGATTGATTTCAAATCGGTATTGTCGCGCCAGAAAGCTGAATCGCGCCTTTGGCTGATACAGTAATGCAGTTTAAGAAAATCCACGATATTTTCATAGTGGTTGGACATGATCTCGTTAAATCGGGTCGCAGCATTGGCGCCGGATGCGAACCGCGGGATCAGATCAGCCAACGCCCAGTTAGCCATTTCGATAAGGTAGATTCCAGTCGATTCGAGCGGCTCTAAAAAACCACTTGATAAGCCAACCGCCACGCAGTTTCCGCGCCATTGATGTTGGTGATAGCCAATGCGCATATCAAGTTTGCGGCTTTCCAGTGATTGAGGGTCCACATTGAGATAGGTTGCTAATGTCTGGCGCGCTGTTTCATCGTCCACATGGCGTGAAGAGTAGACATGTCCGACGCCGCGTCGCCCTTGCAAGGCAATGTCCCACATCCAGCCGGACTCCTGCGCCGTGCTTCGAGTGAAACCTTTGATATCTGCGACACCCCGATGCGGTACTCGGGTCGTAACCGCGCGGTCAACGAATAGTATATCAGATTTACTGTTGAAACTGTTTTTGTTATCAGCGTTGATCAATCGTGCTGCAAATCCGGTACAGTCGATGAATAGATCGCCATCAATTGTACGGCCGTCATCGAGTTGCAGTTCGGCGATATTGTTTTCTTCAGTCATGTTGACTTGCTCGACGCGAGCAATGATGTGCTCAATCGATCGCTTGCGAAAACGGTGTTTCAAGAATTCTGCAAGACGTCCGGCGTCCAGGTGGTAGGCGTAAGGCAGGGCCCCATCATAGGCGCGATCCTGTAAAGATTTAGGCGCGCGGCCGGCAAGCGCCATTTCTTTCTGCACAGAGAATAAATCAGCAAAGGCGCTGCGCTCTTCAACGCCGAGCCGACTCCATTGTCGCGCAGGATTGTGGTTGGCTACTGTTAGTGGCTCACCAAAGGGATGGAAATAGGCTTCCCCGGGCGCCTCTGAAATGGTTTTGCGCCATTGCACAAATTCAATGCCATGCTTGAATGTAGCGTCACACTCACGCAAAAATTCGGCCTCATCGATCCCGCATGCTGCAAGCGTTTGGCGCAATGTCGGTATCGTCGCCTCACCAACGCCGACAATCGGAATGTCGCTGGCCTCGATAAGGGTCACTTTGACTGGACGCCCCAGCGTAAGCGGTAATTGCGTCGACAGAAATGCAGCAGAAATCCAACCCGCTGTTCCGCCACCGACAATGACGATGTTAAATTCCGACATCTTATCAAAACCCAATCGATTGCAATTTTTGTATTATCGCCCTATATCTGAAAATCGCAAGTTGCAAGAAAGCGCCACTAGGGCGTTGAGGGGGGGGGATGATCTGAAGGTCTCAAATGCTGTGATGCGGATATTGATTGTCGGCGGGGGAAGCGCCGGATGGATCACAGCCAATGTTTTGAATGCCGCTCTAAATGGCGACACGACGCCCGGCTTCGAAATCATTCTCCTGGAGGCGCCGGATATTCCAATCATCGGCGTTGGCGAGGCTACCGTTCCAAGCATAAGGCGGACACTTCAGACGATCGGGATGCCCGAACGAGAATTCATGGGAGGGTGTGAGGCGACGTTCAAGAATGCGATCCGATTTGTAGACTGGAATCCTGGCGCCCAATACGATCACCCCTTTGACCGCCGTCAACGACCCGAAACCGACAGCCAGGTTCGAGGCTGGCTAGCGAGCGGTGCGCAGACACCATTCGATAAAACCTTCTCGCTATTATCACACCTTTCCGATCACAATCGTGCGCCGAAAGCAGTTGGGTGGCCAGATTATGGTTCAACTTTTCCCTACGCCTATCATTTGGACGCGGCGATGTTGGCGAATACGCTTGCCGACTGGGGCGCTGCACGGGGGATCAAACACAAAAAAGTGCTCGTGCGTGATGTTGAGATCGGCGCAGATGGCAACATCATAGCCGTAACGACAGATGCTGAGGAACGATTGAGTGCTGACCTTTATGTTGATTGCACAGGGTTTCGCGCGCGCCTTATCGGCGAAGCGCTTGGTGTCAGCAAGCAACAGTATGAGAAAAGTTTCTTGTGTGATCGTGCGGCGACTATGCGTGTTCCCTACGACCTTCATCGTCCGGAGCGGATCCGCCCTTACACACTAGCGACGGCAAAAGCTGCCGGCTGGTCCTGGGACATAAATCTCACCTCAAGGCGAGGCCTCGGCTATGTTTATTCGAGCGCCTTTCTGAGCGAGGATGACGCCGAGACCGAACTAAGAGCGTCTGAAGGCGCCCATGCAGATAATTTGGAAGTTGGTCATATTCGTTTCGAAACGAGCAAGCGGATCAAATCATGGGCGGGAAATTGCGTCGCAGTCGGCTTGGCTGACGGTTTTCTTGAACCTCTGGAATCATCAGGGCTATATATGATCGAATTCGCGGCCCAGGCGCTTAGCGAACTTATCCCCGGCTATCGGTTGGCGCCATCGCAGACCGCCGCGCATTTCAATTGTCTGACCCAAGGCCTCTATGAAGAAGTGTTGGATTTCATCAATCTTCATTATGTGACGTCTCTTCGGCGCGATACGCCCTTTTGGACGGCGGCGACTGATCAGTCTGCCGTTCTCGACAGCTTGAGTGACAGGCTTGAGCTTTGGCGCACGCGACCGCCTTCTGATCTCGACTTTGCATTGAATCAGAGGCTATTTTCCCTGGAGAGCTATGAATTTATTTTGTTTGGAATGGAGCATTGCGCGTATAAAAGCCATGGGCCTGATGCTGGGAGCGATAACGATATCTCATCTCTTGTTGATAAGTGCCTCACGAAACTTCCACCCCATGAAGAATGGCTTCGCCTAATATTATCATAAATACTCCCCACACAATCAGTAACGCAGAAACCTCAAGTTGGAACTTGAATGCTTCCTAAACAAAAAAAACCGACCATGCCTGAATTGGCAAAGCTCGCGGGTGTTGATGTTTCAACTGTATCGCGGGCGCTGAACGATAGCCCGGTTGTCAAAACTGAGACCAAGGAACGTATCCGTAAGATAGCCGAGGAAACTGGCTATGTGATGAACGTTTCGGCGCGGAATCTCAGAAAACAATCCAGTGAGGCGATCGGTATCGTCATCCCGTTGCGGCCGGAGTCCGGGCAGGGGATTTCGGACCCGTTCTTTCTCGAAATGGTTGGTGCGGTGAGTTCGGCTGCGTCTAAACGCGGCTACGATCTCATCGTGCACCTGCCGGAAGGAGAACAGACGATCGCCGAAAAACGACTATTGCAGACCGGTCGAGCGGACGGTCTCATTGTTATTGGTCAGGCAGGTCTTTCGGAGCGACTTAATCGGTTGGGCGATATCATCAACAAGGTTGTTGTCTGGGGTGGCTCGGAAAAAAATGAAAGCTATACGCTGGTGGGGAGCGATAACAAGGCGGGGGGATACGCAGTTGGCGCTCATCTTTTGTCGCTTGGTAAACGGCGTATTTTGTTCATTGGAAGCCTCGCGCTTCCGGAAGTGAAGCTTCGGTATAATGGTCTTCTCGAGGCCTATAATACGGTAAACCTTACTCACCCTTCTGATCTTGTTCTGGAGTTGGACTTCGGGGGTCAAGAAGCCCACGACAGAGTTGCCAGGCTAATCGAAGATGGGTGCAAATTCGATGCGATATTTGCGTCATCAGACGTGCTTGCCATTGCCGCTTTGCACGCGGTTCAGGCGAAAGGGCTTTCCGTTCCTGGTGACGTCGCAATGGTGGGTTATGATAATATTGGTCAGTCAGGCATGATCATGCCGCCGCTCACAACAGTTGATCAAAACATAAAACTGGGCGGTGAGATAATGGTCAATCTACTTCTTCGCAAGCTTGCGGGAGAAGAAGTTTCGTCACAACTCACGCCAACGAGCCTTGTTGTTCGGGAAACTACGGTCGCTCGCGTTGGTCGTGCGCGAATTTAATAAGTTCACAAGGTGCCGACATACATAACACGCAGAAAACGCTGATTAACCTCGCTAAGGACAATCCTCCGCTGTGAATACGCGGCACACCCATAAATGACTTACCAGGTTCATTTCGCAGATGAGACCGCGCGTCGCTTTCGAAATATTCGGCCGACCGCCACGCGGTCACGATTTCCTGCGCCACAGCTGTGCTTAGCAAAAACTTAAATCTGGTGAATTCTGTGGAGTTCAGTAGCCGGTCTCATTACACTGATACTTAATTTTTGTTCTCTGATCCGCCGAAAATGTTCCCTGTTAATTTTCGTAGGAAAACCGTGCCTAAAGCACTGAATTCGCGTACATCTTCGGCGTGAATTCTCGCTAAATGAGCCCAAAACGCATATTTTCCGTGTAAATTCCCATTTATCAGGGAAAACTGAGCGGAGAAAGGTTGCGGCTGGACTGTTCCGCCCACCTTTCAGTCATCCAATTTTCATGGTCCTTTGAGCATTATTCTGTAAGCCCTGTTTCATGCGGGGTTGCGGGGCGTGTGTATCCGAGTGCCGAGCAAAAAACCTCTCTGAACGGAGCAAGTAGCGACGCTTGGCGGTTTATCTCTGTTTGCTGATTTCGGATGACCCACTCGCGAGGTGGGTGAAGCAGTTGGACGCAAGAATGCGACGCGGCGATCACAGACCGATGCAACAAACCTGTCTTGCCCCTTATAACTGAGCCTCAAAATTCGTGATATTTTACGAAGAATGGGGGTAATGGGATGGCGAGAAAGCGTTAAGCAATGAAGACATATTGAATTTGCCGCGGCAGACGTCGGACATTCTAAGTGCCACGAGATCACACCCTCGCAGCTTGCTGTCGAGCGCGATATTGAATAATGCAAGATCGCGGACTTTGTTTGCCATTGTCAGGCGCACACGAATTTCCCAAACCTCCTGCGCCTATAGCGGAGATTTCTGACTAACAACTCGCCCTTGTTGCAAGGCGGACCGCCTATTGGCGAATTTGCTTCTCTCATATTGCGGCGCCGCCAAATCATCGGCGCCAACAGGCGCGCCATCGCCATCGAACAGGGCTATATCCCGCGCAAAATTGCAGCACTTGACATTGCGGCGCGCCTAATTTTCGGGTAGCAGTTTCCAGTCCACAAATGCGGCATTTGTGAAGAATTTGATGACAGGTAGATATCACCCTGGGAGCAGACGGTCGGGCATTGCAATCGAGCGGTCAGACATGGGCGGTACAGCCATTGGCGCGACATGGGGCAAAAACTGTTTTCACTCTCAGATCCGGCCGCTAGTTCAATTCCAAGTGAAATCTAGTTGTCGAAAATTCCTCCAATCAGCGCATATTTTGTATTGATGTAGTCATCGAGGCCGTATTTCGAGCCTTCCCGTCCATGGCCGGAATCTTTGACGCCGCCGAAAGGGGCGACTTCTGTGGAAAGAATGCCCTCATTGATTGCGATCATGCCGTATTCAAGTTTTTCCATGACGCGGAAGGCGCGACCCAAATCCTTCGTGAAGAAGTACGAGGCAAGACCATATTCGGTATCGTTCGCCATTTGGACAGCTTCTGCCTCAGTATGAAATTTGAATAGCGCCGCGACGGGGCCAAAAGTTTCATCGCGTGCAATGAGCATGTCCGGCGTTACGTCGCGCAAAACTGTTGGCTCGTAAAATGTAAGGCCTTTGGCGTGACGATTGCCGCCTGCGATTATGCTTGCCCCTTTTGAGACTGCATCTTCAATATGCCGTTCGACCTTCCGCACTGCCATTTCGTCAATGAGCGGCCCCTGGTCCACTCCCTCCATAAGGCCGTCGCCGACTTTAAACTTCGCCACAGCGGCTGCGAAATTATCGGTGAAACTGTCATACACGCCGGCTTGCACCAAGATTCGGTTGGCGCATACGCAAGTTTGGCCTGAATTGCGGTACTTGCTGATCAACGCGCCCTCGACTGCTCGATCAAGATCGGCGTCGTCAAACACGATGACAGGCGCGTTGCCGCCCAATTCCATCGACACGCGCTTCATATGTTGCATTGCCTTGGACGCGAGTGCTTTTCCGATCTTCGTTGAACCTGTGAACGTAATCTTTCGTAGCTTGGGGTTTTCGCACATTGTATCCGCGATCGGCGCTGCGGTTCCGGTAATGATATTGATGACGCCTGGTGGAACGCCAACGTCGTCGGCAAGAACACCGTATGCCGTCGCCGAAAAAGGCGTTTGGCTTGCTGGTTTCGCAACTATGGTGCAGCCTGCGGCCAAAGCGGCGGCGGCTTTGCGTGCAATCATGGCGGTCGGAAAATTCCATGGTGTGATTGCGCCGACAACGCCGATGGGCTCTTTAGTCACAATAATCCTCTTATCGCTCCAGGGGGATGGAATAACATCGCCATAGATGCGCCGGGCCTCTTCTCCGAACCAGCGAAAAAAACTTGCAGCATACGCAACCTCGCCCATGGATTCTTTGAACGGTTTTCCCATTTCGACGGTTAATATACGGGCGAGTTCTTGTTGGTTATCCATGAGCGCTTGATAAAAACGCTGACAAACATTTGCTCGCTCGATCGCCGGTTTCTCGCGCCATACCAAAAAAGCATCATGTGCAGCATTGATCGCATCATCTGTTTCCTTCCGGCCCAAATTCGGAACCGAGCCGATGGCTTCGCTGGATGCCGGGTTGGTCACGACAATGCGTTCCGGCCCGTCGATCCATTCGCCGCCAATGTAACAGTCCTCACGGAAAAATCGGCTTTCAGTCATCAAAGATATTCTCCATTTAAATATCGTCCGGCATTACCTGTTTGAGCGAAATCGGATCGCTCGTCTCATTCGGCAGTTTCAGATGATCTGTATGCTGCGGCTCGCAGAGTTCTGCCTGCAAATGCCAGGCATTCTTCGGCAGTTTGTGACACGCCGGTCATGCCTATGAATCCGTGAACGGCGCCGGGATAGCAGATGTAGTCGACGTCAATGCCGGCTTTGCGCAGGATATTCGCGTAGGCTTCGCCCTCATCGTGGAGCGGGTCAAACCCCGCCGTGATTACGATTGCCGGCGGCAGATTGGCGTGGCTTGTCGCAAGCAGCGGTGATGCGCGCGGGTCGGTCACGTCGCGGCCGTCGCGCAGATAATTCAACGCCGACCAAACCATGAGCGGTCGCGTCAACCGGTAATCATCGCCAAACGCTGTATGCGAGGCAAAACCCATAGACATGTCCGTCGCAGGATAGATCAGCAACTGTCCAGCAACCGGAGGCCCGTTCATGTCGCGTGCGGCAATCGCAGCTACCGCGGCCAGATTGCCGCCGGCGCTGTCGCCGCCAAGGAATAATTTCGCAGGGTCAGCGCCGAGCGTGCGGGCGTTGTCGCTCGCCCAAGTCGCGGCGCTTATCGCGTCTTCGACGGCGGCGGGAAATTTGTACTCCGGCGCCAGACGATAACCGACGGAAAGAACAAGTCCATCAAACGCGATTGCGAGATGCCGGCAGATATGGTCGTGTGTATCAATCGACCCGAAACTCCACCCTCCGCCATGGAAATAGACCAGTAAGGATGTTGCTTTCGGTGGCGCGCTGTGTGGCCGGTAAAGACGCGCGGGCAAGATCGTCTCCGGCGTTTCAATGCGAAGATCTTTCACGCTCGCCATGTCTGGGGGGCCTTTGGCGATAAGCGCGACACCGGCGGCGTATTGCGAACGCGCAGCATCCGGCGCCAGTATATGCAGTTCGGGAAGCTGACTTTTTTTTGCAGCTTTTATGAGTTGCGCGAATTCTGGTTCGATCTGCGTCGTGTATTTGTCGGTCATGGTTTCAAAATGTTATAATCTGTCTAATGGTTTCGCCGGCGGCTAGTTTGTCGAAGGCGGCATTGATGTCGTCCAACGCAATTGTTCCGCTCTTCAATTTATCCACCGGCAATTTTCCCTTGCGGTAAAGGTCAATATATACAGGAATGTCGCGCAAAGGAACGCAGCTTCCAAGATAGCTGCCTTTGAGTTTGCGTTCTTCAGCCACAAGCAGAACTGGTGATAAAGAAAGGAGCTTGTCCGGATGAGGCAAGCCAGCGGTGATCGTCTCACCGCCGCGCCGGGTGACGGCGAAGGCAAGTTCCAGCGCAGGAATCGAGCCGGCGGTCTCGATCGCAAAATTGACGCCGCCCTCGGTGAGATCTCGCATGATTTTCATACAATCCGGATCGGTTGCACTGACGGCGTGATCTGCGCCGAGTTCGAGAGCGGTGGCAAGTTTGTCGTCGCGCAGATCGACCGCAATGACAGTGCGCGCGCCGGCTGTTCGCGCCGCTAGAAGGGCGTTGAGCCCGACGCCGCCGAGCCCTATCACGGCAACCGTAGAACCGGCTGAAACATTGGCTGTGTTGAGGACGGCGCCAACGCCGGTAATTACCGCGCAACCAAATAGGGCGGCTTCCTCGAAAGGCAATTCGGGATCGATCTTCACGGCCGAACGTCGGCTGACGACAGCGTGGCTTGCGAATGCGGAAACGCCGAGATGATGATGCACCGGCGCGCCGTCGAGCGTCAGACGGCGCCCGCCCGCCAGTAATTCACCAGCAAGATTGGCAGCCGCGCCAGGCTCGCACAATGCTGGCCGACCCTCCGCACACGGCACGCAAGCGCCACAGCTTGGGACAAAAACCAAGGCGACATGATCGCCCGCGGCAAGATCGTGAACGCCTGGTCCCAATTCCCTTACGACGCCTGCCGCTTCGTGCCCAAGCGCCATCGGCGTCGGGCGCGGACGGGCGCCGTTGATCACCGATAGGTCTGAATGACAAAGGCCCGCCGCCTTGATCTCGACAAGGATCTCGCCTTCGCCAGGCGGCGCGAGATCAAGCGTTTCAACATTCAGCGGTTTTGATTGCGCGAACGGTTCCGCCGCGCCAATTTCATGAAGCACTGCCGCCTTGATCTTCACATTTAATCCCTTTCTTCAAAGACGGCGCTTTATCCACGCTGCGGTGTCGTGAAGTCCGGTCCGGCCTATCTTTAGGGCCCCGGAGTAAGACATGAATCCGTGTATCGTTGTGTGGTAACAACGAAACTCGGCCGGTGTACCGGCGTCGGTGAGGCGGTCCGCAAATGCTTTGCATTCGTCGCGCAAAGGATCGAAGCCGCCCACAATCACAAGCGCTGGCGCGAGCCCATTGAGGTTTTCGACATTGAGCGGGGTCGCCAGCGGCGAGGCGGCGTCTTTGGAATTGTTAAGATAAAGCTCCACCGTCCAGGCGATGCTCGCTTGTGAGATGAAATAATCACCGCCGCCAAATTCCGTACGCGAAGGATAGCATCGTCCTCCGTCGAGCGCGAGCACCGGATAAAGAAGGATTTGCCCGGCAAGAGGTATTCCTCTATCGCGTGCGCGAATAGCGGCCAGCGCGGCGAAGTTGCCGCCGGCACTGTCGCCCATGACCGCAATGCGGTTTGCATCGACGCCGATCGATTGCGCATTCGTTGCAAGCCATTCTAGCGCTGTGAAGCAATCATTGAAGCCCGCTGGAAGCTTGTGTTCCGGCGACAAGCGGTACTCTACGCTGATTACTTGGGCAGATGTCTTCCACGCCAAAAAGCGGCAGAAATTGTCGTATGATCCAACGTCGCCGAGCGCCCAGCCGCCGCCATGAAAAAACAAGATAGCCGGCGCCTTGCTAACTAAGCGCCTTTTCCCTGAATAGATTCGCAGTGCAACTGAACCGTCGTCGCCGTCAATTTTAATATCTTCAATTTTAAAAAGACGACGAAAAGATTCTCCTGCTCCAAGGTAAAGCTCTTTGAGACTTTGGCGCGCATCGTCGAGCGACATTTCTTCAAGCGGTGGGCCTTCAGCGGTGTTCGCACGATCAAGAAACGCTTTAGAGTCCCGATCGAGCTTTGTTGCAACCGCTGTGGCCTTAAAAGACACGCGAGACTTGCAGCCCCCAAGTGCGCGGCGGCGCGAGGAAGCCTTCGGGTTTGCCAGCTTCAACGCCCGATTCAAGAATGTTGAGAAAATAGGTTTCGTCAAAGGCGTTCTTCACGAATACCGCGAAACGCCATGCGTCGTCGTTATCCTGTAGGGACAGTCGGGCGTTGACGAGGTTGAAAGCTTCTTGTGCGGAAAGATCGCGATTAAAGGGCGTGAAAAAGCTTTTGGCCTGATATTGGTAATCGACGCGCAGGCTCGCCGTTCCCCAACTGCCGGCCGGGGCATCGAATTGAGCGCCGACATTGGCGGTAAATTCTGGCGACCGGGTGAGGTTGTTGCCGGCAAGATCGATTGTGCCGAGACCAGGATTGCTCGGGTCTTCGGTGAGGAACTCATCGAACTCGGCATTAAGATATGACAGGCCGACATTGAATTCGAAGAAATCATTTGGCCGTGTGACGAACTCGAATTCGCCACCCCAGATCGTTGCATCGGCGGCATTAGTAATAACGCCTGCGTTATTTTCAAGTTTCGACACCTGGAGATCCGTATAATCATAATAGAAGAAGGAAACATTCGCTTGGGCGCGATTTTCGGCGAATTGGGTTTTCAAACCGCCTTCATACGACCACACAAATTCCGGATCAAAATTTCCTTGAAATCCATTGAACGTAAACCCGCCTGACTTAAAGCCGCGTGTCACGCTTGCGTAAAGCAGGGCGTTGTCATTAGGCGTAAACTCAACGGCAAAACGTGGCGTCAGCGCGTCGGAATCCTGATTGAGAGGCTGCATGATCGGCGGAATAAAACCGAAGTCGGTAAACTGCTCGGCTTCTTTGTCCTCGGTGCTGTATCGTAGGCCGGCGGTTACATTGAGCTGTGATGAAAGCGCATAGCTCGCTTGGCCGAATGCAGCGAAAGCGTTGGTTTTGATGTCGGCGATGTGAAGAATATCAAACCCAAACCCCGGAATAGGAATAAAAATTTCTTGATGGCCGTCATCGTTAAAATAATAACCGCCAATAATCCAATCGAGGGGGCCGTCAGTATTGGAGGCCAGCCTGATTTCCTGCGTGAACTGTTCGGACTCATTGGCATCTTCAAAATTCTGGAAGGTGATATCAACTGCGTCTCCATCAAACGCTACAAAGAAATCGATATTACGATAGGCAGACACCGAGGTGAGCGTGACGCCGGAAAAATCCCAATTCAAGATGCCGGTGACGCCGTACTGGTCTTGATGCTCTTCGACTGGCGATTCTTGCGCCACGAAGCGCAGCCCCGGCGGATCGAACGCGCCGTTCATGCCCTCGAACAGATCCGAAAACTCAAGCTGTTTAAACGGAGCAGGTTTTGAATCGTCAATCGAAAACTCACCAATTAGATCAAACGTGATATCGTCAGTGGGCAGAAACCGTAAACGCGCCCGACCCATCGTAACGTCTTCAGTATCAAGTGACGAACCGGTCAAGAGGTTTTCGGCAAATCCATCGCGATCGCTTTTTACAAAACTTACGCGGGCTAGAAGTTTATCCGACAAAGGACCGCTGATGACGCCGCCATATCGAAACCGGTCGTGGCTTCCATATTGAAAATCCGCCTTCGCGTAAAATTCCTCGGTCGGGGCTTTGGAAATTATATTGATAGAGCCGCCCGTAGCATTTCGTCCGTAAAGCGTGCCTTGCGGGCCGCGCAACACCTCGACGCGCTCTACGTCATGCAGGTCGAAATTCGCCGCCGATGTGCGAGCGATATAGGCGCCGTCGGCGTGAACCGCGACGCCCGGATCGCCGCCAACAGTTAAATTCTCAGTCCCAATGCCGCGAATATAGACCTTACCAACAATTTCCTTGTTGACGATAACGCCCGGCGTCTGCAAGCCGATGTCATAAAGGTCTTCAATGACAGAACGCTGTAAGGCGTCTGAATCAAAGGCCTTAATTGAAATTGGCGTGCGTTGCGCGTTTACCGCTCTTTTTTCTGCTGTGACGATGATTTGATCAACGCCGGCTTTCGGTGAAGAGGTGGAGCCTGCTTGGCCGTCGGCGGTTTCGTTAGATGCTCCCTGAAGCATTGCAAGACGAGTTGTGTCGGCAGAACCCGGGGCTGGAATTTCAGTATCGGCATTCTTGCTGGTTTCAGCAGCAGTGGCGGCGGGCGCGGTCATCAACGGTGTTACGGCCGCCGTGCACATCAGGGCCGAAAGAACGCTGGTGCGCCATTTCTCCTTCATCCGCACGGCAATTATTATTTTTGTTTCAGCCTGCTTGTTGAAATGAACCATTTCACCCTCCCTTGCCGCCCAGTCTATTTTGAGCATCGGCCAATTAGGTGTCGAGTGACGCCATGAGACAAGGACGCTTTAAGTCAACATTGAGGGGGACATTTTCGCTCACACAAGTGAAAAACCCGCATTGGTTTTATCCACGCTGCAAATACAGCCGATATTCTACCGGCGGCATTCCAAACCAATTTTTGCACGCTCTGCGAAAGCTGCGCTCATCGGAAAACCCGAGTTCGACCGCTAAATCGGCGAAAGGCCGGTCTGTCTGCAACATGGCTTCGGCCTGACGGCGGCGTGCTTGATTTGCGATTTCACGGAAATTGACGCCTTCTTCCGCGAGACGGCGGCGAAGTGTGGCTATGCTTAGTCCAAGACGCCCGGCTATGGTCGATTCGGATATGTGCGTCGTTGCAAGCATTTTCGCGACACGATCTGTCGTCGGTGTAAGCGGCTCTGCATCTGGTCTTGTGATCTGAGAAAGCGTCAATTCCCGTACGAACTGATCAACAACGACAGAACCCCAGCGACCAAGCTTTACAGGGAGTAACGGGACGTGTGCATCTGACGCGTTGTAGTAAATTGTAACCCCAACACCCTCGCGGCGGACCGGGCGTCCCAGCGTTGTCACAAACGTCGTTTCAACGCCGTCTGGCGGCGCTGCCGCGCGCAAATGTGAGATTTGAACTTTTTCCCCCGTAACCCATCGAAGAGCGCAGTGAATAACGACCGAATACACTTCATTGTATATCTCTTGGACGGGGTCACATTCCCCATGTAATTTAATAGACAGCTCAAGGTGCTTTCGTTTGAGGTGGGTTTTGATTTCTAGGTCCGGCCGAAGCAAATTCGATGCGCCAATAAAACGTTTCAAGGCGCCAAAAGCATCGGCGCCGTGACTCATTATTCCAACATGAAGATCAAATTGGCCAGGCGGAACAGGTTCCGGCGCAAAGCCATGGGATTCATCCTTAATTCGGCGGATGCGGTTTCGCATTTGCATCCATGCGCGAAGAACGCCGATATCGCCTTTCAAGTCTCGGGGAATGGGCCAGTCAGGCTCTCCGGACGATCTTCGCCGGACTGTTTCTCGCGCCCGTTCGTCGCCGAGGATGGCCGCTACGTAGAATTTTGGCAAACGGGGGAGACCCGCATTGCCAACAGCTTTCACTTGCTTTCGGCTCTTGTCAGTGATTGACCGTTGCGAAGGCACATCAGACTCGCGTTTCGTTAGCGGATGATCCTCAGTCATGATCTTGGAGTGCGTCAGCTTTATGGTCCAATGTCAACTCTATAGTTCTCACGGCCACAGCGAAGATGGCTGTGTCGAATTTGAAGCGAGGAATCAATTCTTTCGGTCATGAATAAATTGCGGTGGAGCAATGTTATTCGTTCGTATGTCAGCAGTTTTATCGAGGCCTACTTAGAATGTTTTGGCATGAACTGCCTCTTTTTGGGATTTTTGCGAAGAACGCGTACTTTTTCTTATGTCCGCTTGTGCGCCAATACAGACTTAACAATTGGAGAACTTGATGGCTCCTTGTTGGAGGAATCAGCACTCCGACTTTGACAAACGAAGTGGATGTTATGGGCGTTTTGCGACATACGCTGACTATGTTTTTCCTTTCGTTGCATGCTCAAAGTAGCGTTCAGGCGTGAGACAGTAATAACGAAAACTGGCCCGTTGCTATCGTTTTTCCCGTCAGTGATCATGATCGATGTCAGGGTGGTTTGTTAAGGGAGAGTTTTGGTGCATCGTAATCCTAAAGGGAAAGATGGTGAGACAGTGACAAGGGCCACAAGGCTCGCCGAATGAAAACTGGGCGCAGTAATGTGCTTTATTTGACCCTGCGCATGATGATCCAGTCACCGTCATCGCCAGCGATATTGGCGCGCCATTCGCCGTCTTCCGTGAGATATAAAACTTTCGTGCGAAAAATATTTTTATCAACGGTTTCAAATGTCTGGAGGTATATGCGTGAATAACTGCCCTCCGGCGCGATTTGCTTTCCGTCGGGGGGCAGCGGCACGCCGGCGCCATAGCGAACCTCCACATGGCGGATCATGCCCTTGGGCGTCGGCGTAAAATATCCGCTTTCCTGAATGGCATGACCGGACCTGTGGCCGAGCGAGAACATATATTCGGCGCGCGCCTCGATTAAATCCCACATGATCTGCGCATCGAAAGAAGGAATGCGCTCGCCGTCCCGTTCAAGTGCGGCTTCCCATTTTATGAACGTATTTTTCCCCTGCCAGGAAAATGATGAGCCGCCGCTGATCATCCGCCAGCCAAATTCTCGAGGCGCGCCCGCCCATTCGCCGACAAACGGTTCAAAAAAGGCCAAATGCGGGCCCACTTGTTCCGGTTCTATTTTGCGTTCCTGCGCATGGGCGGCGTTGGTAAGAGAAATCAGTACACTTAGTAATATTCACATGGGCTAGTTATCCTCGTGTTGATCTACGGCAAAAAGATCCTGATCGAAACGATTAAGGACAGCCTCGCTCAAGGGGCGCCATTCGTCGTCGCGAAATATTTCTGTCTGCCACTTCCACCGGTCTTCAGTTATCGGCGTCCAGGTGTCGCGAAAACGGAGTTTCGAACCCGCTTCCACGGTCCCCCAACCTTCGCCGTAATGGGCGGTAAAATCATTGACGAGGGCGCCATTGGCGCCGCGTGTCCAAACACCATCGGCCATATAATCGCGCTGGAAGATTCAGCAAGCCAACCAATCTTTATCGAGACCCTGCCCAAAAGGGGATATCGGTTCATCGGAAAAATTACCGAAGATGAAAAACAGCTGCCTACGGAACCTGTACAACTAAAAAGCATCTTCAGGTCAAGGGCGCATGCGGCTGTCGCCGCTTCTTTCAGACTTGTTCTGGCGGCTGCGTTTTCAGTTGCGCTGACGGGCAGTTTCATAAGTGATGATTTCTCGAACGACCGTTCGGCGGCGCCCGAGCCGGTTAAGCGCGCGGTTGAGGCGTATCTCGAGGGCCAACGCGCCCTGGCGGAAAATTCGAAAGAGAGCGTCATCGTCGCCAGCATTCGCTTTCGTGAAACCGTGGCGCTTGATCCGGAATTTTCCAAAGTGCGCGCAGGTCTGGCTAGGAGCCTTTATCTGGCGGCGGCGGCGGATGAGGTTGAACTTGTAGAGGCGGCGATCGAGGACGCGCTTTCGGCGGATCCGGAAAACGCGGACCTTGACTTGCTCAAGGGTCGGGCGCTTTGGGCTTTTCAGCACAATTGGCTTGCGGCGCGGGATAGTTTTGAAAAAGCGCTCACCCTTAATCCTGGCGCCGTTGACGCCCGTATGAGTCTTGCTAAATTCCATGTTTTGCGGGGCGAGAACGAACTCGCGGTACAAATGGTGCGCGACGCGCGGGCGGTTAATCCGCAAGCCCTAACGGCGCGGGGCGACGCCGGCTGGGTCATGTATTTACTCGGCGAAAATGCTGTGTCCAAGGATCATTGCGCCGAATCGGCTTTGCTGGCGCCGGTAAGCATCGCGACGGCAAGATGCTTTCTCGATATTTATCTGGCGGAACGGGGCTACCCGCGAGCAGCGCAGGCCGCCATCAGTTATATGCGCTCGTTGGGGGCGACAGAAGCAGAAATTGCCAATGTCGAGCGGGGCGATCCCAAAACGGTAATCGAAGAATTTTCCAATTGGGAGATCGAGAAAATATCCGGAGGCAATTTGCGCAACAGCCCCAAGCGGATCATTAAAGCGATGAGCCTTACTTATCTCGGGCGTCATGATGAAGCGATACTGGCGATTAACGAGTCTATGGAAAATCGCGACTTTTTCTTTCCCTTTGTGGCCATGCTCCCCGAATTGGCTCCATTATACAATAGGCCTGAATTTGGCGACATACGCATGAAATTGGAATTAACCGGCACATTTGCCAAAGCCGTGAAATCCTGAACGGCGCCGCGACAGCATTAAAACCAATATGTAACTCCCGCGAGCGGACCTGCGATCACTTTAGGCATAAATTGGTGGCCGTCTTTTGCTCTCGTGCGGAATTGTCGCAAATTTCAACCGATCGTATTGGGATCAAAAACAGTCTTTTTAGAAAATTTTGTACGACAAGAAACTCAATTTAGAATATGCGTTGTTGAATGGTTTCTTTGTGAGGTGTCAGAGCATGAGAAAACGATATTTCATTGGCCTGTTCTTGCCGTTTATTCTTTTGGCTTGTGGGGTTGATGAACCGACAGAGCTTGCGGATCATCTGCAATATCCACAATCTATATCACCGGAACTCGCCGAGCGGTTTACCGCCTTAGCATTGACCTGCGTGCACCAGGAATTCCCCAATAAAATTTCCCGCACGACCGATACCGCTGAAGCGATTGGGAGACCCAAAGAGATTTTTCCAATCTTTTTTGGCTGTTTTGATTGGCACAGTTCGGTGCACGGGCATTGGCTATTGGTGCGTTTGCTGCGGGTTGGGCCACAAGACGCGGTATGGAGAGAGGCGGCGATTGCGAAGCTAAACAAAAGCTTCACCGCTGAAAACTTGTCAGGGGAAGTTGCAAATTTCTCAAGGCCGGCGCGTGGTTCATGGGAACGTCCGTACGGTCTTGCTTGGTTCTTGCAATTGATGACAGAGCTACGCGAGTGGGAAGACCCCCAAGCGAAGAAATGGCTAACAATACTACACCCTTTGGAAACTGAAATTGCGGCCAGCCTTAAAGCTTGGCTTCCGAAATTGGCGTACCCCATTCGTTTGGGGACTCACAATCAGAGCGCCTTTGCTTTTGGCGTGATGCTCGATTGGGCAAGGGTGTCGGGCGACGCCGAGATGGAGCAGTTGATTATTGAGCGCGCGAAAGCGTTTCACATGCAAGATGCCAATTGTCCAATGGCTTATGAGCCGAGTGGGGAAGACTTTCTTTCGCCCTGTCTAATGGAAGCGGATCTCATGCGGCGGATTTTGACCGATGAAGAGTTTTCAAAATGGCTGACTAATTTCCTGCCGAAAATCCCGAGAGATGGGTCAGACAATTGGCTCAACCCAGGCATTGTCAAAGATGCCAGCGATGGCAAGCTGGTGCATCTTGATGGCGTCAATTCCTCACGCGCCTGGAATCTTTATAATATAGCCCGCGCATTGCCAGAGGGTGATCGAAGGAAAGCTGCTTTGGTAGCGACCGCTGATACTCATGCGACCGTGGGGGTTGCTGCAGTTTCGGCGGAACATTATTCCGGTAGCCATTGGCTCGCGTCATTTGCGACCTACCTCATGACTGACCGCGGATGGAATGAATAATAATTGCGGGTTTTGTCTGAATTTAAAGTGGATAACAATCGGTATAAGTATTGATTCGAGTTGCTCACGCCTTTGTGCTAAAAGTCGCCGTTCATCCAATGTCCGCTTCTTGCGCCGCCGCAGACATAAAATAAGCGACGCTATATGGCAGAAATTGGGATTTAAATGATCTCGGAACAGGCGCTGTTTTTATCTGAAAGTCGAGAACGACGAGAGTTCAACAACTAAAGAGCATGCACAGGGGAAAACAAAGCTTCAGGGCCGTGTTTTGTCGTTGGAAGACATAAAACCCTTCCAGATGTCGAGCCATTCGCGCTCGCAAATATGTGGTTTTTTGTTTCCGGCAAGTTCCCGTAGGAATGAAATTATTCTACCACCATGCCAGAGCAGATTTGCGGTCAGCAGGCCCGGCCTTCCATAAAATTTATTTAAATAATAGCTTCTCGATCGATACCAGTATCCAGGACGTCTTTGCAACATGGCGGCATTTTTGACTACCGGATTGCTCTGACCTTTAAGGTGCACAACAACGGCTTGTGGTTGATGCAAAATCTCCCAGCCGGCGTTTCGTGCGGATCGGCAATAATCGACATCATCGAAATAGAGAAAATACCCTTCATCAAGGACGCCAATTTCCTGAATGACTTCCTTGCGTATCAATGCACAACAAAAACTGGTCCATTGCTGCGCCACGGGATTTTCCGATGGTTGAATTGGCACGTCCCATTTCTTGAATAACTTGGTAATAGGGCCGGTTTCAGCTGAACGGATTAGCTCACTCACTGGGGATATGTATCTGAAACAGCTAACCTGCGCGCCGCCCTGAGTATCTTCAACCCTCGGTCCGACAATCCCAATTTCGGGTTTGCTGCTAGCGGTCTCGACTAACCGCTTAATGGCGCCGGGGCGCACAACCGTATCGGCATTAAGCAGCAAGTAGTAGTCATAACCGGCATCTGATTCCAAAGCATCGTTCAAGATCACATTGTTGCCGCCGGAAAAGCCTCGGTTTGGCATTACCGACTTAATATAAACCCAGTCCTGCCAGCCATTGTCGGCGGCGGCCTGGTTCAGAAAGCTTGCAGTGTCGTCTTCATTGCCGTTGTCGCAGATGCCGACCTTCATGCCTGGATTGGCCGCCACTTCACTGGCCAGGGATTGCAGGCAAGCGAAGGTCAGGTCCCTCGCTCGATAAGATGTGATGACTACCAGCAGGTTCATTTGGCCTGGCTTTGTAAATAAAACTCGGCCATTTGATCCCATGCGTTGTGCTCGTCAAATCCCAAAGCTGCGATATCGGGTTGATCGAAATTCACCCGGATCCTGGGTTCATCGAAGACTGTCTGTTGTGCTAATTCCAGTTCACAGGACCCACCCAGGCGGGACTTCATCTCTGTTGCAAGCCGCCGCGCGAACGCGCCCTGTGACTCGATATAACCACAAGGGTTGAGCTGGGTTCTATGCGTTCCGGCCGCAATCTCTTCGGCAAATTGGCGATAAGCTTTCGCTAACAGCGACACATGGATATTGTCGCGCACATAATCCGGCGTATTGACCGCGGGGATCTTATTGTTGAGCCAGTTATTGATCAGGTAGGCGGTAAATCTTTTTTCTTCGAACGGGCCAAACGGATTCGGGATCATAAATCGGGCCAGCTTGATACCCAGTTGCTGACACCATAATCTGAATATCTCTGCCGTGAGCCCTTTGGATAATCCATATGGTGAAAAGGCCCGCAGCGGTTGCTCGCCCATGCCCTCATCCTGCTCAAACACGCTGCCGGTTAACAGCACCTGGCCACACTCGACATCAACCAGCTGCGCGAGGACATTTTTCAGATGATGAGTGTTGGCGTCGACTGCGGCCATGATATCGAAATCGATGCTTTTATAGTCCTGGACGAACGCGGCGTGATGACAGAGTAAGTCCCAGCTCTTTTCCTGCCGGATCAATTTTATAAAAGCTTCATCGCCGAAAGTGCAGTTCCACACCGGGGTGCAATGCTTGATGCTCTCATTGATCCTGCGGGCTCGCAGATCGTCATATTGATCGGCGCTTGTTTTAGTGAATGTAGCAAATACTTCGTGACCAGCCGCGGCGAGTTCCTTGACGAACCAATAGCCGGTAAAAGAACTCCCACCTGTGATCAGGATTTTCACTAAAAGCCCCTGAACGTGTCTACGCCATGCCATTCAGGATCGAAATCCGGCCAGCTATTGTCCTTGTCCGAGATTTCCAGCGGCTCTATTGGCCATTCAATGTTGAATTCGGGGTCGTTGAAGCGGATACCGCGTTCGAACTCGGGCGCATACGGATTAGACACCAGGTATAAGGCTTCGGTATTTTCCTCGAGCGTAATGAAGCCGTGGGCAAATCCCTTGGGGCAATACATCATCAGGCGGTTTTCAGCGCTTAGGGTTTCGCCGAACCACTTGCCGAAGGTTGGCGAATCTGGCCTGAGATCGAGGATGACGTCGAATAAGGCGCCGCTGATACAGCGCACCACTTTGACTTCTGCGGATGGCGCCAACTGGTAGTGCATGCCGCGTAGCGTGCCCTTTTTGCCGGTGAGCGAGTTGTTGATCTGCACAAACGAACTCGCGAGGCCCTCCGCTGCGAATTCCTCGGTACAAAAAAAGCGCGCAAAGAACCCGCGATCATCGCCGCGTTTTTCAAGTTCGATTGTGTAGGCGCCCTTCAGTGGCGATTCAATAAATTTCACTTTGAGGTTCCTGATCTGATCATCATTCACGCGTTTGTGGATATGGTATTAAGCAGGATTTATTTATATCCACTTTAAATCGGTCGAAAGCGTACCATCCCGGATGTGTGACTCGAGCATTTTGAGCCGCATCCAGTTCGATTCGCGGAAATTGCCGTCTGCGAAGTTCATGCCCTGCAATCCCGCTTTCAATTCGAGCACGGTCTGGTCAATATCCACCTGGGGTTGATGCTCTGGCGCCAACTTTTCGTATAGCGCAAAGTTGACCCGATAGGAGCGTTTGTCGGGCGGCGCTTCGGTGTTGATCGAGACTTCGGTGCCCGGGACCAGTTCCGCCACCTTCTGCGCCAGGTCCTTGATTTGATAATTCCAGCGATCGCTACCGGCATTGACCGCGGTAAAATTATCGCCCTCCTTCCGGCCCAGCCCCCAGGTCAGCGCACGCGACATGTCTTTGACATGGATCAACGGCCGCCATGGCGAGCCATCGCTTAACACGGTGATCTTGCCGGTAGTCATCGCGCAGGCGACAAAATCGTTCAGCACAAGGTCTAATCTCAGTCGTGGCGACATACCGCAGGCGGTCGCAAACCGCAGTGCGGTGACTTTAAATTTATCCGTCGCCAGTTGCTCAAGCTCCTGCTCCATTGCGACCTTTGAGCGCGCATAGGCGGTCAATGGGTTTAGCTTATCTTGTTCTGTTTTGGCATCGCCGTCGGCTTCCCCGTACATGCTGCAGCTCGATGCAAATACAAATGACTTTACGCCCCGCTCTTTTGCTGCGCGTGCGATCGCTTTGCTGGCTTGCTCGTTGATCGCATTGGTCACGGCTTCATATTGATTGCCCATCGGGTCATTGGAGATCGCGCCGAGATGTACTAGTGCATCGATATCATCGAGTACTTCCATCGGGAATTCGCGCATGTCGCCGAATATCTGCACGTCGATTTCGCGTTCCGGCAGCGAAGCGGCATTGGTCAGACAATGGGCGAAGTAGCCATTGTCAAATCCCCAAATTTCGGCGTCGGGATAGTTAGTGCGGATCTCACGGTAAAGCACCGGGCCGATGTAACCCATGTTTCCAGTAATCAGTATTTTCATGAATGCTCCACCATTAAGGGATCGTTCGCGGCCTGCGCCTTGACCAGAAAAACACTTATCGCGGCGTCAGTCCCGCCACAGTTTCCACGGGGCTTTTTTGGATTTCCACAGCGATTCCAAATAACGCTTGTCACGCAAAGTATCCATCGGATGCCAGAAACCATCGTGTAGATAAACCGACAATTCGCCGTCCTTGGCCAGGTTTTCCATCGGTTCTTTTTCCCAGACGGTGGCGTCACCGTCTATGTAGTTGACGACCTTGGGCGAGAGCACAAAAAAACCGCCATTGATCCAGCCGCCGTCACCTTGGGGTTTTTCTTTAAAGCCGGTGACCTTGCCGCCCTCGAAATCGATGGCGCCGAATCGACCCGGCGGCTGCACGCCGGTCACGGTCGCCAGCCGTTTTTCCTGTTTATGAAACTTGATCAGCGCGTTGATATCGATATCCGAAACCCCGTCGCCATAAGTCAGGCAAAAACTATCGTCATCCTTGACATAGTCGATGATGCGTTTGATGCGCCCGCCAATCATGGTCTCTTCGCCGGTATCCACCAGCGTGACCTTCCAGGGTTCCGTTTTCTTGTGGTGAACTTCCATACTGTTGTTTGCGAGGTCAAAGGTAACATCTGACGAATGCAGGAAGTAATTGGCAAAATACTCCTTGATTACGTAGCCCTTGTAACCCAGGCACAGGACGAACTCGTTGATGCCATGGTTGGCGTATATTTTGAATATGTGCCAGAGAATTGGCTTGCCGCCAATTTCAACCATGGGTTTGGGTTTTACATTGGTCTCTTCGGCCAATCGAGTGCCCAATCCACCCGCAAGAATGACTGCTTTCATAATGAAGTCTTTTTAGGTGAAAACCTGACAAATGACCACTGCCGGAACGGCTTATGTGATTCGAATAGCTGCCGCTAAATGTCGCAAAAGGGTTAATTTCGCCTGCGCCGGCCAAAAGCTCGAAACCAGTAAATATTTTGGCGCCCAGTGGCAGGTCTTTCTTCACTGATACCTAAATTTGCTTCTCTGATCCGCCGAGAATCTTCCCGGTTAGTTTCAGTAAGCACAGCCACTCCCTTTATGCCGATGGCGGAGCATATTTTTTGACCGCATGCATTACCGGAAATAGGGAACCTGAACTCAATTTTTGTGACGGAGTAAATTGTCCCGCCGCGCTATGGCGGAAAATATAAACATTAGCACCGCCAAACCTAGAGAGAGATAACATTGCGGCAGGCCATTTTCATCGACCGGGCAGGTATCGCCGACGAATGTATGCAGAAGAGCCCCAATAAAGGCGAGCGCAAAGATCGGCGCCCAGCCCGTATAGAAGATCACTTTGAATAAATTGTCTGGCAGAAGCGTAGACACAAGCACCAAGGCGTAGCTGACAAAAACCAGGTAACATGCGGGAAGGGGCCCCAGCATCGGGCAGGCGGCGCCGCTGTGAAAGTGGCTAATGCTTAAAGAGCCCCCGCCAAAGGCGCCGATAGCGGCGACCGCGAAAAGCAACACGCGAAATATAATCGAGATATTCATAATCGAGCCGCCACCATGAGTGATAGCGAAAAGACAACCACATGTGCTACGTTCATAGCAATCGGTATGACATAAAGACCAATCGGCGGAAATGTGAAATAGAGCGCGAAAATCGCCGCTAAAATCGCAAACGGGCTGAAAATAGCCATCCATCGAGGGTAGTGGGATTTTCCAGAAACAATTAGAAAAGTCCAGATCACTGAAACCGCCACCATAGCAATCCGTAAAACATTCACAAAAGGCTCGTTACGTTCTGCTAACGCCATTAGCAATCCGGATATTTCGGCGCCTCCGTTTATTTCATGGACTGTGAGCGCCAAAAAGATCCGCTGGCTGATCCATGCTGTTCCGATGATGAAGGAATAGGCGCCCAGCAAAAATACAAGGCATGAGAGTTTTGGGCCTGCCGGTTCCAGCATCTTAAATAGATGCCAATATACAGCAACGTAAAGCGGCGCGGCAAGAACCGCGAGGAAGTGACCTGTTGTCAGCCTGTCAATTGGTACACATCCAAAGAACGCATAGTCTGCCGCTTCATATCCGCCCTGAAGATTGAACTGCAACATAAATTCTCCAGCCCCAACGAGAACAGCAGCTAAAAGCCCTGCAAACCCTGTAAGGAGAACGGCATGTTTGTGATTGCGAGCGTGATCGAGGTTCATAGTGTCGTTTCCGGGTTTGACAGATCGTAGGTTTGGCGGATCGCTGGATTCTCGATTATCCGCTGTTCACCATTTTGGTACGTTACTGAAATATTTGCGATGTCCGTTGCTTGCCCAAAGCCAAAAATTAGCTCGCGGGTCTGGTCCGAGCCAAGCCCCTGACTTGTCATCAATTGCTTCGTCAGTTTCACACCACTCACCGTTGTAACCGTAACGATGGCATTGAGTGAGCGAGCGTTATTGGCAAGCCTCACCTTGATCCAATTCCGGTTGGCGCTTTTGGAAATATGGGCGAGTGCGGGCTGGTCGAGGTTCGCCCAAAACAGATCGGGTGACCATCGCCATTGAAATCGGAGACAATCGGCGCAATGCTAAAATGTCTATTCTCAACGCCTGCAACTTTTTCGACCGGATGGAACTTATTTTCGCTGACGGTTCAAAGGATCTAAATCTTGCAAGCACATTTCCTTCAATATATCGGAGCGTTTCTCGCGTTGCTTCTGCTGTCTCCGCTATATCTTTAGGGTAAGCTATCTCGGGGCACGTAGAATGGGTATCGCCTTCGGGAAATACTCCGCTTTCCGATTATGGTCAGATATGAATATGCGCCGGGAATATTGTCGCGAGATGGTCGGCTAATTTTTGATGAGACGCCGCACTTGCAACGCAAATTAAAGATTCATTCCGGTTCACCGGCGAGCTTGAGTCCATTTCATCAAAGTGTCGGATATTTTCTCCCTGTACTGAGATAATATCTATCTTCAATGCGGAGGGAACTATATCAAAAAGCGGCAGCGTTTGCGCTCCCCGATAAACATGCTCCGAAACTGAATAGTCACTGTACAGCGAAAGCAAGACGTGAAATTTTTTCTGCTCAAGATCAGTTATATTTTGTAAAACCCGGCTTATTAAACCGCACAGGAGCGTATCGAGGGTTTTACTGGCGGTTATTATTGCAATGAAAATAACTGCCGCGGCGATGGCGGCAGCTTGTGTCAGCATGGCGCTGAAATCACCAGTTTTACTGGCAAACGCGACGATGAATGTGGATGCGACCGAGACCAGTCCGAGGTTGCCGAATATCATTAGCCCAACGATGACGCGCCGGCGGATCGGGTAATTTACGATTGCTTCTGATTCTGTTGTGGTGAAGCCAGCACCGGTCAGCGCAGATATCGATTGAAAACGCGCAACATGATCAGGCAAGCCCGTCAATCTTAGGGCGACAGAGGCGATGCGGACAATGACCATCGACACAGCAAGCAAGATGAGAAGTGTGAGCGCAGCGCCCATGAATGTTTCCCTATTTTATTCTTACAACCCTTGCGCTTTGCGCGCCACGTTAAAGGCGTTTGTGACAAACTCAGATATTGCTTTTGAAATGTTGTCGCAGGTCGACAATTCGGACGCTGTTGCGATCAACCCGACATAGCCCTCAACATGCCAATGACCGGGGACGACAGCATCGGGCAAAGTGTCTATATTCAGATGCGGCCACGGATTAATATACAAATACGGTTCAGTATATCCCTCGTCGCCAGGCGATAAACCGATGCCGATACCACGAGCCGTTTCCGGATCTCCGGTTTCGAATGAGACGTAAGTCGCGATATCGAAATGGTGCGGCCAGCATCGAGCCGGGCTTGGCCCTGGGCTGATATTTTTATTTGCATCCACAAAGCGCGTCAGCGTATTTGCGGCGGCATCAAACCATGCCGCCAGGGCCGCCAGTCGGTTATTATTTTCTGTGTTTTGGTATTGATCGATTGTCGCGACATCTCCAGGCAACGCGTAAGGCAAAGAAATATCTGCGGCAGTTTTAAGACCCGCTTCCGTCAGGCGTTCGTCAAGCCATGATCTAACCTCTGCGTCCGTCTTATTGTCGAGCGTTAATGTCGCGGTCATCTGGGCGCCGTTTAACAAAAACAGTGTGAGTGGAGAAAGCGACAAGCCGATAAATTTGCCTTCTATAGGTTGCGTTAAAAATGCTTGTTGGCCGCTGTCCCATCCAAGATTGGAATGGCTATCATCGGGTTGTGGGTCGAGGTTGGCGCGCGCGCCCCTGGTTAAGTGTTGGGCGGCGAGATGGGCGATCGCGCGGGCCGGGGCTAATTCGGCTGGCGCGATTGAGCGTAACAAATTTTCAGGTGTCATAATTTTTTCCAAAGTGGGTGCGATGGGGGATGGCAATATTTAAATCAAATCCGCATCCGTCATGATTTCTACCAGGGCCGGTTTGTCTTGCGCTAGTGCTTCGGCGATAGTTTCTTCCAGCTTATCGCTTTGCAGTACTTTCTGTCCGTAGCCGCCGCAAAGCCTGGCAAACGCTGAGAATGACGGATTGTGCAAGCTTGTCTCCCAGACCGGCCATTCACCGGCCTTTTGTTCCTTGGTGATTTTTCCAAGCTCGCCATTGTGCAGCAATATATGGGTTACGTTCATGCCGTATTTTACGGCCGTGGTGAAATCCATCGGGTATTGTCCGAAACCGCCATCGCCGGAAATCGAGATGACTTTTCGGCCTTTGAATTCCTCAAAGTCTTGCGTCGCCGCCCACGCGCCCATGCTGGCGGCAAACCCGAACCCGATTGAGCCCAGATAGCCGGACATCAGTACGCGCTGGGTGCCCTTGGTTTCGAAATAGCGACCGAAACTATATGTGTTGTTGCCGACATCTACCGCTATAATTGCGTCTGCCGGCGCCAATTTGCTTAAAACGGCAAAGATCGCTGCGCTATGGACGCCGTTGTCTGCTTCTTCTTTCAAGCGATTGTCTTTTTCATTGCGCCACATTCGCCAGCGGTCTGCAAGATCGGCTAATTGATCAGCCGCATCTTTCGCTTTGGTGATTTGGCTCGACATGACATCACAAAATGCGCCGATTTCAGCCCATATGGGTAATTCGACTGCGTGAAATTTACCCAACTGACTACGGTCATAATCAACCTGAATAATCGGCTTTGACGGCTCTATTCCGGTGTGATTGGAAAACGATGATCCAAACGCAATGAGCAAGTCTGCTTCATTCATAAACCAGCTTGCGATGGGTGTTCCAGATCTGCCGAGGGTGCCGCCGGCGTTAGGGTGGTCGTCGGGGATCAAACCTTTGGCTTTGAATGTTGTTAAGACGGGCGCGCCAAGTTTTTCGGCAAGCGCAATAATCTGTTCACGGGCGCGTTGCGCGCCATGACCGACAATTATGACGGGGCGTTTGGCCTTGTTGATTAGCGCGGCGCAATCTTTTTGGTCTTCTGCCGATGGGGAAATATCAGTGCGACCCATGCGGCCCTCCGGTTTGCCCGCGGGCGCCTCGCTTGGGATGGTTTGCACATCGTCCGGGAAAATCAGATGCGCGACGTCTTGATGGTCGAGGGCGTTTTTGCAGGCGAGCGACATCAGCTCTCCGTGTTTGGAGGAGCTCAAAACCGTTTGAGAAAAATGGGAGACCGCGCTGAACGCCGATGACAGGTCAATATCCTGAAAAGCGCCGGGACCAAAGACTTGGGTCTGGACTTGTCCCGTCAGCGCCAACACCGGTGAACGGTCAACTTTTGCATCCCAAAGGCCGGTCAGCAGATTGGTCGCGCCAGGGCCGGCGATGGTGAGACAGGCGGCGGGTTTTCCGGTGAGCTTTCCGTAAGCGGATGCTGCGAACGCGCCGGCGCCTTCATGGCGGATACCAATATAATGCATCTCGCCATCATTCACGCGCAAACGAATGGCGTCGGCAAGACCAAGGTTCGAATGTCCGACCATGCCGAAGACGCGTTTCACCCCCCAGTTGACCATGGTCTCCGCCATTGCGTCGGTCGCGGTTCGTTGATGCGGGGGCTCGGGCTCAAGACCGATGAAGACTTCGCCATCGCGAACCTCGACCGGAAACAGCTTTTGCCCGCTGTCGTCATGCCCGCCCGGCGGTTTGCCCGTAAGCGGATCAAAGTCCCAACCATGCCACGGGCAACGGATCCAGCACTGGCCGTCAATGCCTTTCTCAATGGAGCCCTCGCCCAGCGGACCATTTTGGTGCGGGCAGTGGTTGTCCATAGCGGCGAACTGGCCATCGAAATGTGAAAGACAAATCGAAACAGTGCGCGCGGTTACGGTTTTGACGCGCCCCTCGGGGAAGCTCTTGGTTTTACCAACACTGATCCAATCCAGCTTGTCATCGCTCATGATTTGTCCTCTCAATCAGAAATATTTTTGTAGAAATATACTGCGAAAATTACTGAGACGCCCCGCCAAAGGCGACGCCGGATAATTCCGCCATCTCTTTCTTCCAGGTTGTCAGATCATCAATCGTAAAACCGGATAAATGATCATGGCCGCAAGCTCTTGCCATTACCTGCATTAGCTCAACGCTCGCCTCAAAGAAGTTTTTAAGCTGAATAGCCGACTTGTCGACAATAAGGCGGTTGACGAGATGTGGTTTTTGCGTGGCTATACCGACCGGGCAATTATTGGTGTGGCAGGCACGCATGGCGATACAGCCAATTGCTTGCATGGCGACATTTGAAACCGCAATTGCGTCGGCGCCAAGCGCCAGGGCCTTTACAAAATCGATCGGCTTGCGAAGGCCGCCAGTGATGACGAGCGTTACGTCCTGGCGGTTGGCGCTGTCCAGATGGCGACGTGCGCGGGCGAGGGCGGGGATTGTTGGTACAGAAATGTTGTCACGGAAAATAACAGGCGCTGCGCCGGTGCCGCCGCCGCGCCCGTCAAGAATGATGTAATCAACGCCGATCTCCAGCGCGGCGTCGATATCGCGCTCGATATGTTGGGCGGATAATTTGTAGCCAATAGGGATGCCGCCGGTTCGGTCGCGAACTTGATCGGCAAAGTCTTTAATCTGGCTGATTTCAGTCCAGTCAGGAAAGCGTGGCGGCGAGATCGCGGCCTCACCTTCATTCAGCCCTCTGACTTCTGCGATCTTGCCCTTTACCTTATTGCCGGGAAGGTGACCGCCTGTGCCGGTTTTGGCGCCTTGACCGCCCTTGAAGTGAAACGCCTGAACATGCTCCAGCTTATCCCAGCCAAAACCAAACCGGGCGGAGGCGAGCTCATAAAAATACCTTGAATTCTCAGTATGCTCTTCGGGCAGCATGCCGCCTTCGCCGGAACAAATACCGGTGCCCACTAATTCCGCACCGCGCGAGAGTGCGACTTTCGCCGTTTCCGACAGGGCGCCGAAGCTCATGTCTGAAACGAACAACGGAATTTTGAGCGTGAGTGGTTTTTGCGCATTCGGCCCGATCACGACCTCAGTGCCGACATGATCATCGTCAAGTTTTGGCGCCTTGGCCAATTGTGCGGTCACCAGTTGAATGTCATCCCAATCGGGGAGTTGACTGCGCGGCACGCCCATCGACGTCATGGCGCCGTGATGCCCGGTCTTGGACAGGCCGTCGCGCGCATATTGCTGGATCAGGCCGGTATAGGGTTCTTCCGTCGCGCCATGGCTGGGGTCGGCATAAAGGCCAAGATAGGCGCCGCGATCAAATGGTTGTGGGTTTGCATCATGCCAGGTCGCGATTTCGGCATCATCGACAACAATATTTCCATCTATGATGCGAGAGGAAAATTTGTGGAGCGCTTCTTCATTGTTGTAACTCGAAACGCCGGTGTCGAGCCGGTAATCCCAATTGTGCACGCCGCAAATGAGATTGTCGTTATTATCGACAAAACCATCGGCCATGAGCGCGCCGCGATGGAGGCAGCGGCCATAAAATACGGACACTTCTTTATCAAAGAGGACAATAACAAGATCGACATTTGCGACAATCGCATAAGTGGGTGTTCGGTCTTCAAGGTCTGTTAATCTTGCGATTGTGATGTCGCTCATTATTCAACTCCGGTTTTGTTTTCAGCAGAAACTTCTGGTTTCATTTGCCGTAGCGTATCCTCAAAAGGAACCACCATTGGTTCAGTTTCTTTGCAAGAGCCTTTTCTCGTAACCAGTTGAGCATAAAATTTCCCGGCGGGCATCGCGCTCACGCCATGCAAGAGGGCGCTGATCCAGACGGCGTTTATGGCAATCGCAAGGATCGGTTCAGCATACGGGTGGCCGATTTGCGACACGATTAGTAGCGCAAACAAAGCCGTGGCCAATCCTCTAGGTCCGAACCAGCCGAAAAAAAGTCTTGTCGCCGGCGCCGCGCCACTGCCAATAAGCGAAATCCATATTGCTGCAGGACGCACAAGAAAGAGACTGACGAGTATAAGACCTAACATGGTGGGCGTGAGATGGGCGATCGCCTCTGGCAACAACGCCAAACCGAGCAGGAAAAAAGCGCCCCACATTAATAACTGGCCTTCGCTTTCTGTGAACTCAAACAGAAACCGGCACCGGCCTTTAACAATATTGCCAAAGGTGAGGCCGCCAATGAACGCGGCGATAAAACCATTGCCGCCGATTTCACCGGCAAAGAGAAATGCCATCGCTGCAAGGGAGAGCGCGCCCACACCTTCAAAAAGATCTGAAGTCATCCCCTTCTTGTGCGCGAGGAGCATCAGGTTTGCGCCCAAAGCGCCAACCACGACGCCTGCAATCGGGCCGAGGATCAGCTGCTTGGCGCCAAAGACGAGCCAGTTGCGGCTATCTGCGCCCATGACTTCCGCCGCCAGGCTGGCGAACAGTAAAATAACCGGCAAGGCTAGCCCGTCATTTAAACCGCTTTCCACCGTCAGCCCGCGCCGAACTCGCTCCGGCACCTGCTTGTTGTTGACAACCGACTGACCAAGCGCCGCGTCTGTCGGCGCCAGCAGAGCGGCGACAAGGACGACCACAACCAAAGGCCAGCCGGGTAAGAAGAACCATGCGGTCAGTGTTCCGATAGCAATCGATAATGGCAAGCCGATGAACAACATGCGCGCCGGCCATGCGTGATGTTTGCGCAGAGCGTTCAAATCTATTTGGGACGCATCAAGAAACAAAAGAATGATAAGTGTTACTTCAGCGACGATGTGTAAAGAATGTTCTATCTCCCCGCCTTCAAAAAAGTCTGTGAATGACAACGCATAGCCCAGACCAAGGAAAAACATTGGCGCTGTAACGATTGTCTTTTGAATCCATTTCCCTCCCATGGCAAAAAGGAAGGCAAATACACACAGAAAAAAAAGGCCCGTTGCTGTCATGACTAGTTATCCACAAAACAAAGGAATGTCACATTTTGGCAGGATTTACAATCAAACCCATGCCCCTATTGCACTACTTATTTTTCACCCGATTGCTGAAATTCTTGCTTCGTTTAAATCGAGGTGCACACGGATAAAATTTACTGGTGCGTGTGATCTGGGTAGTGTTTTCACACCTTATACTTCGAGAGTGATCGCGTCATAGGCGAGGGCTGTATGGTCTAACCATTCATGACCCCAAATCTCCGCCTGTGAGGCGAATGTCCCGCCGGGGCGCGGATTAGCACAGTGGTTGGATTTTTGATTGACATAAAAACCCTCTTATTCAGCTTGGCTCATATTCGAGATTAATGCGCTAATGTGAGAGCCTTATGATCCTCATCAGGATTATGTTACCCGTTTCCACTTTTGGGCGCCGCTTGATAGGTAAATCCGATCAGCGTTAATCGTATTTCCAGCAGCATCTGTATGGAGGCGTATGCCGTAGTCATTACAATAATCAGGTGAAGCGCTGCGCCAAATGATGCGTGACCAGCTTGCGTTAGCTCGCCGAGCACGCGACATAAAAGAAAAACCAGCAAAGGTGCGAACAGACCTGCCATTGCTTTCAAGAGTAGGCGCGCCCGCATCCGCATCATCTCGAGAAGGGGCTCAAGACGTGGGGAGGGGTTTTTGATGTACCCCATCATTTCGCTTTCGAGGGCGACATAACGAATGGCTGGCACGATCGCAAACAGCATGATTGGCGCCGCCATGTTTTCGAAACCGGCAAAGGAATACTGTTCAGTCATTTAATTCTACCATTCGATGGCTATCTGACGTGACACGCATCAACGCTGGCGCGGTTCAAGCTGGCCGCCACAAACAAAATGCGCTCGTGCCAATGCCGGCCAGCTGGGAGGCAGCTAGCCGTGATGGAATGAACGCGTTCAATTGTTTGATGCCATGGCCGCAAAAACGTTACAGGCGCCGCCTGGATTTTTTACCGTAACGTTTTCGTTCTGAAATCATCAAAGGACATCTGGTCGATACATTGACGAGACCGTAGTGAGGTTGCGGAGAGCATCTCTCGAGCCAGGCGGCCACGGTTATGCGTATGAGAAACCTATCGCCGCTCAATGCAAAATTGCCCGATACTGCTGGCGGCGTTAAAATTGATGCTTTGAGTGTTCAGCTTTCTTTAGGCCTCGTCAGGGGGGGCTTACGTTATTTTTAAAATAGTCTCGATTAATTCACGAGGCGCATCTGCAAATATCGTATCGGCCGTTTGTTTTGAGCAGATTTTCTTGCCCATTTCGATGGTCTTCAGATAACCGGTAAAGCTCGTCCGGCACATTGGGCACAACCGCATGTGTCGTTCAAAGAGATCGCGCTGATCTTGGGCGAGCCGATTTTCATGATAGCCAATTACAAAATTTTCGAATTCTTGGCAGGTGATTTGCCCGGGGAGGTACTTCAGGAACAGGCCGCCGAATTTCCGCGTTGCTGGGCTGCTGAATGGATTGCGCAACAAGGCGCGCAGAGCTTTCGTTGCTGCGCTGGTTTGCTTTATGTGAGTTGTCTCTTCAGTCATTAACTCGATCCATAACAATCGATTTTACCGGATCACCGCCGTGTCTTTAGACGATCTATCCATATACACACAAAAATGAAAAAATTGTGGCGCACATGTAATTTTGATTGGAGGCGCGTACAGACTGACCGCAACCAAACGCGATGAAATAACTTCGTATATATCTGTCATGCGCGCCATTAGTTTAGTCCGCTTTCGGTTTTGGAGCGGGTGTCTGCTTGGATACAGTATCTTCTGAGTCAGATTGATTGGCGCCAGCCCCATCGCTCGATAAAGCTATTTTAGCCAACACGTCATCAATGAGTTCTTGTGGCGAATTCGCCGGGCCGTCTGCGTGATCCAAACTTGCTGCGGCTTTGCTGAGCTCAATAGTTTTCATATAAGACGCGAGGCTTGATCTGCACATTGGGCAGACGTTTAAATGAAAATCGAAACGCTTTTGAGCGGGACTGCTTAAGTGGTGTTCGGCGTAAACGCTCATAAATGCGTCAAACTCCTGACAGGAAAGCTGACCGGGCATGATATCTAACATAGTGCAGGCGATTTTTCGCCTGATTGGCCCCGCCGTGCCGAGGTTGCCAATTATCAGCGCCATCAAGACTTTTAGTACTCTATAATACATCGTCGAGGTACTTTGCGTCGAAAACAGGTTCGAGTTTTTTCTTCAGCGCCGTTCGGGCGCGGTGCAGGCGAGTGCGGGCGGCGCCTTCGTCAATCTCGAGGAGCGCCGCAGTTTCTGCCGTTGATAATTCTTCGATGTCGCGAAGCAGCAAAATAGTCCGGTATGTTTCCGGCAATTCATCGATTGCGCTACGGACTTTTTCCGCGACCTCTTTCTTTGACAGGAGTTCTTCAGCCGTCTCATCCGTGATTTGAATTGGCCCGATCAGAAACCCATTATCATCGAAATCAGGCATCAAATCGTCGATCGATTCTTCCGGATGGCGACGTCTTTTACGAAGCTTCATCAGCGCCTGGTTAACGACCACGCGATGCAGCCACGTCTTTAAAGTGGAGCGGCCTTCAAAGCCGGCGATTTTTTGATGGGCTATGGAGAAAGCTTCCTGCACGCAGTCCGCACCATCTTCGTTGCAGTTAGTGATGCGACGGGCGACCGCGAGCATCCAGCCGGCATGTTCCCGCACCGCTTTTTCAAACGCTGCGCTATCGCCGCGTTTTAGGTCATCAATATAGGCGCAGTCAGAAGTTTCTCGAACACTCATCAGTGTAGGCGCCGCGTCAATTGATGGCTCAGTCGCCGTTCAAGATGTAACATATTGTGGCTCCAAATCATCAAAAGACTGTCCACTACTATCGTGGACATAACAACGCCGGTTGGTTAAGCGCCCCGCCCTTAAGCGCCCGCTGATCGGTAATGTACCCCCGCCTCAAGTGAACGCGCCAAAGCTGCTTGCTGAATCGCTCCGTCAAAATCGCCGGCAGCGCTCAAATAGTTCGCATAGGCAAGGCGCGCACTAGCCCGCCCTGGTTCAAACTGTATCGCTTGTTGAAATTGCGCACTTGCCGCATCGAAGTTTTTGTCGCGCCAAAACAATATTTCGCCCAAAACCTCATGCGTTTCAGCAAGTACCGGATCAAGCGATAAAGCCATGTTTACCGCTATACGCGCTTGTTCATCACTCCCTGACGATTGTAAATATGTTCGCGCCAATGCGGCATATGCCGCTGCAAATTGACTATCTTTGGCAATGGCGCTCTCGAAATATTCGATTGCTTTTTTTCTGCCCTGCACACCAGATCATTTGAGATGAGATCTGCCATTCAGTTAATCGCCAAAGGCTTCCGACGTCGCCAATTGTTCAGCACGACCTTGTGTAATTGCTCGCGACAGGTGCAGTCTTAAAGATTGAGCGATGCGTGAGGCCACTTTCTCAGGCACCGATATAAAATCATTTGTAGAAAGATTAGAGTTTTCCCGGCGTGATGAAGTGGGAGGAAAACCAAGCGCGATCAGTCAATATGTTCCGTTCACCGCCTGATGGCTCACAGTCGTACAATCTGGAAGGGAATGGATTCCTTCTGGCAAAATTGTACCCTCATTCGCGCACGCACCTTCAAAAGAGGTATCACTAGCGCCCACAGCGCCGGAAAAATCCACCGAAAGCAAGACTGCCGATCTGAATGACGTATTTGATATGTCCGTTGATTTAAAATCTGCGAAAATCAATACCGCCTTTGAAAAATCTGAATGGCTCAAGTCCGCGCTTGAGAAATATGGCCTTGTCAATACTGAAGATGAGAAATCCGTATGCGTTATTTTTTGCCCTTCGGCGAGAAGAAAAGAAATATTGCGACGAGAGAATGGCTTTGATCCCCCCGCATATTCTAGCGCCCTAGGTCTGATGGACAAATACGAGGCTCCGATAAAGTCCGCGCCAGAAATAATAGTCGATGTTAATAGCCAATCGCCATCCTTTTGGGCGACAGCCTTCAGAAGGAAGGGCATATTCACCGGCGTAAAAGCCACCGCGAACGCGAATGCCGCTGCAGCCGTGATACCTAGCGCGCCTCGAATATTGCGGATCAGCTTGGCCATCTGTTTGCGCAGGCGACTCGCTATGGAGCCAAGCACACCTCTGGTGCGCCCCCAAAGTCCCTGCCACCCTCCGCCTACAGAAGATTCTTCCACGTCATTTTTCTTAGTATCAGCATTTTCGACCCTGGTGGGGCTCTCGCCAAAAGGTGGAATGCGAAAAAGCTGCATAAGGGAAATGATAGTAATGAAAACTACAATTCCGAGTACGCCACCCGTAATCCAATAAGTGTCAACGCCCATAAATTGCAAGTCTGGCGCTTCATCACCAATGTATTGTCCATTTCTAATACGGTATATCTCTAGAACAAACCCAGAAATCGCCAAAGGCGCAACAAACCAGCCCAGTATTAAAGCAATTATTTGCTCCATGCTTGTTATTGTAAAGAAGTTCCTTATTTTCCTACGGAAGCTCTTTACCCAACTTCCCTTTGAGGAGCTTCGTGAGCCGAGAAAACCTGGTACAAGGCTGGCAAAAATCCATGGAAATAAATGACGGTCCACAGGACGACCATCAGGAAACCGGTATGGAAGCCGTTTGGCTTCAAGCCATATCCTGGAATATTTCAGGTGAAACATCAGATAAAACGCCAGTATTAAAGCGGGCCCAGCGATGAAAAAAATCGATTTCGTCACCTCAATTCCGATTACAGGAAGCTTCAAACCAATAATACTCTTGGTAGAAACTGTTAATTCTTCATCCTTCGTCTGCGCTACCGTCGCGGACGCGTTGACGCCGTTTCTTGCAGAAGTGGTGGAGGCAGAATTCTGCGGCGCTGATAATTCCACCTGATCCGACGCCGAAGACTGTGCGCCATTATTTCTGGAATAGGAAGAATGGTCGACCGCTACATCGTTGCTGATGTTAACTAGGCTTAATATTGAATAGGCGCATACGAACATGAGAGTCGCAAATAGAATACGCGCCTGTCGCGTCAGATCTGCAACTGAACTTAATATGCCGCCAAAACTTTCAAGTTCCACTGGAAGGACAACTCCCGTAAGGTCTGCCCCGGCGAATTCTGTCCCCCGCAAACCTCGCGAGTCGAAAAAATTGGCGCCATGAAGCGACAGCGCGCGATTGAGACCTGTCATGCCTGTCAATGTCGCCCCAGAAAAACTGACCTGCTCCAGTTTTGCTCTCTCGAAATTGGCGCCTCTTAAAAATGCATAGTCGAAATTCGCGGCGCCGTGGTTTTCATTTCTTTCGAATACGCCGCCTCTGAACATAGCATTTTCTAGCATACAGACCTTAAACGAGGCGCCGGTTGCATCAATTTCCTCTAAATTTGTCTGATAAAAAGAGCAGCTTTCTGAAGCGCCCTGCGCCGAAACGCGCTCACCAGACTCTGCGCCCATAGCATCTTCATCCATATCCTTTTTGAGCTGTTGATAAAACTGCGATATGAATCTCAGCGCCTCCCGCAACGCCTCATTATGCTTGCAATAAGAACTTAATTGTTCGTAGAGATGGGTGGCTTTTTCATGGACAGCTCCGGCTGTTGGCCTTTGGAGTTGATCGGGCCCATAGTCCTCTCCATCCACTTTCACATCGTTGTTTTCGGTTTCGCGTTGCGCATCGTTGTCGTCATGCTTTGCACCACCCTTTTTCGAAATCGACGTGAATTCTAGCTCTGCTTCACGGCTGCGCCGGTCAAATTCCTCGCGCTTTCGCTCGATTTCCATTATCTTGTGGCTGTCAACAAGATCACCATCAAAACGCGTATGAACGGCGGAAGCCTGTGACAAGTTTGCTCCATCAAATGTCGTTCTTTTGAAAACACTCTCATCAAAATGCGCCCCCGAATAGTCCGCATTTTCAAAGAAACAATCGGAAACCAATGAACCGGACATTCGCAGGCGAGCCGCCATAGCGTAGCTAAAATGAACATCGCCAGCGGAAATTCGATCAAAGGACGCCGTTGAAATCCGCGTTACAACTCTACCGCCTTTATTGTCGAATTTGGATTCGCGAGCGAGGATAGTGGCCTCGTCCTCGATGCGCTCCGCAAGTTGGCGCAGTAAGGCGCGAAGCGATACGTCAATCGAATGCATTTCCTCCTGTGTCACCGTTTCCGATATATTCTGCAGGATCGTCGATATGATCGCATATTGCCACGGAATTTCTTCGATACGTGCGGGACGGAAATCCGTTTTCAATAATAACGCGTGGTCAAAATTAACGCGCCTTTCCATCCACGCCCCACGAAAAGCACAGCTGTAAATAACCGCATTTTCAAATATACTTTGGTCAAGCCGTGTACGCACCAAAGTTCTCAACGGAATTCGAAATGCGCCGTCATCAGCCAGGTTGCGAATTGCCGTAATTACCTTGCGCCATACTTTCTTCGAGTCATCATCAAATTCGTCAATTTCACCTTGCTTCGCTTCGATAAGCTCCGCAAACACTTGGTTGTGCGCTTCAATGATTATTTCGACTGGCGGCGCCTGGCGTAGCAGGCGCGCCAGGCGCGAATCTGTTCTCTTAACGTCGAAAGGAGGCAAGTCGGCCATCGTAAAGTCCGACTTCAAAATTTCCGCCCTTAGGAAACTGCCGCGAATTTCGGCGCCGCGGAAATAGCAGTTTTCGATACGACAACCGTCGAAATTGGTGCGTATCCATGTTCTATATTTAGCCGTATAAACTAGGTCAAAACGGCATGATATGATGCGCGAGTGGTGAAAATCAGATCGCGATAAATTCACGCCGGAAAAGTTACATTTGTAAATATGTGCTCTGTCGAATTTTGTATCGGAGAGGTCCAGCGACGGCGCGTCGCTCCATTGTTCAATAGCTATCGCATGGCTCCGCGTCCGGTCCGGCAGCATGACCGGACCAAAAGAACATCCGAGCAGAGTAGATTCAGAGAAATTCGCGTTCGTCAGAAGGGCTGGATTCTCCACCAGGGCGGGTAACACGGTGAAGTCAACATCCTCGATACGCCACCCCGAGAAATTGCAAGCCTCCGTGTCATCCCCCGCCGCTCGCGCCGCCTTGACGCGGTCAATTTCCCGAACGATGCCGGTTTGCTTTAACCGGTTCCCCTTACTGATTTTAAAATCGGGCTCACCCGCCAATTGTGCGAGCCCGGCGCGGGGAAAAATATCGACGCTAAAAGCGGGGTCAGGAACGATGCCATCATTGGCTTTCGGCGCTTCCTTCTTCCGGAAGAATTTTCCCATTTTCACCCCGCCAACTCCGTCGCAAATATCGTAAAAAGAACAATTCTAATTTGATTTACTGCGTTCCATCGCTTGAACTTGGTCGACAAGGTTGGCGATCACTCTCGGTATGGTGTTGTAGTAAGTCGTCTCAACGGAGCCTTGAAGTTTTGTTTCTTTCGAAAAGGCGCGCGTCCAGAAATCACCTTGCTTTCGAAAAGCGTAACCCCAGCCGAAATGAAGATTGAGAAGGAGAAAGACCACAGGGGCTATTTTTTTTCCTATGTCTGAAGATACCCCAGCAGGGTCAAACTGAAACCCAAATAGAATAACCGCAACCAGAGCAAGCGTCGCCACCGTCTTTATCAAAAAGGCGGCAAACTCTATCCTGAGGAACATCCATCGATTTTTCCAGGCGATATTCGAGCTGTAACGATCAAGAAACTCGGCCCGCTTTGCGTTCCACAATGACGCCTTTGCGAATAGTTCCGCGCTTTCAACCCAGGTGCACCCATCGGTAATCCTGTCCCGGACGGAATTGGCCATTTCAAATGCGCGTGTCGTGACATCGCTGTATAGTTGCGAAACTTCGTGTGCAAAATTCTCCGAAAGCCTCTCAATTTCCCGGAGAAACTGCCACCGAAGGAAAAACCTTACACCCGCAAGAACGGCGCCCGCCAGGACAATAGTAATTATTGCCTTCAGGGTTGGGTTAGCTACGTCAATTGCAAAAATGAAATCCGGAAGCCAATCGAGGCGTTTTGTTCCCGTTAGATATTCCGAAGCCGTCGCGGTAAAAATCGCAAGAAACAAAAAATATAAAATGAGCGTGAGTAATCGCAACACGCCATAGAGCCAGGCGACCTTTTTCTCCATCGAGTCTGCCTTGTCGTAAGTTTCCTTATCAATCGGGAACATCGCCCTGACGTCCACGCGCACCTGTTTGGTGAACGGGAAAACATATTTGGAAACAAACCCAAAATCGGCAATCGCGATCTGAGCGTCGGCAGCGGAGGCATCTTCCGCCGCCCTGTGATCGCCATAAGGCGACGACGTTTTCGCAGACTCCGGGGCGGAGTTTTCCCCCGATGGCGGCGTAGTGGAATTTGAATCCAAATTGAATTTTGCTTCAAAATCGGAATTCAGGTCTTGTCTTCCCGAAAACTCTACCGGTAAACCTAAGTCTTCCACTTGTGCGATACCCCCGCATCCCTAGAAGAATGATTATATATATTGCGCTCAATCCGCAAGCCAAGCTTGGATCACGTGTGTGTGATGGCAAATTTTGCTCTGCAATAACTCATCTCAAATAGTGCAGCCCGAGCTGCCTCATGCTTGATGGTTTCGCTGTGTCTTGGCGATCTAATCAGCTAACGCCTGCTTATAGAAGAGAACAGAAATGTTGCCGTATTTGCTATCTTGCTCGTTTTCGGCCCGCTCCTGATATTGAGGCTTCGGCAGAAAGCGCCTTCCGTCTAGATCGTGGAGGTTGAGTTGTCATAGTAAACAATGAATCTTTTTGCTCAGCTCTCCAGGGGGTTTCATTTTCGGCGAACTAGTCTGCTCCCTCTAAGCTGTATTTGTTAATCCTTATGCAGAGCGTATAAGATGACTGACCTAACTTCTTTAAACAAAGTCACGTCGAGATAGTACAAACGGCGGCATCAAAGGGGTTGTGGATGCCGGCGGTTATTCCATTATATCTTCGTTCCACAAATCTGCATTGTTGGCGATGAACGCTCGCATCATCTGAATTGAGGCGTCATGCGCGGCGTCAATAACCTCGACGCCGTGTTCGCGCAGGAAATCTTCGTTGCCGCCAAAGTTTTGCGTGTCGTTGATCACCAGCCGTGGGATTTTAAACTGAACAATGGTTCCCGAACACATCATGCACGGAGACAGCGTCGTATAGAGCGTTGTATCGCGATAGGTGGTTTGCCGCCCGGCTTTGCGAAGGCAATCCATTTCACCATGGGCGATCGGGTCGCTCTGCTGGACCCTTTGATTGTGGCCGCAAGCCAAAACCGTCTCACCGCGCGCCAGCACTGCGCCGATTGGCAGACCACCCGCATCAGCGCTCTTTTTTGCTTCCGCAAAAGCAAGCTCGATAAATTTCCGGTCCGCTTCGTTCGTCATTTTTGACAGTCTCCCAATTTTCGGCCGTCCGGCTTTCGCCAGATGCGCCATCATGGACATTATGAAGCTTATCACCGATAACAAGCGCAATCTTCACAACGGCGATTTATTGAGCATTTTATGTCTGCATCCTTCACGCTTGTCGATCATCCTTTAATCCAGCACAAACTCACTATTCTGCGCCGAACGGACACACCGACGGCGCTGTTCCGCCAGCTCTTGCGTGAGATTGCGTTTGTTCTTGGCTGCGAAGTCACCAAGGATCTGCCGCTCGGCGAGATTGAAATCGACACGCCGCTGGAGCGCGGGTTTTTTCCTTATCTTGATGGTAAAAAGCTCTGTTTCGTATCGATCTTGCGCGCCGGCAACGGGTTGATCGACGGGCTCTTGGATCTGGTCCCGTCTGCGCGCGTCGGCCATATCGGCATGTACCGTGACCCTGAAACGCTGCATCCCGTGCAATATTATTTCAAGACACCGGCGGCGCTTGAAGAGCGACTGGTGGTGATGGTCGATCCGATGTTGGCGACTGCAAACACCGCGATTGCTGCGGCGACGAGGCTTAAGGAAAAAGGCGCGCGCAAGATGAAATTCATGTGCCTGCTTGCGGCGCCGGAAGGGGTTGCGGCGTTCTCAAAAGCCCACCCGGATATTCCCATCGTCTGCGCCGCATTAGACCGTGAGCTGAACGATCACGGCTATATCCTGCCGGGGCTCGGTGATGCTGGCGACCGCATGTATGGGACGAAAGACTAGCTGGGTCTTACTTCTTCGCGGCCTGTTTGGCGGCGTCGATTTTCTCGATTAATTCGTCAGGGCGGAAGCCGGTGACGACGTCGATATAAGACCCGTCGAGGGCCGCGACGATAAACGCCGGCGTGCCGTCAATGCCCATATCCGCTGCAATTCGATGAGTTTCCATAATTGCGTTGGCGACCTCCGCCTTCGTACGGGAGTTCTTTAGTTTGTCGATATTGATGCCCTGTTTTTTAGCGAGGCTATGAATGCGCTCTTTGGTGAGCGTGCCTTTGGCGTCCATCATCGCAAAATGCAAAGGCAGAAATTTCTTCTGATCGCGTGCGGCTAGCGATATTTCGGCGGCGTAATGGGACTCTTCTCTTAAAATCGGCAGCTCACGGAACACGATTTTAACCGATGCATCCCCAGCGGTAATTTCTTTGATCAGCGGCGTCGCGCGTTTGCAGAAAGTACAGTGATAGTCATAGAGCTCGATCACTGCGACGGTGGCTTTTTTCGGATTTTTACCGGTGATGTATCCGTGCGCCGGATCGAGGAGGGCGGAAAGATTTGCCGCCGCACTCTCTATGGCAAGGGCTGCGCTTTGCTGGCGCTGGCGCGCGCTATATTCATTGACGGCCTCGATAATCACTTCCGGATTGCTCATCAGATAGTCGTGCACCAATTGGCGGATTTCATCTTCCTGAAGATCGGAAAAGGATGTTGAAATGCGCGATGGCGCTTTTGACTGCGATGGCTCTTCCTGGGCGGAGGAAAATGCAATCACGTTGACGCCCAGCGCAAAAGCGCCGATGAGAGCGGCGCCAATGCCTAGTTTCGTGCTCAAAAACATACCCATCTCCGATACCCCTGGAAGGTTATTGTGCGTCTATAAAATGAAGTGAATTCAAAATCCTTGTGGCCCGACAAAGGTTGGGTCCGGTACATCGGGCCCGCGCTTGTCGCCGCCGGCCGGCTCGCTTGGCGCCGGGGCGTCTGTATCTTCGGTCTCGCCAGGCAGCGGCAGGCCGCCGCTCTCCGGCTGTGTGGCGAGAATAATGTCGGCGGCCTGGCGCCATTCCGGCGTTCCGCGCCGCAGCTTGGCGATGGCGCGCCGGGCAAACTGGTTGGCGTCGCGCTCGGCGCCGGCATGATAGCGCGATTCCGCGGTCGCCAATATCGCCAGCGTTTCGTTGTCCATCGCGCCATAAGCTCTGGCAAGCTCAAACCAGCCGAAGCTGTTGTTCGATTCTAAAAGCAATGCGCGCTTGAGTTCCTTCACCGCTTCTTCGCGGTCGGCATGTTCGCCTGAGGCGAGAAGCGCGCGGCCAAGATTAATGCGCAACAAGGCGTTATCAGTCAGAAGTTCCGTCGACCGCCTGTGCGGGCCAATCGCTTCGCTCGCGCGGCCGAATTCAAACAGCATCTGGCCTTCCAGCTCATGGAAATAAGGATTGTTGGGCTGCGCGGCGGTCAGCTTGCGGATTTCGCTGAGCCCGTCGTCGATGAGCCCGGTGCGGTAATATGCGACGGCGCGCGCATACTGGGCCTGGCCTGATTGATCCGTAAGCGGATATTTTCGAAAAGTAACCTTTGGATCATGAAGGAACCCGTATATTTTAGCTTGAATGTAATGCAGGCGTTCAATGTCTTCCGGACTGTCTTCAAGCTCATAATAAGGCGAGGAGACGACCCGTCGCTCAAGCGCGGACAGGCGCACATTCGCCATCGGGTGGGTCTGGGAATAGGGGTTGATCTTGCGACCACGAATGATCTGGCTGTTGCGCATTTTGCGCCAGATTTCGATTGCGCCCTTGCTCGAGTGACCGAGCTTGTCGAGATAGGTGATCGAGGACTGGTCGGCGGTGGATTCCTGGCCGCGGCTGTAAATCAGAAAATTTGCCTGTCCGATAGTTTGTCCAAGGCCTAAAATCCCTATGCTGGCTTCCGGCGCGCCGGCGGCGATCGCGCCGGCGGCGAGAATGAGGCCTAGCAGCATCGGCCGGGAGGCGGCGGCGATGGCGTCGCCGGTGCGCGCTGAATGCCCGCCCGCAAGGTGGCCGGCCTCATGGGCGATCACCGATTCAATCTGGTTCGGCGTGTCGGCAATCGTCAACAGGCCGGTATTGACGCCCATATAACGCCCGCCCGCGAAGGCGTTGAACGAGCCGTCATTGACGACGATAATTTGAATGGAGTTTTCCGGCAGGCCGGCGACGCGGAAAATCGGCCGCGCGTAATCTTCGAGAAATATCTCGATCTCTGCATCCCGCAATGTCCGTATGCCCTGCGCCTGGGCCAGAGACCCGCCAAAGGCGACGGTCGCGGCGGCAAGTGAAAGAAACGCTTTACGCAAGGACATCAACAAGGGCTCCCAAGAAACAGCTATACCAGACTATGCGCCATTTGCGACAATTTCGAGGTCGCGCGGGCGCGGCGCCGCAATTGTGAAGGCGCGGCCAGCCGCGCCGCCATTCCTTAAGCGCACAACTGGCGCAAATCCGTCGCTGCCTTGAGCATTTCCGGATAAGTGTGACGCGGTTATCCGATAGAAATGCGACAAACAAACAATCTAGAGCAAATCCGTGTTTCAATTGAATCACGGATTTGCTCTTGAGCTAAACGACCTTCTGCCACCAGCCTTTTCGGCTTCGCTTTTTCGGTGCGGGCGGGGTTTCGGCCGCGTCTTCCTGGGCGCTGGGCGTGGTTTCTTGCACCTCATCAGACGATTTTGCGGCGCCATTTGAGGCGCCCTCAGCGCTGGCGGCGGCCTCGGTCGGAGGCTGTTCACTTGGCGCGGGTTGGGAGACCGGCTCGGCTGCGGATTGTTCGTCTTTTTCGGTACTGGTTTGCGTCGCGGCTTCATCGCCGGCCGCCGCCTTTTTTCTGACCCGGCGTTTACGGGTGCGCTTTTTCGGCGCCGGGGCTGCTTTTGTGCTCACCGCTTCTTCAGTGCTCACAGATTCTGGCGCGGGCTGTTCCATTGGGGCTGTCGCCTCAGGCGCATCAGGCGCCTGTGGCGCAGGCTGTTCGCTATCGCCAGCCGCTGGCGCTGCGTCTTCACCGCTTTGCGCCGCATCGGCCTCTTGCGGCGTCGCTGTTTGGTCGGCATCGGTATTGCTACGGCGGTTGCGTCGACCGCCGCGTCGGCCGCGGCGGCGTTTCTTGTGCTTGCCGTCATCGCTTTCATCATCGCCTACGCGAGCGACTTTTTCGCTCTGCTCGTTGCCGGCATCGCTGTCGTCGGCTTTTTCTTCCGGCGCGGCGCTTTCCTGTCTGGCGTCGCGGCCGCGACCGCCGCGTCTGCGGCGGCTGCGTTTGCGGCCAGTATCGCGTGTTTCTTCCGTCTCGTCGTCGATCGCCTCGATCACTTCTTCAACCACCTCGACCGGCTCGTTCTGGTCGGCGCGAATGAAGGTTCTTTCGGTTTTGCGTTCGCTTGGCACGCCGCTCTTTTCGAGATCGTGGGCGTCGCCGGATTTGTCGGGATCGGCAAGGATTTCAATCGCGATGCCGTTGGCGTCTTCGATGCGTTTTACCCAGTCACGGTTGTGATTGAGAATGTGCAGACTGACATCGAGCGAGGCGCGTAGTGTGATGCGCCCAACCTTGCCGGAAATGGCTTCGCCTTCGATAGCGCGCAAAATGCGCAGCGCGGCGATTTCGTTGGACCGGATTGCGCCGGCGCCGGCGCAGGTCGGGCAGGTCTGGGTGGTGCCGTCAACAATGCCCGAGCGGCGGCGCTGGCGTGAGAGCTCTAGAAGGCCGAAGGAAGAAATCCGTCCAACCTGAACGCGTGCGCGGTCGGTCTTCATGGCTTCTTTCAACGCCTTTTCGACCTTGCGGTTGTTTTTCGGCTCATCCATGTCGATGAAGTCGATGACAATAAGGCCGGCGAGGTCGCGCAACCGGAACTGCCGCGCAGCTTCGGCAGCCGCCTCAACATTGGTCTTGAGCGCGGTCTGTTCGATATTGCGCTCGCGCGTTGAGCGGCCCGAGTTGACGTCGATGGCGATCAGCGCTTCGGTTTGGTGGATAACAATATAGCCACCGGATTTCAGCCGCACTGTTGGCTGATACATGCCGTCAAGCTGTTCTTCGATGCCGTGGCGCAGAAAAATCGGCGCCGGATCTTTATAGGGCTGCACGTTTTTAGCGTGGCTCGGCATCAACATCTTCATGAAGTCTTTGGCTTCACGGTAGCCGGTCTCGCCCTCAATCAGGACGCTGGAAATATCTTTGTCGTAGAGGTCGCGTATCGCGCGCTTGATGAGGTTGGCTTCCTCATAGACCATGCATGGAGCAATCGACTTCAACGTCAGTGTACGGATGTTTTCCCACAACCGGAGCAGGTAGTCGTAATCACGCTTGATTTCGACCTTGGTGCGTTTGGAGCCGGCGGTGCGAATGATGAGCCCCATGCCTTGCGGCACATCGAGGCTGTCAACGACGCGGCGCAGGCGTCGCCGGTCAGACACATGGGCGATTTTGCGCGAAATGCCGCCGCCGCGTGCGGTGTTCGGCATCAATACGCAATAGCGTCCGGCAAGAGACATATAGGTGGTCAGCGCCGCGCCTTTGTTGCCGCGCTCTTCTTTGACGACCTGAATAAGAAGAATTTGCCGACGCTTGATGACTTCTTGAATTTTATAATTGCGCAAAAGGTTAGAGCGTTTGCGTTTTGCGTCCTTGTAACGCTCGAAAAGCTGGGCGCGCGCTTTGCGGGCTTTTGCAGTCGCTGATTTTTCTTTCGGCCGCTCTGCTTGTTCATCTTTTTGCGCGTCTTGGTCTTCGGAGATTTCTTCTTCGGCTACGGCGTCGTCACTAGCGACGACCATCTCTTCGTCGTTGTCGCCTTCGTTGCTGTCGGCTTCGTCACTGTTGTCAGCGGGCGCAGCCGCATCTTCGTCTTGCGGCGCAGCGGCGTCCTGGCTTTCCGGCTCGGCGCCGTCATCACCTTCATCCTTGACGTCTTCTTCTTCTTCTTCTTCTTCTTCTTCCTCGTTTACTGCGTCATCGTCGGGGACGGCGTCGGCGTCGGCATCCGGGGCTTCATCGCCTGAAGGCGCATCATCCGCCTCGTTATCGTCCGCCGCAGAAACAGACGGCGCTTCATCAGCGCTATCTACGTTATCGTCGATGTCTTCGCTGGGTTCGCGATCATCGTCGTCGCCGACATCATTATCGCGGACGACGCCGCGCGCCTCGTCGCCATGAACGTCATCGCCATCTTCCTCGTCGTCGTTCTGGGAGAGCTCCAGCTCGGCCGCAAGTTGAGCGACTTCTTGCTCTGCTTTTTGCAACAATTGCCGGTCGGAAACCGGGATCTGGTAATAATCGGGGTGGATCTCGCTGAAAGCGAGGAAACCATGGCGGTTGCCGCCATAGTCAACGAATGCGGCCTGAAGCGAGGGCTCGACGCGGGTTACCCGCGCCAGAAAAATATTGCCTCTAAGCGGCTTTTTCGCAGCTGATTCGAAGTCGAAATCTTCGATTTTGCCCTGGCTCAGCAGGGCGACGCGCACCTCTTCGGGGTGGGCGGCGTCGATTAGCATCTTTTTTGTCATTTAAATTGGCTCCGCAATGCGGGCCAGAGGCCATCGCATTGACTATGTTGGAACGCCTCAGCGCGTGCGCAGCCCTACGGAGCGCCCGGAAATGGGCGCTGCTTTGGGTCATATTCGCATCGTGCAGCATCGGCGAAAGCTTTGTTCGCGCCGGCATTATTGCCGGCTGGTTTTGTTTTGGCGCGTTATGCGCCTGATCTTTTTGCTCCAAACGCGCTGGCGTTACGCCGTTTCGCGAGCCGGCCTGAAGGAGCTGCCGGCGGTTATCCCTTAAATAACAGGCCATAAGCCACGCTATCTGGGAGAAAAATCACGGCTGGCCAGTGGGCCATGCGGGGCCTTCCTTAAGGCCTTTTTTCACCGTTAATTATCTCTTGCTTGGATTTGGCGATTAAATCACCTTTCCGCAAGCAATTTCTAATAATGCCAAACCCCGGGGGAAAAGAAAACCCATCCAGTTCGTGGCGACTCAGTGTTGCATTCAATCGTGGATGAAATCTTAAACCTGCATTAACGCTGGCGAAAGAGACTAGAATATCGGACGATTAAGAGGAATCACCTGATATTTGAGATTCTTTGCTGCGCGCCGGGGTGTCGAAAAACCGGTTTCCACTTTTTCGCCCGGCGCTAAAGCATCTGTTTTCGGGCTGGAATGGGGCCGGCAGGGGCGCTAGATGTGGTTTTTATCGCCCGGCGGTGTATGGGCGGCATTGTATGGATGGGCGTAGATGAAATTAGGGCGCAAAATCTGGATCGGCGTGGCTGTTGCGGCCTCGGGCCTCGCGGCGGCGGGCGCCGCCGGGGCTGAGGACCTTCTTGGCGTACGGTTTGGCCCTAATGGCGATGCGACCCGGGTGGTTTTTGATATTACCGGCGCGCCGATCTACTCAATTTCTGGGGTCGAGACCGGCAAAGGCCGCTTGATCGTTGATTTTGCTGACCTTTCTGTTAACTCCGCTGACCTGGACTACCGCTCCGGTAAGGGTCATGTCGCCCGTTACGGATTTGTCGCCCGCACGGGCGGCGGCGCCCGGGCGACGTTTGATTTCAAAAAAACCGCACGGATCATCGACGTCTTCGTGCTTGAGCCAAAAGACGGGGTCAAAAAGCACCGCCTCGTCATCGATCTGCAAACCGCTGACAAGCAGGGATTTATCGCCAGCCTGCCGGCGCAATATCCTGATCTGACGGCGGTTATTGAACAGGCGACGGCGAGCACGCCTGACATTCTCCCGCAGCCAAAGCCTACACAAAAAGAAGTCGCGCTACCGCCCCAGCAAGATCCAGCGACCGAAAAGCGCGTCGTCGTCATTGACGCCGGCCATGGCGGAGCCGATCCCGGCGCTCAGGGTCAAAGCGGGACATATGAAAAGAATGTCACTCTCGCCGCCGCGCTGGAGCTGGCTGCGATTTTGAAAAAGCGCGGCAATTATGACGTTGTCATGACCCGCAATAGCGACGCCAAGCTCAAACCTGATCAACGCGAAACGCTGGCGCGCAATGCCGGCGCCAATCTGTTTGTGTCGCTGCATGCAGATGCGATCGCCACCAAGGTGGTGCGCGGCGGCTCGGTCTATACGCTCTCAACCGATGGCACAGCGCGCTCGGCGAAGCTGGCGAAAGCAGAAGGCAATTACAACGTCTATGACCTTGATGTCGCTGAATATGGCGAAGAGGTTGGCGGCATTATGTTCGACCTGGCGCAGGGCGCCACTCATACCGGGTCGTCGCGGTTTGCGGAAAAACTTCTTGAAAACCTTGCCGGCAAGACGCCGCTTCTGGGGCGCTCTCACCGCACAGGTGATTTGCGGGTGCTGTTGGCCCCGGACGTGCCGGCGGTGCTTTTCGAGATGGCGTTTATTTCCAACGCGAAAGATGAAGCCAATCTCAACTCCCCCGTGTGGCGCAAACGCACCATGAAAGCGGTTGCGGACTCCATTGACCAGTATTTTGAAGAATATGGCGGCCAGCGCTTTGCTGCGAACAGTGCGGGCGGCGCCAATTAGGCGGGTTTGCCAAGCTGGCCTTACCAAAATGAAGGCAAAACACTGTCGCTTGCGCCTCGCTGTCGTCAAAGTTTTGCGCTAAACAATGGGCCGGCAGAGACGCAAGGCGCCACAGGAATTAAGCAGCGGATAGTATGAGCGACGAGAACGATATTCCCGACGAGGAAGATCCTAAGGACCAAAACACCGAGGGCGAATTCTCCGATGACGCCAGCGAGGCCGCCGCCGATACTGATGGCGCCGCGATCGAGAATGATATGTTCGCGTCGGAAGAGGACGCCGGCCCCGCAAGCGACACAGAAACTGACGCTGCCGCCGAGACGGAAATCGATGCGGCGGCGGATGAGGTTTTGGGCGAGGCCTTTGAAGAGCCTGCAGACGAAAACATGATGCATGCGGCTCCAGATGAAGTTGAAAGTTTTGATACGGACGAAGACGTAAGCATGCAAAGCGGCGAGGCAGAAGACGTTGAAGACGAACCGGAAGATGCGGGCGATGAAATTGTTCTTGGTCGCGATGACCGTGCGAGCATAAGTCGGGGCCGCCGCACTAAAGCCAGCCGCGATGATCGCGCCAGAGCCAAGGGCCCCGAAAAACTATCGGCGCCGCGCAAGGCTGAGTTTGATGTCGAAACATCCGCGCGTCCGGCGCGCGAGGGGGGGGCTGTGTTTCCATTATTGGTGCGGCTTGCGGGTATAGGCTTTGCTATTGCCGCGTTTGGCGTTATCGCCGCCGCCGCTTTTGCCGGCTGGTATATCAATCAACTCAATCAGGATTTACCGGACTATCAAGTGCTGGCGGAATATGCGCCGCCGGTGACCACCCGGGTCTATGCCGGGGACGGGTCACTGGTTGCCGAGTTTGCTCGCGAACGGCGTTTGTTTGTCCCCATCGAAAACATTCCCGATCACGTCAAAGCCGCCTTTGTCTCGACCGAAGACAAAAGCTTCTACGAGCATACCGGCATCGATCTGCGCGGCGTTGCGCGTGCGCAAATGTCCAATATCGGCAACATCTTGAGCGGTCGCCGTCTTGAGGGCGGCTCGACGATCACCCAGCAGGTGGCGAAGAACTTCCTCCTGTCGAGCGAGCAGCGTATTGATCGCAAGCTAAAAGAAATGCTCATTGCCCGGAAGATGGAGCGCGCCTTCACTAAGGGGCATATCCTTGAGCTTTATCTTAATGAAATCTATCTCGGCAATCGGTCCTATGGGGTTGCCGCTGCGGCGTTGAATTATTTTGACAAGGCGCTTGATGATTTAACCCTTGCTGAGGCCGCCTATCTTGCAGCGCTCGCCAAAGGGCCGAGCAATTATCACCCGGTCGCCAATGAAGATGACGCGGTCTCGCGGCGCAATCTGGTGATCCGGCGGATGCTGGCCGATGACGGCATTTCCCAAGATGAGGCCGATGAAGCGAGCGCACAGCCGCTTGGTGCGGTCGTGGCGCCCCCGCTCGGTGCGCGCGACTGGACGATGGAATATTTCGCCGAGGAAGTCCGTAAGCAGATTGTTGATCTCTATGGCGTGGAAGCGCTCTATGATGGCGGCCTTGCGGTTCGCACCTCCGTTGACCCTAGGATGCAACGTGCAGCCGGCGACGCGTTGCGGCGCTGGCTGACGACGTATGATTTGCGCCATGGCTGGCGCGGCCCGCTTGGCGTGATCGGCGCGGATGATGAGGTTGACGCTGTCACCGTCGCTGAACCGGACGACGACGCCGAAGAAGCAGACGATGCAGATGAAGACTGGACGGCGGCATTGGCGAAAACGCTGAAATCCTTGAGGCGTGTGCGCGTAGTGTCGGAAGATTTGGCGCCGTGGCGTCCGGCGCTGGTGCTTGGCGTTGAAACGGAAGAAGCACGGATCGGATTTGAGGACGGTTCTGAGGGGACCATCCCGCTGGCGCAACTGGTTTGGGCGAGGGAATATATTTCCGCCAATGAAATGGGCGAGGAGATCATCAGCGCTACGGATGTTTTAAACCCCGGTGAGATTGTTTATGTCGTGCAGGCGAGCCTGGCGGTTGTCGATGCAGTCCCGGTAGCGGACGAGGATATCGAGAACCCGGCGCCCGCGCCAAATGCTTATACTCTGCGACAGCCGCCGGCGATCAATGGCGGCCTTATCGCCATTGATCCGCATACAGGTCGCGTCCTTGCTATGGTGGGCGGGTTCTCGTTCCAACTTTCAGAGTTTAACCGCGCCGTGCAGGCCGAGCGTCAGCCCGGCTCGACCTTTAAGCCGTTCGTCTATTCGGTTGCGCTCGATAGCGGCTATACGCCGGCGTCAACGGTGCTCGATGCGCCCTTCGTCGCGCCCGGCGTCGATAGCTGGTATAAGCCGGGGAATTATATTGAGGGTCGCTATTACGGCAACTCGACCCTGCGGCTTGGGGTTGAGCAATCGCGCAACACCATGACGGCGCGGCTGGCGCAGGATCTCGGCATTGGCCGCATCATGGACTATATCGAACGCTTCCACTTGTCTGATCGGCTGCCGCGCGAATTGGCGATTTCCCTTGGCGCGGGCGAAACCACGCTGACGCGTATTACCGCCGCCTATTCGACATTCGTCAATGGCGGCAAGCGGGTTGAACCTTTGCTTATCGACCGTATTCAAGACCGCACCGGCAAGACTATCTATAAACGGGATGCGCGCGCTTGCTTTACTTGCGATGCGCTTGTGTGGTCGGGCCAGGCCGAGCCGCAGCTGACCGATGCGCGAGATCAGGTTCTCGATCCGCGCACCGCCTATCAGGTGACCTCGATCCTCGAAGGCGTCGTCGTACGCGGCACGGGCAGCGCCGTGCGCCGGGTGTCCAACCGTCGGCCGCTTGCCGGCAAGACCGGCACGACTAATGATTACAAAGACGCCTGGTTTGTCGGTTTCTCGCCTGACCTTTCCGCCGGGGTTTATGTCGGTTTCGACATGCCCCAGACCCTCGGCCAGGGTGAGGCCGGCGGCAAGGTTGCAGCGCCCATATTCGCCGACTTTATGAACGAGGCGCTGAAAGATGACGCCGCCATTCCATTCCGGGTGCCGTCCGGCATCAGGCTGGTGCGGGTCAACGCCAAGACCGGGCGCCCGGCGACGTCAAGCGATAGAAATGTCATTCTTGAGGCCTTCAAGGCCGACGATATTATTGGCGGCGGGATTTCCAGCGAGGATGAGCTGCTCGATCCGTTGAGCGCCGCGCCGCGCCCGCCAACAGAGTATATTAGAGAAGACGAAGGCATCGCCGGGCTTTACTAGACCCGCTTGCATCATCATAAAAAAGAAAAGGCGCCAGCGCAGGCATGCGTGCGGCTGCGGTTAAAGGACAGGCACGATGCGCGCGGAAATGGAAACCCTCATCAAGCAAACCAGGCAGTCATTGGAACTGCTGAGGAGGCGTCTTTGACTGGGACCGGGCGCAACGCGAACTTGATGAGCTAAACGCACGCGCGGAAGACCCGTCGCTTTGGGATGACCCGGAAGCGGCGCAAGCTTTGATGCAAAAGCGCAATACGCTCGAAGCGCAGATGAACGCGATCGGCGAAATTGAAACCGAAATTGAAGACCTCTCCGGCCTTGCTGAACTGGCGGCTGAAGAGAGCGACGAGGCGAGCCTCGATGAGGCGCAATCGATGATGACGGCGCTGCGCGACCGCGCCGCACAGGCCGAAATCGAGGCGCTGTTATCGGGTGAGGCTGACGCCAATAACTGTTTTGTAGAAATCCACCCCGGCGCCGGCGGCACGGAGTCTAACGACTGGGCGGCGATGTTGTTGCGCATGTATGTGCGCTGGGCGGAAAAGCGCGGCTACAAGGTGGATGTGATCGAACAGCAAGCGGGCGACGAAGCGGGGATTAAATCGGCGACCATTCATGTCAAAGGCCACAATGCCTATGGCTGGCTGAAGACCGAGTCGGGCGTCCATCGTCTGGTGCGGATTTCACCGTTTGATTCCAATGCACGCCGCCACACATCGTTTTCGTCGGCGTGGGTCTATCCCGAGATCGACGACAAGATCGAAATCGATATCGATGAAAGCCAATGCCGGATCGATACTTACCGGGCGTCAGGCGCCGGCGGGCAGCATGTCAACACAACCGACTCGGCGGTGCGCATTACCCATGAGCCTTCGGGCATCGTTGTTCAGTGTCAGAATGAACGCTCGCAACATAAAAATCGCGCCACCGCCTGGACCATGTTGCGCGCGCGGCTCTATGAGCTGGAGTTGCAAAAGCGCGAAGAGGAAGCCGCCGCCACCGCTGCCAGCAAAACCGATATCGGCTGGGGCCACCAGATCCGCTCTTATGTGTTGCAGCCCTATCAGATGGTGAAAGATTTGCGCACGCAGGTTGAGAGCCCGAGCCCGGACGCTGTGCTCGACGGCGACCTCGACCGCTTCATGTCAGCGGCGCTGGCGCAAAAGGTCATCGCCGGGGAGGAAGGCTAACGGTTAGCCTTGACGTCACCCCTCGGACGGCCCTGCGAGCCTTCTCAGGATGAGGATGTATTTAATTTCACCTAGATAACCCTCATCCTGAGGAGAATTGGATATTGCCAAATATCCAATTCGTCGCGAAGGAAAGTCGCCTGAAAAATACTAGATATCAGGATAATTATTGATATATAGCTAATTTATCCGGTATACATCCTGTAATGGATGGAATAGATCAGAAAATATGCGGCATCATTCAGCGCGACGGACGAAAGTCTAGCGCTGATATTGCTGAGGCGGTGGGAGTGTCGGTCTCGACCGCGAATGAGCGTGTCCGCCGTCTTGCGGCAACCGGAGTTATCGCCGCCTGGCGCGGCGTTTTGGACCCGGCGCATGTCGGCATGGGGCTTTGCGGCTTTATCCTCATCGACATGGGTTTTGAGGGCGAGGAAGAGGCGAAGGCGATATTGAGCAATCAGCCTGAAATTCAGGAATTGCATCACATCAGCGGCGCGCACTCTTACCTCGCCAAAGTCAGGGTCGCCGACACTGCCGCCATGCAGGCTTTTTTACAAAATGTCATTAAACCAATCGTTGCAGTTCTCCGTACCGAGACTATCTTTGTGCTTGAAACGGTCAAGGAAACCACCGAAATGGCAATCGCGCCTACGACGAAGACGCGGTCGTAATTTATCATGCAAACACCAAGTCACGTTGCGCTGGTCGGCTGTGGTTTCACCGGAACAAGTGCGTTTTTTCAGCTTGTCGATGGTTATCCCGTTAAAGAGATTACGATTTTTGAAGCGTCCGGCGTGTTCGGGCCGGGCTATCCTTACCAGGAAGACGAGTGCCCGGATTATCTCATC
>JAJFFY010000071.1 GCA_021776415.1 Hyphococcus sp.
TTTTCTTTCTCAAGATCTTTCAGCCGTTTCGCCTGTTCGATCTTCATGCCGCCATATTCTTTGCGCCATCGATAATATGTGATCTTGTTTACGCCCAGTCGCCGGATCACTTCGCCGACCGTGACGCCTTCAGCCAGATACACTTCAGCCTCACGCAACTTCGATATGATTTCCTCAGGGGAATATCTTTTCCCGGACATCGCAAATCTCCTTTGATGCTGCCATTTTACTATCTAAGCGTGGCTGCGTTCAAAGGGGTTGGGTCAGTTCGAAAAGCTTGGCCGGAACTTCATGACCATGCTACATCTCTTTGCAATCAGGTGCTGGATCAAATGAGTCCACACCCTAGTCGCAGGTCAGCGCGTGCTTTCCCACAAACTCTGCGTGAATACTGTTTACGACTCAGTGGCAATTTTACGATGCCAAACCCGTGCATTGGTAGACCGTCATTGATGTGAAGCAACGCATCTTCGAGATCGCTTTTGATTGAGCGATGAATAGGTGAAACGGATCATTAGGGTTTAACGCAATTACGATGAACATTATCCCCTCTCCCATCACATCATCCAAAAACGATGGGTACGAGGGTAAGCGCCACAAATGTCAAAACGATGATCCCCACAAGGTTAAGGACCAACCCAGCACGCATCATTTTTGGGATCGATACCCGACCTGAGCTAAATACGATCGCATTTGGCGGCGTCGCGACGGGCAGCATGAACGCGAAACTTGCCGCCAGAGTAACGGGTATGACGAAAATTAGCGGATTGTTCCCAGTTTCGACCGCAAGCGCAGCCATTACCGGCAGAAAGGTCGCCGTTGTGGCGAGATTGGAAGTGAGTTCGGTGAGGAAAATCACTAACGCGCAAGCGGCGACGATCAGGAACGCGATGTGAATGCTGCCAAGCGGCGCTAGCCGCTGGCCAAGCCACAGTGTCAATTCTGAACTCGTCATGCCGCCTGCGAGGGCCAGGCCGCCACCGAAAAGGATCAGCACACCCCACGGAAGACGCTTAGTATCTTCCCAAGTGACCAACGTTTCGCCTTTTTTTCCGCTCGGAATGAGGAATGCAATTATACCAGCCATCATGGCGACAGCGGCGTCGCTGAGTTCAGCCGCGCCAGTCCATGCCACCAGCGGTTTTCGAAAAACCCAGCCAGCAACCAGAGCGAGGAACAAAAAACCTGTACGAAACTCAGCGGCGCTCAAAGGGCCGAGTTCTTTTCGTTTGGCTTCGAGATGCGCTGTTGTGCGGTCCGAAGCAATGAAATTGACGGGGTACAATACTCGCACGAGTACGAACCAGATAATAGGTAGCATCACCGCCGTAAGCGGAATACCGATAATCATCCAGCGGGCAAAATCGACTTCCATGTCATAATTGGATTGCATGAAACCCGCCATGAAAGCATTTGGAGGGGTGCCAACTAATGTTGCAACGCCCCCCATGGTGGCGCCATAAGCGAGACCAAGAAAAATAGAGGTCTCAAAATCACTCAACTCCTTGGCTGACAAATCGTCCATCGTTTCGCGCACCACATAAACAACGGACATGGCGATAGGGAGCATCATCAGGGTAGTTGATGTATTCGACACCCACATGCTGATGAGCGCTGCGGCGACCATGAAGCCGCCGACGATAGCACGTGCATTGACGCCAGCGGTTTTAAAAACACGCAAAGCCGCGCGATGGTGCAGGCCGGATTTTTCAATGGCGAGGGCCATAATGAACCCGCCCATGAACAAGTAGACGATTGGGTGAGCGTAAGAAGTTGCTGTTTCTTTCATTGTGGCGACACCAAAAAGTGGAAACACAACCAGCGGAAGAAACGCTGTTACAGCGACGTTTGTTGCTTCGGTGGCCCACCAAATGGCCATCCAAGCAGCAAGAGCTGCAACGTAGGTGCCGTGGACCGGCAACCCTTCGGGACGGAAAATGAAAAAGATCACCGCAGCAAGCGACGGCCCCGCGACAAAGCCGCCGATTTTGGATAAATCGATATTTGATGGTGGGTCGCTACTCATATTTTGTGGAATCCGCTGAAAATAAAGATATTTTAAGGCTTACGCAGCTTTAGCAATGTTCATCGAAATTGAGCTAACAAAAAAGCCCATTAGTGATATAGCCCAAAACTCATAAGCCTCAGACAGCGTAGGTCCGGGCAGGAATTTATACAGTCTAAACGGGATTTTGGTAACGGAGAAGGCGCCCCGCCTGTTTTTCGCCTTCTCCGTTTATCCTCGCAAGGATTGTCTAAAAGCTGTGCTTCACAGTGATGTATATCTGCCGTCCGCGCGGATCATGCACTTCTGTATCGAATAACGGGCGGGCTGTCAGTGCAGGAGGATCTTCATCCAGCAGATTGACGGCGCCGATCCCGATACTCGTACCCTGGCCACCGAGCACGTCTTCGAGATACAACTGGTACCGGAGGTCGAGGGTGGTCTGGGAGTCGACAGCGTTTCCGGTTTGATCATCACTATACGCACCGATGTGACGCGTGGTCAGATTGACCAAATGATTACCCCATTCATAGGTTACGCCGCCATTGATTTTGAAGTCCGGCGTCGAACCGAAACCGTTAGTGAAGTTGCGGCTTCCTTTGATATCGCCGAATTCGGATGATTCATACTCCGTAATAATCGTGCTTGACGCATCGAAGGTCAAATCCCCTGGACCGGCTTCAGTTTTGAACCGGCCGACCACATCGAATCCTTTTGCCGTAGCAGACCCCTGGTTTTCAAATTGGGCGATCGCTGTCGCCGGTTGCCCGACACCGTCCCGGGTCGCCCGGTCTGCGGGCAGCATTCCTGCAAATACTTCGTCAAAGATGAATTGCGGGTCAGCGCCGGGAAGAATCAGTCCTTCATAATCATACATCCAGTAATCGACCGAGAAATCGAGGCCGATGTCGGAACGGAAGATCAAACCGACATTGATGTTTTCCGCCGATTGCGGGGTTAAATCTGGCGATCCCTGCGTGATGACGGTGATGATGAAGGCGCCGCCGCCAGGATCGGCCGGATCGTTAATGGTTGCACTCGATACGACGCCGGCAACCTGACGGATGGATGGAGCCTGGAACGAAGTGCCATATGAGGCCCGCAGCGCAATATTATCCGTGATGTCGTACTTGCCAGAGACTTTTGGGTCGAGCGTATCGCCGCCATTTTCGCCATAGTCCTCAAACCGCAATGCACCCTGAATTTGGAGACGGTCTGTGATGGGTAGAACCACTTCGCCAAATACAGCATAGGCGTTCTGTTCGCCGAATGTGGCTGGAATGGTTTCATTCAGACGGTTGTCGCCAGACTGATACCTACCATCAGGAATATCTTCCAGTTCGAGCGTGCGGTACTGTCCGCCGACCGCAAGAGATACATTGCCGCCAGGGAGCGTGATACCAGTCTCACCGCTTAAAATGAGCTCGGCGACTGATTGCGTCACCTGAGCCTGATCGTTTCGGATCAGCGCGAATGTATTGAAGACGTCATCTGAGTTGCCTGCAACGGACGCGCCGTCTTTTGGAGACGTAAGGCCGGGGGTTGCAACGCGCGTCCCGAACGGGTTCCAAGCCCCGCCAATGATCGCATCTTGAAAGGCCGGAATATCCCAATCATGGGGCGCTGCCCGAGAGAAGTCAGAATTGGACCACGTATAGCTACCGTTCAGCAGCCAGTTGTCTCCAAGTTCATAATCAAAACCGGCGACCAGTCGGAGATTGGTGAAAACGGTTTCGATGTCCTTGAGGTTGTCGCCGTCAGCGTCGGCACCGAGCGGCCGGCCGCGATAAATTACGTCCACGGCTGTTAAGGTCGGATCAGCCGCGAATGCGTTGGGGCCGGCATATGTGATGCCGCCCGCGCCGTCAGACACAAAGAAGTTAAACGGATGGTCTTCTGGAACGAGAAAGCCGCCGCCAACGGAGGTGCGACGCGTCAACGTGCCGCCGATACCGTCACGAATTTCGTTTCGTGAAAAGCCGATCTCAGAAAAAATGTTCAACTTGTCTGAAACATCGTAGTTCATTGTGGAAAAAGCCTGGAAGCGCGTTTCTTCGGGGATAAGACGAACCTGATTGAGAAAATTGTACCGACAGTTCGCACCATCAATGAAGCCGCCCGCCGCGACACAATCCGGATCGGCCAGCGTGCTGGCGCCACGGGTAAACCCGCCGGGCGCGGTGGCGTCGGGCACCGCAACGCTGATCCGTCCAGGCGAACCAGTTGCGGAGTCAAACAGGCTAGCTGTGCCAGCGTCAAGGGTATTGCCGTTGGCGATGAAATCGAAATCACCTCGCGTGTTACTATTTTGCGTATAGTAATTTGCAAATAGTGCGATTCCCCCTCGATCGCTTTGGAGACCGAACGCACCGCCGACAGATAATGAGTCGTTAGACGCCGTGCGTCCTTCGGCAGTAATTTCAAACCCTTCGAAATCATCGCGCGTGAAGATGTTTACGACGCCAGCCACCGCTTCAGAGCCATAGGTTGAGGAAGCGCCGTCTGTCAGGACTTCGACCCGCTCGATCATGTTGATAGGATATTGGTTCGAGTCGGTGAACAACTGACCGGACGAATCCGTAATTGGCGCCAACCCCGCGCGACGGCCGTTTATCAATGTCAGCGTTGATCCGATCCCAAGACCACGCAACGAGAATTGCGAAAGGCCCTGAAGGGCGTTTTGACGGTTCGCGATCTGCGAACCGGAGTTAGCAGTCAGCCCCTTAAAGATATCCTGGACCTGAAATGCTCCGGTGTCGGCGATTTCTTTATCACCTAGCGTTTGAACCGGAGATGGGGTCTGAAAATCTTTGCGCCGTGAACGAATGTTCGAACCCGTCACGATGATAGTATCTCGAACGATTGTACCGTCTTCTGTGGTGGCGTCCTGCGCATGGGCTGGTGCGTAGGCAACGCCCATAACACAGGCGAATCCCAGCGCCACCGCCGAAACGGATGTGTGCAGTGATTGATTATAATATACACTTGGTTTTGCAGTTACAGACTTCATTGGTTCAGACCCTCCCGATTGCCGTCCACCCCAACGCATCACCAATTCTCTAATCTATTGTATTTAAAAGTTATTTCAAAGGTTGTGTTGGAGTGTTTTCTAGTTATTTGCAGTAAATTCTCCCGTAAAGCACCTTGACAATAAGCGGAATCAAAACTAAGTCAATTAATTAATACATCCTGTTCAAATTTTGAATGTTCTTTGTTTAACCTATGACCGTTTCGTTTCGAAGCATCGATACATTCACGTTATGATGACAAGTGAATCGCTCATAAAACGGAAAAAGAAACGCAACTGCATGAAAACCAGCATGTTCGTAGAGGATGCTCAAAGTGGATATCGTAGAAGGAAAGATAAACTGACATGCGAACGGCCCGGCCCACATCCCTGACCAAGCGAGATAGAATTCTCGTCGAAGCAACACGCCAATTTAATGATCAAGGCTACTACGACACGCGCTTAGAGGACATTGCCGAAACCTTTGGCGTCGGCAAGACAAGCATAAGCTATCATTTCAAATCGAAAGAGGGACTGCTTGCGGCGGCGTATCGCAATTCATGCGATTTCGCGGAGGGAGAGATGAAGGTCGCGGCGACGGCGCGCAATGGCCTTGAGAGAGCGATCATGTTTATTAGGTCACACCTGCAAGCGCATGCTGATGTTCTCGCCGGCCATCGTACGCCGCTCGCCTTGATGAGCGACTTTTCAGGGCTTGCCGAAGACGATCACTACGCGATCCGGGAGCGCTATCAATCACAAATAAATGGATTCAAAACATTTATTGCCGACGGGTTGGATGATGGATCAGTCAAAATACAATCTGTGGATGCGGCCACCTTTTTCGCCTTCAATGTAATGCAGTATATACCGACATGGCTGGAGGCGGTGCCAGAAAGACGCCACGACGATGCGATCGAAGGTTTCTGCGATCTCATGCGCAACGGACTGTGTGGTATGCAGGATCGACCAGCGGTGACGCCGATATCGCGAAATAATTCAGACACAGTGCCGGCAATTTTTGACAGAGAGGCGCGAAACAACCTCAAACGCGAAGCATTCCTTAGAACGGGTATTCGTTATCTCAACCGCAATGGCTATCGCAACCTCTCGCTCGATGACATCGCCGCAGAACTTGGCGTCACTCGAGGCGCCTTCTACTACCACATCGCTGACAAAGAAACGTTTCTTATCGAAAGTTTTGAAAGAACATGCGGGCTGATTGAAGAAGCCTTAGAGCTTGCCGCCAAACGTGGCGACGCAGTCGCGTTAGTCGAACTAGAGCGCGCTGTGCGTTGGCTGTTTGAAGGTCATCTTACTGAACTTGATCCATTGCTTCGTTTCAATCTCACACATTTGCTCGACAAAGCGCCGCGTGCAGCGATCAATGCACGATTACGCCGGTTGCGTGCACTATATGCGGAACTGATTGCCCGCGGGATGATGGACGGCTCAATCAGAGCGATTGATTTGGAAGCAGCCGAACACATCGTTTTTGGCGCCATTTTTGCTGCAAGCGGGCGTCGGTTTGCTGCCACACCGTTATTAGAGTCCTGGCATCCGCAAGATGAGCCCGTCACGGCTTCCGCCGCTTATTTCGAACCGCTTATCATGGGATTTGCCGCTCGTTAAATCATTTGAGTGGATGTCGTCTCATCCAAAATTCCCCAGCACTATGACTCATCTGTAAACGGTGCATGCGAAGGTCTCATATCAGCGCCACTGATTGGGGTGCGCCGCTTGGAAGGCATGGTGCTGTTGACATGCCGAGTCGAGCGCAAGCAGAGCTGGAAACGCAGAAAGATCGACGTTCCATTTTTTGGCGTTGTAGATTTGAGGAACTAGGAAGCATTCCACTGCGCCTGGCGTGTCGCCGAAAATGTATTGTCCATTTGCTGAATGATTTTCGATGAAATGTTCAAGAGGATCAAACGCTCGACAAAGCCAGTGGTTGAGCCATGTGCTAATTTTCTCCTGTGTAAACCCGTGCTGATCTTTTAGGTAAAGTTGTAAAGTTGTTTTCTGAAAAGGGCCCGCGTCGGAAGCGATCTGCTGGACTAGGCTTCGGGCCTGGGCGCGATTTATGGCGCCGTTTGGGTAAAGCGAGGGCTCTGGATAAGCTTCCTCTAACCATTCAAGAATCGCAACCGACTGCCCCAACGTGACGCCATCTCCTATGTTAAGGCAAGGAACTAATTTTTGCGGATTAAGTATTGCGTAGTCGGGTTGAAGGTGTTCGCCAGCCCTTATGTCGACGAAATTGTAATCCACTCTAATTCCCTTCAACGCCAGCGCAATCCGGATGCGATAGCTCGCGCTTGATTCGTGATAGTGGTGCAGCCTCACCAGATTCACCTCGCTGACTAAAGTATCTAAATACGTGGCTGCCGGCCTCGTGGGAAGCAGCCCTTGCTAGAAACTGTATAGACGGCTACCGAATGCAGGGGTGTCCCTACCAAAAACTAGACCCTATTGAATTCTGTAGTTTCTGTGGTCTATCTCATTTCGTTGATGCCAATTTTTATTTCCTGATCCGCTAAAAATATTCCCTTGTCTTGCCCCCATATAACTGAGCCACGAAATTCGTGATCTTCTGCGAAGATGAAGCGCTCCCCTTGGTTGGGCCACCCGGCTGGAGGATTTCTGGGTTTCAGTTTCACGGCGGATGATGATCCATCGCCGGGTTAAGCAGCGACTTTATGGGTGTAACCCGTCAGCCATCATGAGACTTTCTGAGGCGTATTGCTAACGGAGGATTGGTCATCGTAACTCTTGAAGAGAATGATGATGAGACACAAATCCGGGCCGCAAAGATCGGCCGACTTACAGCTACGAAGAAGGCCGTTCGCCTGCATCTTTTCCGGCATTCTTAATTTCCCTGTCTTCTATTTTCGTGTCTGCATAGTCATTTGCGCGGCCTTGACGCACAAACATCACGCCCATCGGAGTTTTGATTTTATGGTCGCCAACCGGGAACGTTCCGTCATAGGCCCAGGCCACCGCATTACCAACCTCATTGGCGGACCAGAGAAAAATTTTCAGTTCATAGAACTCTGGAAAAAGCCGTGTGATTAGCCGATGGTTGGCGGTACTAAGCCAACCCCATTCGTACACCTCGTCTTCAGTCAACTGATGATCAGCTGGGTCATGATCTCCGTCGCCACTTCGATGAGGCCGGGCTGAGGCTGACATAAGTTGAAAATCATCCCCGGTTGGC
>JAJFFY010000072.1 GCA_021776415.1 Hyphococcus sp.
CAGGTGGTCATAATCGCCGGCGACGAGGCCTTTGAAGCCTTTGACGGTTTCCGCCAGCGGCACCAGCTTGCCTGGTGAACCGGTGAAAATTTCAGCGACAAAAAACGGCTGCGACAGGAAGCGCTCGACTTTGCGGGCGCGAGCGACGACGAGTTTGTCTTCTTCCGATAATTCATCCATGCCGAGGATCGCGATGATGTCTTGCAGTGATTTATAGCGCTGCAAAATCCCCTGCACGTCGCGGGCGACCTGATAGTGCTCTTCGCCGATGACCCGCGGGTCGAGAATGCGGCTGGTGGAATCGAGCGGGTCCACCGCCGGATAGATGCCCTTTTCGGCAATCGCGCGGTTCAACACCGTGGTCGCGTCAAGGTGCGAGAACGAGGTCGCCGGCGCCGGGTCGGTGAGATCGTCGGCCGGCACGTAAATCGCCTGCACCGAGGTGATCGAGCCTTTGGTGGTCGTCGTAATGCGCTCTTGCATCGTGCCCATATCAGTCGCCAGCGTCGGCTGATAGCCCACCGCCGACGGGATCCGGCCGAGCAGCGCGGAAACTTCCGAGCCGGCCTGGGTGAAGCGGAAAATATTATCAACGAAGAACAAAACATCCTGGCCTTCATCGCGGAAATGTTCCGCAACCGTCAGGCCGGACAAAGCCACGCGTGCGCGAGCGCCCGGAGGCTCGTTCATCTGGCCATAGACCAGCGCGGCTTTCGAGCCCTCGGCCGAGCCATTGTTTTTTGACGGGTCGACGTTCACATTCGATTCGATCATTTCCCAGTAGAGGTCGTTGCCCTCGCGGGTACGCTCGCCAACGCCGGCGAACACCGAATAGCCGCCATGCGCCTTAGCGATGTTATTGATCAGCTCCATGATCAACACCGTCTTGCCAACTCCCGCGCCGCCGAACAGGCCAATCTTGCCACCCTTGGAGTAAGGACACAGAAGATCGACGACCTTGATCCCGGTCTCGAGTATTTCCGATTCCGTCGATTGCTCTGTCAAAGGCGGCGCCAACTGGTGAATGCCGCGCCGGGCCGTATGCGGGATTGGCCCCGCCTCATCGACCGGCTCGCCAATGACATTCATAATCCGTCCGAGCGTGCCTTCGCCGACCGGCACCGAGATCGCCTCGCCGGTGTCGGTGACCGTGCCGCCGCGCACCAGGCCTTCGGTTGAATCCATCGCGATGGTCCGCACCGCGTTTTGCCCAAGGTGTTGGGCCACCTCAAGCACCAGGCGGTTGCCGTTATTGTCGGTTTCAAGGGCGTTCAAAATTCCCGGCAACTCGTCGTCGAACTCAACGTCGACAACAGCGCCAATAATTTGTGAAATCCGGCCTACATTGCTCATTGTACTTTCCTCTTGCGTTTGAGCCCGCTGCCAATCCTTCGCGACGCCCCTTCGGGGCTCCTCAGGATGAGGTGGAAGCGTGCTGCAAATTCAATTCCTCTATCTTATCTCAACCCTCATCCTGAGGAGACTGCGTCAGCAGTCGTCGCGAAGGATGGCGGCAAACTCAGCTCCTAAAGCGCTTCCGCACCGGCGATAATTTCAATCAGTTCGGTCGTAATCTGCGCCTGGCGGGCGCGGTTATATTTCAAATTCAACTTATCGATCATATCCCCGGCATTGCGGGTTGCGTTGTCCATCGCGGTCATCGATGCGGCCTGTTCGGAGGCGACATTCTCGAGGAGTGCGCGGAAGATCTGCACCGCCACATAGCGCGGCAGCAGCGCCCGGAGGATTTCCTCCTCGTCGGGCTCGTAATCATAGACCGCGCCTTTAAGCTCCGGCGTTTCCACACCTTCCGGCGCGACCGCGGGGATAATCTGTTGCGGCGTCGGCACCTGCGTCATTATATTTTGAAACTTGCCGTAGAACAACGTCGCAACGTCGAACTCTCCGTCCTTGAACATCGCCAGCACTTTTTCGGCAATGTCATGGGCCTCGGAAAAACCAATCTGCTTGACCTCAAGGAAATTGGTTTTCCAGACGATCAGGTCGCCATAAAGTCGCTTGAGCTGATCATTGCCTTTGCGGCCAACGGTAATGACTTTGACTTTTTTACCTTCGCCCTGGAGCTTGACGATATGCTCGCGGGCAAGCCGCACGATGGATGAGTTAAACCCGCCGCAAAGACCTTTGTCAGCCGTCGCAACGATCAACAGATGGGTCTCGTCTTTGCCGGCGCCGGCGAGCAGCCGCGGCGCGTTGGGATTGTCCTTCGCGCTGGCTACAAGATTGGCGAGCACCGCTTCCATTCGCTGCGTATAAGGACGGGCCTCGGTCGCACGCTCTTCCGCCCGGCGCAGCTTCGCCGCCGCAACCATTTGTTTGGCCTTAGTGATCTTCTGCGTCGACTTGACGGAGGTGATCCGGGTTTTGAGGTCTTTAAGGTTCGCCACGTATCAAGCCTTTAAACTTAAGCAAAACTTTTCGAGAACGCGTCGAGCGCTTCTTTGAGTTTTTTCTCGTTGCCCGCATCGAGCTTGCCGCTCTCGCGGATCGATTTGAGGATGTCTGAGTGATCGGCGTGGAGCTTGCGCAGGAATTCACGCTCAAAATGGCCGACTTTGTTTTTCGCGATCTTGTCGAGATAGCCTTGGGTGCCAGCAAAGATCACGCAGACCTGCTCTTCAACCTGCAATGGCGAGAACTGGCCCTGTTTCATCAGCTCGGTGAGCCGGTCGCCACGATTGAGGATCGCTTGGGTTGATGCGTCCAGGTCGGAGCCGAACTGCGCAAAGGCGGCAAGCTCACGGTACTGAGCAAGCTCGCCTTTGATCTTGCCGGCGACCTGTTTCATCGCCTTAATCTGCGCGGCCGAGCCAACACGGCTCACCGACAGACCGACATTCACCGCCGGGCGGATGCCCTGGAAGAACAGATCGGTCTCAAGGAATATCTGACCATCGGTAATCGAAATCACATTGGTCGGGATATAGGCTGACACGTCATTGGCTTGCGTCTCGATGATCGGCAGCGCGGTCATCGAGCCGGCGCCATTATCCTCGTTGAGTTTCGCTGCACGCTCCAACAGCCGCGAGTGAAGATAGAACACATCGCCCGGATAAGCCTCGCGTCCCGGCGGGCGCCGTATCAAAAGCGACATCTGGCGATAGGCGACGGCTTGATTGGACAAATCATCATAGATGATCAGCGCATGCATGCCGTTGTCGCGGAAATATTCAGCAATCGCGCAACCGGCAAACGGCGCCAGGAATTGCAGCGGCGCCGGCTCTGATGCGGTCGCAGCGACAACGATGGAATATTCCATCGCGCCATTGTCTTCCAGCGTCTTGACGATTTGCGCAACGGTTGAGCGTTTCTGACCGATCGCCACATAGACGCAATAAAGCTTCTTGGATTCATCATCCGAAGTGTTGATGTCTTTTTGGTTGAGGATCGCATCGATGCAAATCGCGGTCTTGCCGGTCTGACGGTCGCCGATCACCAATTCGCGCTGACCACGACCGATGGGGATCATCGCGTCAATCGCCTTGATGCCGGTCTGCATCGGCTCGTGCACGGATTTGCGCGGCAAAATGCCTGGCGCTTTGACATCCACAAGCCGGCGCTCGGTCGCATCAATCGGGCCCTTGCCGTCAATCGGATTGCCGAGCGGGTCGACCACGCGGCCGAGAAGGCCTTTGCCCACCGGCACGTCAACGATCGCCTTGGTGCGTTTGACGGTATCGCCTTCCTTGATTTCGCGGTCTTCGCCGAAGATCACGACGCCGACATTATCGGCCTCAAGGTTTAGCGCCATGCCTTTTACGCCATTTGCGAATTCGACCATCTCGCCAGCCTGAACATTGTCGAGGCCATAAATGCGGGCGATGCCATCGCCGACGCTTAGGACCTGACCGATCTCGGATACTTCGGCGTCCTTGCCGAAATCCTTGATCTGCTGCTTCAGGATGGAGGAAATTTCTGCAGCGTTAAGCTCCATTTGATTCAAGCCTCTTTCATCACTGTTCTTA
>JAJFFY010000073.1 GCA_021776415.1 Hyphococcus sp.
AGAAAACGCGCCTTATTGGCAAGAGCGCGCGCGCGCGATAGAAGACAGATTGTCCGATGTGTTGCATGAAAAGCTGACGCAGCGGTTTGTTGATCGCCGCACCGCGACGTTGATGAAGCGATTGAAAGATGATGCTCCGCTACTGGCGGGAGTGAATGACGACGGAGAAGTGATCGTGGAAGGCCAATTCATCGGCCGCCTGTTGGGGTTTGAGTTCATTGTTGATCCTCGCGCCAGCGGCGTTGAGGCGAAGTCATTGCGTGCTGCGGGCGAAAAAGCCCTTGCGCCGTTGCTGGCTGCGCGCGCTGCCGCGCTTGCCAATGCCAGTGCGGATGAGCTGACGCTGGGCGACGATGGCGCAATCTGGTGGCGCTCAGCGCAGGTGGCGCAACTAAAAAAAGGCCCGACGCTGTTGCGGCCGAGCATTGTCGTTTCCGGCCTTGCCGATATCTCCGCCAATATGCGCGGCCGCGTCGAGGACCGGCTTACGGATTTTTTCACCGCCAAGGCTGAAGCGCTCTTGGGGCCGCTGGTGATGTTGCAGGCCGGCGCCAACAGCGAGAGCGAGAGCGGATTGCAAGGCCTTGCCAAAGGCGTCGCCTATCGCCTGGTTGAAAATTTCGGCGCGACCTCGCGCACCCAGTTTGGCGATGATCTGAAGAAAATCGATCAGACCGAACGCAGCAAGCTGCGCAAGCTTGGCATGCGGTTTGGTGAATATACGCTGTTCATGCCGGCTCTGTTGAAGCCTGCGCCTTCGCGGCTGTTGGTTTTGCTGTGGGCGTTGTGGAATGAGCGCAAGCTCGCCGATACGGCTGCGCCGAAAGCTGGCCTGGTATCGCTTGAAATCAGCGAGAGCCTTCCGCATGCCTATTATTACGCCGCCGGCTATCGCCCGTCCGGCAAACGCGCGGTTCGCATCGACATGCTGGAGCGACTGGCGGGGCTTATCCGCACCGCGCGCAGCGACGCCAATATGCGCCAGGGATTTGAAGCGACGTCACAGATGATGTCGCTGGTCGGCTGCTCGGGCGAGGATTTTGAAGCGATCATGCGCTCGCTCGGTCTGCGCAAGACCATGGTCAAGCGTAAGGCGGAAACACCCGCCGAAGCGGCCAAGGTAACCGAGCCGGATAAGCCGACCGACCAACCGGCGCCGGACGCCGAAACACAAACATCAACCCCAACGCCCGAAGCGGATACGCCGGTTGCAGCAGACCCGGCGACGCCGGAACCAGCGGCTGATGCTACATCGGACGCGCAAACCGCGAGCCCGCCAGCCCCGGTTGAAGACGCGCCAGCGTCGATTGAGGAGGCCGCCGCCCCACCACCAGCTGACGCTGCGAGCCCGACGCCTGCGCTTCAAAGCGATGAAACCCAAGCGGAAGCATCGACGACGCAAGCCCCGGCAGCAGATAAGACTGCCCTGGAAGCCCCTGTTGACGATGACGCCATTACTGAAAACGCCGCGCCGGAAGAAACCGAAATCGCGCTATGGAAGCCGGCGCCGCGCAAGGTGTTCACCAAACCGAAACGCGACGCCAAACCCGCTGCTAAGCGAGATGGAAAACCGGATGCGCGACACAGAGGCAAAAAACCACAGAGCGGCAAACATCAGGCCGGAAAACATCAGGGCGGCCCCCGCTCCAGAGACTCCCGGCCCAGAGATAACGGTCCGATGTATGAGCCGCGCCACCGCAAGGTCGCCGATCCAAACTCTCCTTTCGCCGTGCTTGCCGGGCTGAAGTCACAGCTTTCAGAGCCGGCGCAAAATCAAAAGGCGAAAAAGCCCGAGAAGACTGAATGAGCGAAGAGCAAGAGGCGCTGCAAGCTCAACGTCTCGACCGCTGGTTATGGTATGCGCGGATTTTCAAAACCCGGACGCTGGCGGCGAAATTCGTGCAGGATGGACATGTGCGCGTCACCAGAAACCAGACTACCACTCGGGCCGAAAAGCCGAGTTTTACAGTGCGCCTGGACGATACGCTGGTGTTCACCCGCGGTGAGCAGTTACGCATCCTGATAATTGTCGCGCTGGCGGACCGGCGCGGACCGGCGGCCGAAGCGCAAACACTTTATACGGACCAATCTCCGCCACGCCCGCCAAAAGAAGAGCGTAGCTCCGCACCCTTCTCTCGCGAAAAGGGCGCCGGGCGACCGACCAAGAAAGACCGCCGCGAACTCCAGGCGCTTAAAACCAACGATTTATCCGGGTAACCCATCATGTTCAAAAAGCTGTTTTCCAAATCCAAAACCCAGGCTAGCCTGAATCAGGCCACGCCGTCCGCAGCGCCGGATGCAGAGCCCCTGCAACTTGCCATCGCCGCCCTGCTGGTAGAGGCGGCGCGCGCCGACGAGCACTATCACGAGCACGAAAAGGCGATCATCGACCAATCACTGATGGCAAAGTTCGCCCTGTCGCAAGAGGCGGCGCAGGCGCTGCGGGCGGCGGGCGAGGAAGCACAAGCCGGCGCCCACGATATTCAGCGCTTCACCCGGGTCGCCAAAGAGATGGCCCATGACGAGAAAATCGCCTTTATCGAGCAGCTGTGGGAGATCGTCCTGTCGGACGGAGAGCGCGACTCCTATGAGGACACGCTGATGCGGCGGATTTGCGGGCTGATCTATCTCGAAGACCGGGCCAGCGGCGAAGCGCGGATACGCGTCTCGGCCCGTCTTGCCAGCCAATCTGGCGGTTAATTGAGGAATTCTAGTCCACTGCCCGCTTGCGTCCCGGCGACGAGTGGGTAAACAATATCCAACCAACGACGCTCAGGAGCGCGCAGACAATGACCTATGTGGTGACCGATGCATGCATCAAATGTAAATATACCGACTGCGTGGAGGTTTGCCCCGTAGATTGCTTCTATGAGGGCGAGAACATGCTGGTGATCCACCCGGACGAATGCATCGATTGCGGTGTGTGCGAGCCCGAATGCCCGGCCGAAGCGATTATCCCGGATACGGAGGGAGAGGCCGACAAGTGGCTTGACCTCAACACAAAATACTCTCTTGCCTGGCCGAATATCACCCAGAAGCTCGACCCGATGCCGGACGCCGACAAATTTGCCGAAGAAAAAGACAAGCTCAAACATTTCAGCGAAAAGCCCGGCGAAGGCTCCTGACCGCACGATTGGCGGCGGCGGCGCACCAGGCGCCATGGCGAATGCGCAAAAGCCAGGCGGCGCTAAAAAGCGTGGCGAATCTTGAAATTTTATGCTATCATTCTGAGTGAAATCTGGATTTTTGTGCAGCACAAACCTCGGCTCTAACACCTTAACAAAACTAACCAACCCGTTGAATTTTGGTGTGTTTTCTGGCAGATCAAAATTTTTCGCGGCCTGACCCCGAGGGCAAAGCCGCAAAGCGCTTATATCGAGCAGGCGCGCTGCAACCCGTAATTTATTTTATCGGCCGGGCCGCGCGCCCGCCTCCTTAGAAAGAAGAAGCACCCATGGCGACGAAGAAAACGGCCAAGAAAAAAGCCCCGGCAAAGAAGGCGGTGAAGAAGAAGAAGGCGCCCGCTAAAAAGGCTGTCGCCAAGAAGGCGGCGCCCAAGACAGCAACTTCTAAGAAAAAGCCGGTAAAGGCGGCGGCGAAAAAGAAAGCGCCAGTTAAAAAAGCTGTGGCGAAAAAAGCCGCACCCAAGAAGGCGGCTGTGAAAAAAACTGCGGCCAAGAAAACCGCAGCGAAAAAGGTTGTTTCGAAAAAAACCGCGACCAAAAAAGCCGCACCCGCCAAAAAGGCGGCGGTGAAAAAAGCGCCGCCCAAAAAAGCCGCCGCGAAAAAGCCCGCGGCCAAAAAAGCAGCGCCCAAGAAGGCGGCTGCAAAAAAGTCCGCCGCGAAGAAAGCCGTCCCCGCACCGAAACCAAAGTCCCGCAAAAAGGGCAATGTCGGTCAGGCGCCGCGCCGGAAAACTGTCGCCGCCTCTATCCCCGTGCCGACGCTAATTATCCCAAAAGAGGCGCCCCAGGCAGATGCTAAAGCCTCTGAGGACGCCCAAGCTTCCAGTAGCGCCAAACAGAGCTACAAGGTCAGCCAACAAATCGTTTACCCGGCGCACGGCGTCGGCAAAATTGTCGCGCTTGAACGCCAGGAAGTCGCCGGCATCAAGATCGAGCTGTTCGTGATCAACTTTGAGCAGGAAAAGATGAAGCTCAGGGTCCCGACCGGAAAAGCCAAAACCGCCGGCATGCGCCCTCTGTCGAGCGACAAGGTTATCAAGAACGCGATTGAGACGTTGAAAGGCCGCGCCCGGATCAAACGCACGATGTGGAGCCGGCGGGCGCAGGAATATGACGCTAAAATCAATTCCGGCGACATCAAACTCGTCGCCGAAGTGGTGCGCGATCTGTTCCGCGCCGACGACCAGCCCGAACAGAGCTATTCTGAACGCCAGCTATTTGAACAAGCGCTCGACCGGATGGCGCGCGAGGTGGCGGCGGTTCACAAGGTCGATCTCGCCAATGCGTTAGAACTGCTCGACGGCGTTCTGCAGAAAAAAGCCGCGGCTGCTGCTGCGGCGACCGCGGCAACGGCGGCGGCTGCGGCGGCTACGGCGGCGGCGGTGGAATAGCCGCCGGGTTTCATTCATGCGCCAGCACTTCCAGCTGGCGCATGTGCGTAAGTTCGATTGACGGCCCGTTAATGGCTTCGACAAACCCGCGAACACGCAACCCCGCGCCGGCAAGCGAGGCGAGGTCAAACCCCTGCCCCGCCCATTTGCGGTAGCGACGCGAGCCGGCGCTGGCGGTGAAATCTGCTTTATAGTCCGTACCAAAATTGATATAAAACCGGCTTTTCACTTTTGCTATGCGCTGGACCGCGCCCTCGATCAGATGAAAACCGCCGACGGCTCGGCCCGCTTTGCCCGCATCAAATATCTGATAGGCCCGCAGCGCCCACAACCCTTTGCGGGCGGCGCGCGCCGCTTCTTCAAGCGTCAGTAACTGGTCGATAAACTCGAGGTTGTCAGATTGCGGCGCCACGCGCGCAGCCCCCATCGCTATGAGTTGATGTTGCAGCGTCTGCGCCTCGCCAACCCGCGCCGCCATAACCACGCGCGCGCCCCAGCGCGTTGCCGGGCCAGCGTCCCTGATGGTGAGTGATGCATTGGCCAGCAAGCGTTCGAGGCCGCGCTTTGCTTGGTCGAAATAGGGCGCCGCATCGCCGCCCAATACAAAGGCCGACGGCGCAACAATGTCTGCCAGATGATATTCCTGCCCACCGGCGGCAAAGCGATCACCGCTGCCAGCGATGGCGCCCATGAGCCCAGATGCATGCCCCGACTGCGCATATACCGGCGGCGCAACGATCGACGCCGCGCCGGCGATGAAGGCCCGCCGTCTCATCGCGATGCAATGACGCGCACTTTTGATTTTGCCATGCGCCCTTCCCGGTCGACCACGGTCACATCATAAAAACCCGGCCCCTTTGGACGCCACACTGCGCGCCCGCTGGTTTCCTCGCGCATAAGCCGTTCGCCATTCACGTACCAGTCATATCCGACGGCGCCGCCGCGCGCGCTAAGTGCAAAACCGCGCATGGCGCCGCTTTCAAACACTTCAACGCCGCTGCGCGGAAAGGTAATCTCCGGCGGACGATCACGCCGCGGACGGCCGAGCCGCGCCAGCATTTGGCCCGCCGGCTGGTCGTCAATCTCTTCAATCGTGCCCGGCAAGCGCTCGCCATTGCGCTCCAGCATGTCAAAGGCCTCAAACAAAAGCGGCGCCGCCGCCTTGCGACCGGTGGCGCGCGAGCGCGGCGAGCCGTCGGCGTGACCGACCCAGGCAACCACCGTGTAACCGCCGCCATGGCCCGCCGCCCAGGCGTCGCGATAGCCATAAGATGTGCCGGTCTTAAACGCGACGCGGGTTGCCGATTGCGACAGCTTTGCCGGCGCGCGACCAGCGAGTGACGGCGCGTCGGCGAGAATGGCGCTCACTCTTTTGGCGGTGGCTTCGGAGAACAGCGAATATGGCGCGGCGATCGGCGTCTCTTCCTCCACTGTCCAGACCAGCGGCCTCACTTCTCCGCCTTGCGCCAGCGCTGCATAAAGCGTTGCGATTTCCTGCGCGGTGACGCCGGCGCCGCCAAGCGCAAGCGCCAGGCCGGGCTTGTTGTCTGCGCGGTGCGGCGTGCGCAGCCGAACGCCCGCAGCTCTCAGGACGGCGGCAAAGCGCGCCGCGCCGATGCGATCCAGCATCGTGACGGCGGGGACATTCAATGAGTGCTGCAAAGCCTCGCGCACCCGCACCTCGCCGCGAAATGTGCGGTCGAAATTTTCAGGCGCGTAATCGCCGAAGTTGCGCGGCATGTCGTCAATCACCGATGCGGGGCCGGCAACGCCGTCCTCAAACGCCAGCGCATAGATGAACGGCTTCAAGGTCGAGCCGGGCGAGCGGACCGCCGCCGTCAGATCAATCCATCCGCCTTTGGCCGCAAGCCCCGACGAGCCGACCGCTGCGCGCACGGCCCTGGTCTCGTTGTCGATGATGAGCAACGACGCCGTGGCGCCATCGTCAAAACGTTCCACATAAGCCGCGACCATCGCCTCTGCGCGTGACTGCATCAGGCGGTCGAGCGTTGAGCGGACAATGCCGGAGGAGGATTGCGCCAGGCGATTGGCCGCATGATAGGCAAAGCGTGGATAAGTTTTGCGCGCCGCCGGCAGTGTTGCATCGCGCGCCTCGCCCGCGCGCACCGGGGTGATGGCGCCGGCGAGAATAAGTTTATCAAGCATGGCCGCGCGTGCGATTTTTGCATTGGCGGCTTTCAGATCCGGCCGGCGCGCTTCGGGCGCCTGGGGCAATGCGATCAACAATGCCTGTTCCGCATCGGTCAGTCGCACCGGTTCTTTGTCAAAATAGGTCAAACTCGCCGCACGCACGCCTTCAATATTGCCGCCATAAGGCGCCAGCGTGAGGTATAATTCGAGGATTTGTTTCTTCGACAGCCGCCGCTCGATCTGCAGCGCACGGATCATCTCAACGAGCTTGGACTGCAAATTACGCGGTCTCGGCTCCATCAAACGCGCGGTCTGCATAGTGATGGTCGAGGCGCCCGAAACAATGCGGCCGGATTTTGCCGAGGTGAGGCCGGCGCGCAAGACCGCCAACGGATCAACGCCCCAATGGCGCCAATAGCGCTTGTCTTCAATCGCAATCAGCCGCTCGACAAAGCCCGGGTCGATGGCGTTCAAGTCCGCAGCAAACCGCCACCGCCCCTCATCGACGGCAAAGGCGTGCAGCCATTGACCCTCACGGTCAACCACCAGCGGCGAGACCGCTTGCGCCCGCTGCAGAGGCGGCGGAAAGGCGAGATCCATAACCGCGATCAATGCGATCGCAGCCAGTACGCCCCAAAGCCGCAGGCGCATCTTTATGTGCATCCGTTTCAACACGCTGCGGTCATTGTGCGGCCGCGATGGTGATGCGGGCGCCGGCAGTGCGTGCGTAAACGCCCGGCCGGTACATGTCCTCAATCACCGCGCCCGGCGCAACGAACGAGCCCGGGGTCACCGCGCGGACAATATAGGCGAGCTTGAAGCCGGCGGGGCCGCGCACATCAACCGCCGCCACAAACCGGTCATCGCGCGCTTCAGCTACGCGCGTAAAGGAGAGAGCGCCGAGCCACTTATACGGCCCGTTGCGACCCTGCCCGCCGCCATCTTCGGGCCGCAAGATGGTTTCAATCTCAAAGCCCGCCGGCAACAGATCAGCAATGATCGCCGGATGGATTTTATTATCCTGCGCGGCGCCGGAGATCGCCACCACAAACCGGTCGTTCTGACGCGCGGCGCTGAGATTAGCGGGCCGGCCGTCGCGCGTGGTGATGCGCTTGGTCAGCCGAAACCCGCGACTGACCGCGCCCGGCGGCGCCAGAGGCGAGCCCGAAACCGTCAGTGAACGGTAGATAACCCCTTCGCCGTCGTTGCGATAGGCAACGCCGGCGGCAAGCTCTGTTGGCGCCGGTGAGAAGGACGGCGCCGCAGAAAGATCTTCAAGGCTCTCCCCATCGACCGACAACGCCACCGGACCGGCAGCGCGCAACAACGCCTGGGAGGCAATCAACACATAAGCCTTTTCTTGCGTATGCATGGATTTCGGGTCTTTCGTGACGCCGAGAAACGCATCTGTTAGCGCCTCAACTTTGTCGCTCTGCCCGGCTTCAACGGCAAGCGCCAGAACGCCGGCCGCATCGCGCAGATTGGTTTGGTAGTAATCACCGGTATTATTCCAGCCAAGCGCCTTAGCGGCCTTTTTAAACGCGCTGTTAGCGCGCGCGCGGTCACCCATCATCGCCAATGCGGCGCCAATATGAGCTCTGGCAAGCGGGCTTGGCGTGTCATCCAGCAGCGCATCATGGAAATATCGCAGGTCGGACAAATCGGCCCGGCCGGCGCGCGCCAGCACATAAAGCGCATAGGCCGCAGACCGGCGGCGCAGATGTTCACGACTGTCGTTCGAGCCGGCGCCGTCATAGACATTGGTCTGATACCCCCTCGGATACCAGCTATCGACACGGGCAATGGCGCCAAGTGAATTATAAGCGCGGTCGAGCGCTGCCTGAGGCACGCCATAGCCTTCGTTCCTGGCGCGATACAGAAAGTCCGTCACATAAGGGCCAAGCCACGGATTGGCGTAACGATCGCCGACCCGCCACAGACCAAACGCGCCTTCCGGCCCCTGACGATTGAGCAGCTTGTTGATCGCCTTTTGCACCCGCGGACGCACCTGACGCTCCGGTCCGCGCCCAACTTCGCCGCCTAGCACATCAATGAACAACAGCGGAAACGCCGAGCTGGTCAGTTGCTCCGTACACCCATAAGGGTAGCGGTAGAGCGCATCGAGCAGCGGGCCCGGTTCAATCCCGCGCAACCGCGAGAACGAGACTGAGGCCGCGCCGGACCCCGGCACGAATGGCGACATCACCGCATCGCTTAAGGTGAATGTCTCGCTCGGCGCCAGCGCCTCGGTCAGCACTTGCGTTACCGGGAAATAAGGCGTGCGCGACTGGATCGGATAGGACCGCTGGACTTTAAAGCCGCCGGGCCCCTCAACGCTTAACGTCACAGCGCCAATGCCGACCGCGCCGGTCTTTATCGGGAAGGTTGCGGTCTGGCTTTGTCCCTGGGCGAGCGTGAAGCTGCGCGTTTCATCAAGCCCGACCGGGCCTTCACCCGAAAGCGTCACTTTATAATCGCCCGCCTCGCCGTCGACATTGTCGATCAGCAGCGTCGCGGTCGCGGTATCGCCCGGCGCAAGGAAGCGCGGCAACGACAATTCCGCCGGAACCGGATCGCGAACCGTCATCGGCTCGGCCCCGGCGCCCACCTTGTCGCGCGACCAGGCAACCGCCATCAAGCGCAATTCACCATTAAAATCAGGTACTTCAATGGGCGCGATCACCTTGCCGCCCTCACCGACCGTGAGCAGGCCGGAAAACAGCGCCACCGATTTTGTCGGCACCACGGTCAGTCCTTCGCCGCCAAGCTGGTCGCCGCCAAACCGTGCGGCGGCGCCAAGATTGGCGTGGAGGATGCGCCCGTAATCGTCGCGTATCTCAACCCCAAGGCGCTTCTTGCCGTAATAATGATCAACCGGATCGGGTGATTTAAATTTCGTCAGCCGCAAAATTCCTTCATCGACCGCCGACACCGTCATCATCACTTGTGAATTCGCCGCAACGCCCTCAACCGTAATCGGTAGGTTAAGCTGCGCGCGGGGCCGGAACACTTCCGGTTCGTCAATCGATACGTTGAGCTTCCGCGCCGACATATCAAACGCCACATACGTCACCGCCATGGCGCGGCGCGGCACCGGCTGGTCGCCAGCATCGCGCGGCGTCACCACGCTTGCCAGCACATAAAACCCAGCGCCCCAGGACGGGTCGGTGTCAATAATCAGCTCACGGCCTTTTTTCGCAACCTTCATGCGCTGAACCAGATGCACGCGGTCGGTGGCGATGGCAATAATCGCCTCGCCTTCATAAGGCGCATTGAGATAAAGCCGCGCCCGGGCGCCCGGAACCACCTTGTCGGTTTGTAGCGTAATCGCCGCCTGGTCCGGCGTGTCGGCGCCGGAGGCATAAGACCGCCAGCCGACATAAAACCGGATATCGGTGGTCGCTTTGCCACCGGCGCGGGTCGCCATCAGGCGATAGCTCCCCGGATCAAGCTTTTGCGAGACCAGGCTGGCAAGCGCTTCGCGGCCGGATTTGCCGCGCCCTTCCGCAACCAGCACATCGCGGTAAGACCGCCGCCAGCGCCAGCGACCGTTCGAGCGATACCAGTCAAACCAGTAGTCTTCTTCTACAAGGCGCCATTCCAGCTCGCCATCAGCAACCTGACCTTGCCAATCCAGAATAACCCCTTCGACCTCGACATTATCGTCAAGCCCAAAGCTGCGCTTGTCGTCTACGAGCCGCAGGCCGACATAATAATCATCAGGACGCACCGGGATCCGCGCGCTTTCACGCACCACCCGGCCGCCGGGCTCAACAACGCCGACCACGACGTCCGCGCGCATGGGCGCGCCATAACCCTTCGGCGCATCGCTAACATTCAACGCCACGCTCGCCTTGCCCTCGCCATCGGTCGTCGTATTGGCGAGCTTTAAAAAACGCTCGTCAAAGCCGCCATCGACGGGGCCAAACCGGAAGCTTGAGAAATCCGGAAACGGTTTAGGGTCGAGTCGCAAACGCGCCTCGGCTTCTACCGCCAAGCCGCCCGCCGGCGCGCCATAAAGATATCGGCTGGCGACGGTGATGTTGCGGGTCTCGCCCGGCCGGATCGGTTTTTCATCGGTCTCAATTTTAACTTCGAGGCGCTGGGGCACAAAATCTTCAACGGAAAAACTCGCCGTTCCGACAGTCGCATCATCGCCGTCAGCCTTGACCTCAATGCGCCAGACGCCGCGCGGCGCGGACGCCGGAATTTCATAATCGAATGTGAACCCGCCAATATCCAACGCCTCGATCCGGCGCGTATCCGCCGCCGTATAGTTCGGTCGGCGGATCGTCACGGTGAGCGGGCGATCTTCGACAGCGCGACCAGCCGCATCGCGGATCAAACCGGACATATGCGCAGTCTCTCCGGGCCGGTATATGCCGCGATCGAGATAGACAAACCCGTCCAGCCGCGGCGGCGCGGCGCGCCCGCCGATATTGCGGTCGGAAAGATCAAGCGGCGAGCGATCCAGATCGAGCGCGGCAAAATCATCCTGCGGCCCATAGGCCATGATCATCCGCGGGCTGAGCGGAGCGGCGCCATTGACCGCCGCCGCGTCAAAGCGCGCGCGCCCGTCAGCATTGGTGACAATCTCGGCCAGAATGTCGTTATTGGTCGCAATCAATGACAGGCGCACGCCGGCCATAGGCCGGGCATTGGAAATCGAGCGAACAAAAACATCAACGCCGTCAGCGCCCGAATAGGTGGTGAGCGCCATGTCGGTGAACATGATCCAGCGCCAGGCCTGGGCCGTCCGGCGCTTGTCCGCCCCCGGCGACACATCTTTAAGGCGGACAAAATAGGCGCCGGGCTTTAACTCGCCGAGCGCCGCGCCAAGGGCAAATACGCTGGTCGCCGTCTCATTCCTGTCGGCCGGCGTTTCAATCTCGCCTTTGAAAACTTCAACGCCGACATCCTCGCCATCTTCGCGGTCCCAGACATAGGAGTAGCGACCCTCGCCCGAAGCCTCGCCAGCGACGATGTTCTTGCGCGCAAGCGAGCGATCGGAAACCCGGTAGACCGCAATTTCAATCTTCTCGACATTGACCGTTTCAATGCCTACGCCGTCGGCCTCAAGTCGCGGCAGGATCACACCGTCGCCGGCAAACCCCACATAAGACGGCTTGTCGCCAAACGCGACGACAACCTCCTGGGCGCGCTCAAGCTTGTCGCCTTTCTTGCTCGGCAGACCGGCGCGGAGCCGCACGCGATAATCCTTGTCGAACTCAAGACCGCTGAGGCACAAAGATGATCCGTCGACCTCAATCGCCGCGCCGGTGTCCGGCGTCAGGCGGACAAAGTCGCCGTAATTGACCTTGCCGCGGTCATCGAGATCGCGGGTGAACTGAAAACACGCTTTGGGCAAATCCGCACCGGTATCGAGAACCAGGCGGCGATAGGCAAAGCCCTTGATGGCTTCGTCTTCGGGGCGCTCTGCATTGTCGGCGCGGCGGCGCTGGAACGGCAGGCGGAATTTGTCGTTATCGGCGTCTTTGCGCAACTCTCCGGCGACGATGCCCTGGCTGTTTGGTTGATGGGTAGAACCGGAGTTCGGCGCGATCACCCGGCCGAGCAGCAACCCCGCCGCAAACGCCCCCAAAACCCCCGCCGCGATTAATGCTGCACCCTTACGCGCCATATCTGCCATCCTTTTGTCCATGCGCCCCGCAGCGCCCCATAGTCGGCGCCAATTATGGCGGTTAATCAGCGGAAGGAAATCGATTCTGCGTCTATTTTGCGAAATTTAACAGATTGCTCCGCCAAACGGTTTTGATGCGCTGCAAAATTGGCTAGAGCATTTCCGCCTTTTATTGAATCGCGCAAATGCTCTAGCCCTTTGTTTTGCACACTTCTTTATCCGAAAACCGGTTCCCACTTTTCGGGAAGTGATCTAGTTTGCGCAAATACGACCCCGTAGCTCAGTAGGATAGAGCACCAGATTCCTAATAGGACGCATTATTTTCTAAGTCACCGACTTATAACGCAAATTTGGACCGTAGAATGTGAATGTGTAAGAGAATGTGTAAATTAACCATGAGTTTAGCCGTAAATCGATGTTGAAATGCAACAACAAAATGGGCCTACTTGGCTCTCAAACGTCCCCGTAGCTCAGCAGGATAGAGCACGAAATTCCTAATTTCGGGGCCGGAGGTTCGAATCCTCTCGGGGACGCCACTCTATTTTCAAAATGATCAGTAGAATGATGTTTTAATACTCTGAAAGACTGAATTTAGTGACTTTGAAGTCATTCATCACTGAGTTTCGACTGGCAATTCATCGCCAAAAGCGGTCATTCGCGGAGCATTTTTCGACTGACAGTTATTCGCCAATACCCGTTATCCACGCGGCAATCCATGAGTGACTTATTTCGGCTCAGCTTGAGCCGCTCGAACAGGCAACATTAGTCGCACTCGAAATCAACATTCCCCACTGGCCGACATTTGTCAGGCCATCCGTGCTTGCGCCAATAGGCGGGAAGGTTTGAGTTTCGTATATGTTGCTTAAACGCGTCGGTCTTGCGTGCATCAGCATATTCAGGCCCCCAGACCCACGCCAGATAGATCGCCGGACGCGGACGCAATAGCGCCTCCGTTGCGCCGACGGCCGCCGCGTCAACAAGATCTATGCCGCCGGGATTATCAACACGGCTAATGAGCTCTTCGCGTTGAAATCCCAGCTCTGCGGCGACGCGCCAGAACCGATCGATTTCACTTGCTCTTTGTGAATTGGGTGCCAGTCGCACACGGATGAGTTCCTGCGCGAGCGGCGCATATTGCTCTCGGCTGTAATACTGAGACAACAAAAACCGAAACTCTTGCTCGCGTCCGGTGAGCTGGTAAATTTCCATGAGCGGCGCTTCCGTCTGGCCCGTGTAGCCGCGTTCATATGCGTTGACGAAGGCCCGCTCCGCCTCGCCCAATCGTCCCGCAGCCGCCAGTGCGAGTCCGTAGAAATTATATGGCCGCGCCGGTGCAGGGTCCGTTTTGACTGCAAATTCGAGCAACTCAACGGCGCGCGCGATATACCCTTTCTCAAGTTCCTGGACGCCTCGCTGATAGCTGAGATACGGATCGCCTGCATGCGCCAATTCGCGTGCCCGCGAATAGTCTTCGTCAACGCGCGCCCAGTCGAAATCATTAGCGTGAACGGCCGCCCTGAAAATATGCACATCTGCTGAATCAGGCGTAAACACGGTCGCACGGTCCGCCGCGTCGAGTGCTTTTGGCTGCCATTCCTCAGTCGAATAGGCGTTATCCCAGCCCGGCAGAATGGAATAGTTGAAGGCGAGCCTCGCCCAAGCCTCGCCGAATTCGGGCGCGGCGGTAACCGCTTGCTCGAGGAGGTCGATCTTTTTCAAAACTTGCTCGGGGCCGTCATATCCCTGAAGATTGCGCGCATGTAGGTAAAGATCATACGCATCGAGATTTTCGGTCTTCGTCTTACCCGATAGCGCCGCATCAATGCTTTCAACCGCCATTGCGCCGCGTAGCGCAGACACAATCTCTTTGGCGATTTCGTCCTGAATTTCGAAAATGTTCTCGACCGTCAGCTTGCGGTCATAGGTTTCGGACCAAAGGTGCACGTCGCTCTCTGCGCTGATAAGTTGCGCTGTGATACGGATCCGGTCGCCAGCCTTGCGGACGCTTCCCTCCAATATGTGCGCGACGTTTAGTTCGCTGGCGATCGTTGGAATCGACTTATCGGCACCCTTGAACCGGAAAGCGGAGGTCCGCGAGGCGACGTTAAGGCCGTCGACGCGAACCAATACATTGAGAATTTCCTCCGCAATGCCATCAGAGAAATATTCCTGATCGCCATCCGGCGAGAGATCTGCAAAAGGAAGAACGGCGATTGATGCGGCTGCGACTTCTCCTGCTGTTGATTCCGGTAAATCATCGCGCGCTGCCATTGCACCTTTTTCCGGCATCATCCGGTCCGCGACGATCATCACGCCGACCAGGGCTAGACCGCCGATAATTACATAATCGAGCTTTCCGGCAGGTTTTGGCGCAATAGTCGCGCCGTCTGCGGTATTGGCATTCAGTCTCATCCCCTCTGGCGTCATTTCAAACGCCCAGGCAAGGATCATCGCGATGGGAAAGCCGATGAGGAGGATCGCAACAACGAAGCCGTCAAACCATGTCGGCAGTCCAACTGCCGATTCCAGCGTCGCTGACACCTGAACTAGCAGCCACGCGATAACGCTATAGACGCCCGCAACGCGAAAGATATTTCGACGCCGTAGTTCATGAAAAAATTCGCGCAAAGGCTTCCCCCACTTTTTGATAATTTCTGGGGTAACATGGGCCGAACTCAATGTCTTGTTTCAGCGTGCAAACAGCCCCTTAACTGCTTCTAACCGACCGTCGCAAAAGGGCCAAGAGCGGTCATTGAAGATCTGCTATTTGACTGACTAAAATGGGCCAATAATTGCCGATCAGCGCGATTTCACGACCGTCAATTTCTCGCCAATTGCGGTCATAGCGCGCCCTTAAATCGAATGTCGGGTTGCCGCGGCTTTTCTGCCGTCTAATTCTGGGCTTTGACGTGTTCGGTGATGCGACGAAGGATCATCAACCGGCATCCTCCTGCGCAGATTTCGGCTCAACGAGCAGAATACGGACGGTCGTCTCGCCGACATTTTCCGCCGTATGCAGCGCGCGAGACGGCGACCAGTTGCCATGGCCCGCTGTTTCCTCGGAAACGAAAGGCGCTTCGCCTTCCGGCGCGATCTGAAGTCGTCCGCCCTCTAGGACATACATATATTTCGGCGGATGAGTATGCGGATTATCCCTGGCGCCGGGCGGCAGTGAATATTCCACCACGCGAACAAATTCATTTTCCAGGAGCACATTATAATATTCAGATGATACGGCTACGGGATCGGTATTGGTATCGGGGACGGTCTCCGCAGGCATCGATGATCCAAGTATTTTCAGCCGTTTTTCTATAAACGACGGATCAATTTCGCGGATAATGGGATCGGCCAAGTCGTGCATATAGGTGCCTTCCCAGCTCTCAACCTCCATATCCCACCATTTTTTTGAAAATGGCGAGCCGAAATAATACGGTGCCTGATTAGAGATCGCCCGGGCCACCCTCGCTTTCTGCACAAGTCCTTCTTGCTCAAGAAGTATTAATTGCCACCAGACTTGCACCTGGCTCGCCAACAAATTGTCGAGGATGACGATATCGGATGGTGTCAGCGTTTCGGGTGCAGTAATAGATCGTGCAAAAACCTCTGCAGTAGCGGGTTTGATCATCTGCTCAAGGTAGTTTTGCGTTAACTCAACCCCGCTCGTTTCCAATGTTGCGCGTGTAAGCGACGTATTCTGACGAACCTCGATGATGAGAATAATCAACCCAAGGACGACACCGATATTGGCGCCGAGCGTCAGCCATTTGTTAAATTTGTCGAAATTCATAACCACCCTCATTTTACAATCAGAAAATCGAGCCCGACGGCAAACCAGTTCTGCGTTTTGACGTGCTGCGGCGAAGGATCATTGAGCGGCCTTAATACTTTCAAACTCGCCATAGTCGGGGCGACAAGACGGCCCCGGTTGATGCGGCTTGTCAAATCTCTTCGTCAAACAATTGGAGGAGGCGACAAGGACTGCACTATCAGCAACCCATTCGCGCAGACGTTGCATGTTTTGCGCATAAGCGGGCTTTAATTTACCATCCTCGTTGTAGAATGCGTTGGTGTCTTCATGTCGCGGCAGAATTTCGCTTTCCACAAATTCAGTATACCTAATAAATTTCTTGCCAATGCCTTTTTGCTCGGAATAAAAATAACCGAGTTCAAAAATAAGACTTGGATGAACAAGGTCAGCAAGGCCGGATTGCTGCGCCGCCTCCCAAACGGATTGCGGCGGCGTGTCGGAGCCTCTGAAGCGCAGGACGTATGGTGCCGGTTTTTCACCACGGGCATATGAATTATCAAAAGCAGCAAGTCCATCGGAAACTTTACGAGAATAGAGTTCAAGTACGCCATTGAAATCGCGTATGTCCACCCGAAATGTGTCGAGCATCAATGTCGTTCGCTGACGATCTGAACGTGCGTCATTCCAATTCGAGACCTGCAGGCCGACGAACACACCGACGACGACAATGAAAAAGTCGAGAGCCACGGCCGTCCAGTTCTGGGCTTTTACGTGTTCGGTGATGCGGCGGAGGATCAATTGTTTTCCTCTTCTGTAACGACGTCTTTATAGAGGCCCGTGGAATTTACCTGATCGGATGCGAGTATTTCATCAACGTAGTTTTGGAATTCCAGAAAGAAAGTTGCCTTGCGCTGCTGCCAATAACGACCAAATCCTGGCTGATCCTTCACTGCCGCAATACCGGCCGTCAAGGAATCCCTGATTTCAAGATCAAGGGTGCCTTCTTCAACCAAAAAATAGCTGTTTTGATAATTCAACATCAACCCATGAAGATTTATGACATACTGAAACCATTGTTCGCGAGTAAGCGCGTCCGGATTTTCAGTAGCGTTTAAAAACAAAGCGCTTGCCTGTTCACTTTGACCGGTAGCGATATACCAGGAACTCATGGACGCAACGGTTGCATTGGCGGTCGCCGACCGTGTCGCTTTTGCGTTGTCATTTAACTGGAAGCCGACAAATATCAGAGATAAGACGATTGCAAAGGCGCCAACAATCTCTGCGGTTTGCGCATATTCGGATAATTTAAATTTCATACCGCCCTATTCTCCATCATGGAATGAAAACCAGTTCTGCGCTTTGACGTGTTCAGTGATGCGGCGAAGAAGCAAGAATATCCCCCAACATTGTCGTATTCATGCTTATAAGAGCGTTCGAATGGCTTTTATACAGCCAATAAGCGCCATTCAGAATAGATACTCCGACTGGCAACTAAGGGCCAATAATTGCCTGTTTGATCAGATCACCATCTGGCCGCTTCTACTCAAACCACGACATTCATAGATGCGATCTTTAATCTCGCTATTGAGGGAGTAACTGCAATACAAAACGTGAACCGGCCGCACTATTCCTAATCTGGGGGCCGCAGGTTCGAATCCTGCCGGGGTCGCCAATGCCTGCTATGGCCTCTGGCTTTCGGGCGGAATTCGAAGCCAGAAACGCCCCTGCTATGGCGTTGCGGGCTTCGTAAATCTTACGAAATAATTCTCGTCCAAGCCCTCAACAACCGGCGCGTCGGTGAGATTGAAGCCGATAAACTCGACCTCTGAAATCACCCCCGCCTTACCGAAACGCACATGGGATTTATGGTCGGGGCGTTGTTCGCCCGGCATGATGTCAAACTCCACCAGAATCAACGACCCGCCAGGTTTAAGCGCCTCATAGATGGTGCGCATAATCGCTTCGCGATGCTCAAAATAGTGATAAGTATCGGCGATGAATACAACGTCTACTGAGTTTTTGGGTAACGTCACATCATCTTCGCGCCCGAGCACCGCCGTCACATTGTCGGCGCTAAGATCGGCTGCCCGCTGATTGATCAGGTCGAGAAATAAAGGCTCGATGTCTTCTGCGAAAACACGCCCGCCGGAACCAACCTCTTCGGCGAACAAAACTGTATAAAGCCCCGTGCCCGCACCTATATCGGCAACCCAGTCGCCTTCTTTAAGGCCAACCGCATCAACTACGGCGTCCCGCGCGCTGTAAAGTTCACGACTGCCAACCTCGAGCCGCTCCAGCCAGAGGTCGAGATTTTCCTCCGCCGTATCCGTCGCCAAGGCAGCATCAACCGTCTCAGACGCCCGCTCATCGCCGCCAGGACCAGAGCAGCTGGCAACGGCAATTAAAATAACCAATAATATCTGTGCGCGTCGGATCATCGTCGGTCTCATTCTCTATCGCCGCAAGCGGCTGGCCTGTTGATGTTGTCTCATTATCCTGGCCCCGGCGTCAAACATAATGGCCGGGCGCAGCGCATAGTCGCCATGCAGCGACCAGCCGCAAACGCACCGGGAAATTTAACAACCGAGTTCCGGATGGGGTTAGGCGAATTCGTCTAACGGTGGAAGCTCCCGCCTGTCTGTCTTCAACGATTTGGGCTTCAATCCTGCACCGGAACGAGAAAATATTTCCAATGGACGCCTTGCAAAGAAAACGGATCCGAATTCCCATCCGCTGAGATTATTTTCGTCCAGTCCAAAGTTAACTCGCCACCTTCTTTGCCGATGGTGAATTCGCCATAGCCGCCGGCATATTCCGGCACCAAGGCAAACTCCGGATGAACGATCAGCCTATCCCCTTTCACTTCATATTTGCCTGCATTGATGAGCAAAGTGCTGTAGCGGGAGATTTTTTCTTCGTCAGTGGGTCTGAATGGCGTTTCAGAAAATGGATGTGGTTCGCCGCCGCCCGCCCAATTCATGCTGTAATGGCTTTCAGTAAAGATGATCAGACTTTCCTGAAGCTGCGACTGGCGCGTCGACCCGTCCGGAAGATAGGCAATGCCGCTTTTCACTTTCCATATGCCGATCAGCGCGTCATTTTTATCTTCAGCTATTGCTTGCTGGATCAGTGCGCCGCTGAAAGCCAGGGCGAGAATTATTTTACGGATCATTATCGTCTAGCTCCCTTAGACCATTACGAAAGCCGCGCCGAACAGCTTCGAATACTCTACTGGCGCAAACCATCGCCTGAATGCGTATTAGGCTTGATTAAGGCATCTTTTCGGGGGGGACCACAAGGAATCGCAAATTAGCATGGAACTCGCATGCCGCATGGACCTAGAGTTAGACGACCAGTTTTTTGGCGGATTCTCCACAATAAATCATAATAAAGATCGAACTGTATTTCATGATAAAGATCAAAAAGCTTGATACAGCAAGGTCTCTGTCATTAGAATGTTCGCAAATAACTGAACTTTGATAACTAACTTTTGTGGGGGCAAATTGATGGAGCAAAAACGGGATCAGAGCGCAGCTTGGCGGTATCTCTTTTTGCCCTGTTTCAGCTGGGTTGTTCTTTTATCAGCCCATGGCGCCGCTCTCGCACAGACGGTTTCTGACGAAGCCATTGCGCAGTCGCCTTACTTATATGATCCTTCTATGTCCGCCGATGGAAAATTTTTTGCAGCCCGGGTCGAGGACGATCCGCTACGCATTTTTTCCGTATTCCGTTGGAACAATGGCGAGGTAACGCCTGTCTTGGGAATGCGCGATTCAGATGAGTTATTCGTAAATTGGGCGCAATGGCTCGACGGCGAAACTCTATTGATGAGTATTGGGCGGGTAGGTGGACGAAAAGTCAGCATACGAGTGGAGGGAAAACGGGAGAAATATTCAACCCGATACGTCGCAGCGCTTTACGTTTACAAAGTCCCGCAAGATGGCGAGCAAGGCGAGAGCTCAATTTGGAAACTTGATGATCGAGTTTCGCTCATTTCCACATTGCCTCACGATCCTGATCATATTCTCATCGAAAAAATGAGCCCTCGTTATTATAAATGGAACGGCTGGCGTAATGAGTCTGAAATTTATAAAGCGAATATACGCGCGCCCGGGGACATGGAAATAGCCCAACCATTTACGCGAGGCATCCATACGTGGCTTGTCGATCGCGCAGGCGCTACCCGGATCGCTTATGGTTGGGACACCAACGGTGATCCCATTTTTCGGATGCGGCCAAAAGGTGAGACGGACTTTATCGATTATTCTCATCTAAGAGAAGACGTGGACAAGCGCATGTGGGTGTTAGCCTTCGCGGAAAATGAAAATCGGATTTACGTCTCATCGGCGCATGAAACAGATACGCGCGCGCTCTACTTATTCGACATCCCGTCGGGCGAATTCGTCGAACAAATCTATCACAATCCAGATTTCGATGTCGACAGCATCAGATATGACGAACGCACGGGAAAGCTCCAAAACGTCACGTTTGAAGGCGAACAAACTTACACGGTTTGGTTCGATGACACAGTAAAAGATGAAATCGCCAAGATCCGCAAAACCTTTCCGACCCAGTCAATTGATGTCCACTATTATGAAGATTATTCCAATTTCATTATTGTTGAGGTATCAGCGCCCGCCGATCCGGGCCGCTATTATATTTTCGACCGAATTCAGGAACGCCTTTTCGCCTTGCCCGAACAGCATCCGGCCCTCGACAAGGCGCTCTTGGGTCGCCAGTTCGCATCTTCCTATCAAGCCAAGGACGGGCTGCAGATCCCTGCCTACGTCACCCTTCCGGCAGGCATCGAGACGCTCGAAGACGCGAGCCAACTGCCTTTTATCATCATGCCCCACGGCGGGCCCGGAGCGCGTGACTTTTCAGGCTTTGATCAATGGGTGCAGTTTTTCGCAACCCAAGGATATGGCGTCCTACAGATGAATTTCCGTGGCTCGTCGGGCTATGGGCTGGCCTTTAAACTTGCCGGCCATCAACAATGGGGCAAGATGATGCAAGATGATATCAGCAGCGGCGTTGCATGGCTGGTTGAAAACTCATACGCCGATCCCGATCACATTGCGATTGTCGGCGCCTCCTATGGCGGCTACGCCGCGCTGATGGGCGCAATCAAAACCCCTGACTTATTTCAATGCGCCATTAGCTTCGCCGGCGTCAGCAACCTGCTTGACCTGGTCGCGGGAGCCGACAATGACAGCTACGCCACGCGTCAGGTCGGCAACAGGTTCAAGGACCGAGACGATTTGAGTGAAAACTCACCAATATACCGAGCTGCGGATTTTGGCATCCCTGTATTGTTAATACACGGACGACTGGACGCTGTTGTTCCATATGAGCAGTCCGAAAGCCTCGCGAGAGCCATGCGCAAGAAAAAAAAGAATGTAGAGTTTATAACGCTTCCAAGGTCTGGTCATGGGTTCAATGATTACAATGATCGCCTGCGGTTTTTCAAAGAGCAACGACGCTATATACGCGATTGCATGCAGTGAGCCGCGCGCATTTCTCGATTAAGCGGTTTTAGTGATAAACGAATATATGGAATCAAAAACCGCCCCGGGGAAAGCCCAGGGCGGTTTTTAATTTAGGTATAAAAGGGTCAGATCCTCTTGGCAGGCCTGGCGGCGACTTACTCTCCCACGCCTTAAGACGTAGTACCATCAGCGCTGGGGACTTTAACGACCGAGTTCGGGATGGGATCGGGTGGAAGCTCCCCGCTATAACCACCGGGCCGG
>JAJFFY010000074.1 GCA_021776415.1 Hyphococcus sp.
CTCGGTGACGCCAAGATGCAGCGGGCAGTCGATCGATTCAGCTAACTGATGATAGGCCGCGACGGTGAGAAAAATATCTGAGGCTTTGACCGATATTTTGAACTCGTGAAAATCATTGTCCTGCAGAATTCTCGCATGATCCAGCGCGCTCTCAACCATCGCTTCGGGGCAAGGCTCGCCATATTTCTCCAACAGGTCTTTTTCGAGCGAGCCGCCATTGACGCCGATACGCATGGAGCAGCCATAATCCTTCGCCGCCTTGATCACCTCGCGAACGCGGTCGGCCGAACCGATATTGCCGGGATTGATTCGAAGGCACGCAGCCCCCGCCTCGGCCGCTTCAATGCCGCGCTTATAGTGAAAGTGAATGTCGGCGACGATTGGAACGGATACGTTCTTGGTGATGGTCGCAAGCGCCGCGGTTGATTCCTTATCCGGGCAGGAAACACGAACGATGTCGGCCCCGGCTTCTGCGATCTCATTGACCTGGCGGATCGTCGCTTGCGCATCCGAGGTCAGCGTGTTGGTCATCGATTGCACCGCTATCGGGGCGTCGCCGCCAACAGGCACATTGCCGACCATGATCTGCCGACTTTTACGGCGTTCGATATCGCGCCATGGGCGTAATGACATTGTTCTGCCTCAACTAAAGCGTGATCAGGAGTTGAAAGCGAAGCTTTCAACGGGCACCGTTTGTCGGCTTCGCCGCCAAACTTCCGGTTCGATCACGCGACCACAAAGAATCTAGAGCTGGATCTGTTACAGCTAAAAATGATCCGGCTCTAGGAATAGATTGAATTACAACCCAAAATCACCCGCAGAGAGCGGAAGTCAAGCCCTACGGCAGGAACCAGGCAAGCGCCCTGATTATGCGCCGTCCACCATTTGGAAGCCTACTCTATTGCGGCCGGTCGAAGGAAAACCGCGCTTTTTGGTCATGCAGCGGGCGCGCGGCGCCATCGACTGTGCGCGGTTCAAACCGCCAGCGCCGGACCGCATTGAGCGCGGACGCGTCAAAACAGGAATTTGATGTAACCGCGATACGCTCGCCCGCGACGCGGCCGCCGGCGGTGATATTAAACGCGACCATAACGGTTTCGACTGGCGCGGCGTCATCAAGGCAACCGCGCGGGAAGATCGGCTCAATACGCTCAATAATGCGCGCCTCAACGACTTCTGTCAGCGCAGGATCGCTAAGCGAGGCTGGCGACCGAACCACCTCGCCAAGCTCGGCCCCAACGCCCGTATGCTCACGACCGTCAATCAAAGCGATCTGCCAGGCGCACCAGATGAAGAAAGCGATTATCGCGGCCACCGCCAGCAACGATAAATCACCGCTTTGGGCCTCAGTGGCTTTGCGCTCTTCGAATTTTTTGACGTCGACTTTTGGCGCCGTAGAAAAGCCCATATCCTCTTTGAACCGATCGACAACCGCCGGCGCGTCGAGGCCGAGAGACATCGCGTACACTTTGACGAAACCTATCGCATAGGGCCGCACCGGCAGGGCGGCGCTATCGAGCGTCTCAATCGCTTCGAGGTGATGTTGCTGGATATGGGTCTTCGCCGCCGCCTCAGCGATGGTCAGGCCCGAAGCTTCGCGCACAGCGGCAAGATGTGCTCCGGCGTCGCTATAATCGGCGCCCGGCAGCTGGCTCGCACGGCGACGCGCACGCGCATCCTCCATGTCGTAGATTTCCGCTGTTCCATCTTTCGACGTCACGTCGCGCCTCTATTCATGCTTTGCCTACTCTTCGTGTACCGGGATTCTGCGCAAGTTTTAACCATCCGCATAAATCCTCCGCCAGTAGAGCAGGAATTTGTTAATCGCCGATTTAATCAGCGAGAACGCCGTTCTCACTCAGAAAGGCGGAAAGTTCCGGGCGCAGGCTAGCCTGGGCTTGTGGCAAGCGGTCGTCGAGCCAGGCGCCGAGATCGGCCACATTCAAGGACCGCGTCAAGCGCCGAAACGGGCCAATAGCGGTTGCCGGCATGGAGAACTGAACGATGCCAACCCCGACCAGCGCCGCCGCCATGATCCGGTCGGACGCCTGCTCGCCGCAATAAGCCAGAGGCACATTGGCCTTGCGCGCCTTGGCGGCGCATTCCCTCAAAAAGCTCAAAAATCCGGGATTCATCGGGTCAAACCGCCTTTGCACGCGCTCTGAATCGCGGTCGGCGGCGAAATAAAATTGCGCCAGATCATTGCCGCCGACAGACAGGAAATCGACCTTGGCGGCGATCTGTTCAACCCGCCAGGCGGCGGCCGGAGTTTCTATCATGGCGCCAATTTGAATGTCCTTGGGCAGCGCATTGCCTTGCCGCTTGGCGCGCTCGACTTCCCGGTCGAGAAGCGCGCGCGCATCGTCCATTTCTTCTGCGAGCGTCACCATGGGAAACATAATGTAGAGCGTTCGACCGGCGCCAGCCGATAACAGCGCACGCAATTGCGGGCGGATAAGACCAGGCCGGTCCACCGCCATCCTGAGGCCGCGCCAGCCCATGGCGGGGTTCACCTCATTGCCGTGATCCATATAGCTTGCGGTCTTATCGCCGCCAATGTCGGCGGTACGGAAAATCACCGGCTTACCATCCGCCAGATCAAGCACTTCTGAATAAAGCGTTTCCTGCGAGGCGACGCTCGGCAGTTGCGAGCCGATCAGGAATTGAAGTTCCGTTCTGAACAGGCCAACGCCTTCAGCGCCGGTTTCTTTCAGGTGCGGCATATCAAGCGCAAGCCCGGCATTCATCATGATCGAAATCGCCACGCCGTCTTTTGTAATCGGCGACAGATCGCGCTCTTTTGCATAAGCCGCCTGACGCTCCGATTGCAACTCGCGCTTTGCCTTATAGGTTTCTATAATATCCGATGTCGGACGAATATGAATTTCGCCGGCATCGCCGTCGACGATAACCCGGTCGCCTTCCTCGCATCGGTCTATCGCATCGCCGAGCCCCGTCACCATCGGTATTTTAAGCGCTCGGGCGACAATCGCCACATGCGAAGTCGCAGATACCTCGCCCAGCACCAGCCCCTTCAGCGCGTCGCGGTCATATTCAAGCAGCTCGGCCGGACCCATCTGACGGGCGACGAGAATGGTTTCATCGAACAGCGCGCGATGGCCATTGCTGGCCTCGCCAGAGAGTAGCCGCAACAACCTGTGCGCCAGATCATCAAGATCATGCAGGCGCTCGCGCAAATAAGAATCCTGCGCCTGCAACATGCGGGCGCGATTTTCATTCATCACCTGCTCAACGGCAGACTCAGCCGTCAGCCCGGAGAAGACCGCTAGGCGCAGGCGTTCTTTCCAGCCCCGGTCATAAGCAAACAGCCGGTAGGTTTCCAAAACCTCGCGCGAGACGCCGGAGAGCGAGGCGTTTTCCGCCAGCATCGTATCAACCGAAGCGCGCAAATCGCTAAGCCCGTCTTCCAGACGCGTCGCTTCCCCGGCGACATCGCTGGCAAACACTTTGTGTTTGGGCGCAGGCGGCTGAAGGAAAATCGCCCTACCTGAGGCAATCCCCGTAACGATCGGAAAACCTTTAAGCCGCTCCGGACGATGCAGCATTTCACCGAAGACGGCGGTTTCTTCCTGGCTTAAAAGCTCGCCCGAGGCGGCGATTTCCGCAAGCAGCATCGCCACCGCCTGCGCCGCCTCAACCTCTTGATCGTTATATTTCCGCGCCGCCTTGTTCTGAATGACCAGAACGCCGAGCACTTTGCCAGAACGGATCAAGGGCACACCGAGGAAAGAATGGAGATATTCCTCGCCGGTTTCCGGGCGAAAAGCGAAAGCTGGATGATGCGGCGCATCGTCGGTGAACAGCGGGTGATGACTTTCCGCGACCAGTCCGGTCAGCCCCTCGCCCCATTTCAATCGGGTCTTGTGCACCGCTTCACGGTTCAGTCCCTCGGTTGAATACAGCTCCAGCTGATCATCGGGCCGACGCAGATAGATTGAGCAAACATCGGCGACCACATGGCTCGCAATCGCCTTGGTCAGATGGTCAAGGCGTTCTTGCGCGCTGGCTTCTTGCGCCACCGCATCGTGCATCCGTCGTAACAGAACGGTAATGCCTTGTTCGCCATGACCACCATGCGGCGGGCGGGTTTTTTCAATGCTCATTTCAATCTCAAACCAGGAGCCGATTTACAGGGCCGCTACTTAGCCCGCCTGCTACTTCGCCTTATCGAGCCCGTAAGCCTCGTGCAGCGCGCGCACCGCATATTCCGCAGCGTCGGAATTTATCAGGACGCTGATTTTAATTTCAGATGTCGAAATGTTCTGAATATTA
>JAJFFY010000075.1 GCA_021776415.1 Hyphococcus sp.
ACGTATATCAATTGGACATTGATTTAACCACGCCTCCCCAATAGCTATTGCCTTGCTCCATTCTTCGCTAATCATGGCATCAGCAATTTCTGATAGTGGCCGCCCGACCATGCACATAGAATTGTAATCGTCACTCCAACCAATAGCCTTCCTTAATTCAGAGTAGTTCGGATCTTCTGACCAGTTGTAGTCGCGCTTCGAGTTTTCTTGTATAGAAGCACAACCCGCAAGGATTAACGATAATAAAACAAATTTGTAGATTTTCATAATGCTCCTAACACCGGAATTGAGCCGCGTGCGTTAGCACGTCGGCTCGAATGAACAGTTTGCCGTGAATGCCGGCGTTACGCTCAACAACACTCATGTGATTGAGAGCTCTATTGTTCCTAGCAAGCAATTTGCAAACAATCGAGTGCCATCGGTGAATTGAATGAGAACCTCGTTTTCGCGATGCCTCGCTACATGCGCAACTACTTTACCTTGGAGCAAGCCAGTTGTTCTTGATGCCTCTGCTTCAAGTTTTTCCGAGGAATCAGTTTTCATGTCTAACGCTTCAAGAAGGGGACGCATTTTGGCAAAGCCACGCTTTTAGCGGTCCCGCTTACTTGACTTGTTAGCACTTTACTTGGCCTCTTGCTCAGCGAATAAAGGGAGCCTAGATAGCTCTTCGTTCAGCTCTTTGATGCAACCAGTAAAGTAAAGCTTGAATGTGTTTTCTACTGTCTGTTGTTGCTCGGCTACATAGATGGTTAACCATCGAACCTCTTTTTCTTTACCGAAGCCAAATAGTGACTTGACTATTTTGGGCTGAGCAATACCAACTAAATAGGCATATTTGCTTGGCTCGCCAATAACTGAAACCCAATAGTTATTTTTTTGCTCTTTGTTTATTACTGAGATTGTTGGCTCAGACCCACCTGTTTTTTTACCAACTTGCTCAACCCATGGAAAGTTTCGGAACTCCTCAATGAATATTTCGTAGGTTGCCTCACCTTTGAAATCGTATTGATCGAAGCCGTAGCCCGCTTGCTGGATTTCATAGGTGAAAGAACCTGCCATAACATTAGTGGCCATTATCAGAGTAATTATTGTAAATAGTGCTCGATTCATATTTAGTACTAACGCCTGAATTCAGCGGCGTTTGAGACGACGCGTGCTTTTGCGACAGCAAAAGTGCGTGGCGGGTCAAACGTCCGCTGCAACGATTTGTTGGGCGCCATCTGCACTACGCTTCCAGAAACGCTTGATAGCGCCCTTCTAGTGCAACTTTGTCCGGCATGAGATCCGTTCGACGCGGAATAATGATTCTCTGACCATGCATCTGCTGCAGTCCGAACTTGAGCATCGGACCATCAACTTCTTCAAGTATGTCTGCACGAATTTCCACAACGTGGTCAGGGCGTATGCCCAAGATATTTTGATCAAAGGCTGCGTGATGAATTTTGCAAAGTGACACCCCATTCTTCACAACGGGCTCTCCCCCGGCTTCAGAATCTGGAGTGATGTGTGCAGCATCCAACAAAGACGTGTGCTTGAGCCGGCAAAGAGCACATTGCTTACGATATGCAGCAAGTACCCGCTCTCGAAACAGCCGCTGGTGCAATCGGACCTTCACGGCCGCCGTGATGTACCGCCGCCGGGAATCAGCCCCATCGTCTGCAACACCCAACGCCAGCTGCTGTGAGATTGCAGCTCTATCATCTACGGCAATTGTGACACTCAGGCCCTTCGGATCATCGCCAACGACGTAGGCTGGCCAAGCTGCAACATACCTTCCCGGCACGACGCCATGGAAATACACAATTGGCTTTCGCTGCATCATTGCACTTCGCAATCCGACATTGTCCCGGTGCTGAGGATCATTTCCCCGGTAACGGTAGCGAACCAGATTGTCTTCGGTAAATGAGTCGTCGTATGGGCTATTCGGTGAAGTAGTTATTGATATCGGAATGTCTAGAATCTGGGGCTTGAAAATACCCTGAGGCCCGAGCAATGGAACTCGCTTACCTCGAAACTCGATTCCTTGTTCTAACGGGCCGCGTGGCAGGACTTCGCCGTGACGATCTGTAAGGTTACCCAAGAAATCAAAAACCGCTGATCTCACGAGCTGATCGTAATCGGACGAATTCATCGCTTCAATCTCCTACTGCCACTCGGCAGGCGCCCAACTTATAATTAGTAGGCGAAAACGCCGCATATCGAATATTTGTGCAAAAACGCCTGATATGACGCACCATAAAGACGAAAGTTGACCTATCTTACTGATTTTGTTTGATATGTACTTTTTATCCACTGGTGATATGCGCCTTTTCAGCCGACTGTTGAGCAATTCACTTACGGTCTGTCGAGTGTGTCCCTGATGTTCTACACGCGCTTGCCCTGCTGAAATAGTGCATCAGATTATCCCAAAAAGCAAGGCGTTTCATGGCAGAGAAGCTGCTGGACAAGATGCGCCGCATCATTCACACCAGACATTACAGCTTCCGTACGGAGCCGTCGTATCTGGGCTGGGCTCGGCGCTTCATCCTCTATGATGGCAAACAGCACTCGACCACTTCAATTTCGCCCTCAGATTTTCGAGGAGATTTCCGAGAGATTTTCGAGGACACCCATCATTAAAAATACTATTTTTCATTTAAATTCAGCATGTTGCATACCACAGGATGTGGGTGTCCTAGATTTTTCCGCAATGAAGCGCAACGAAATTGCCGTCCGTGTGCAACGCCTTATTATCCGTGCTTTATTCCTCTGTAAAATCTCTTTTTTTCTCATGCTGGATCTGGTTACGTATATTTTTGATTATTTGCTCAATAAATTGCCGGTGCTTTAATAAAGCTACAGAATTACATATCTGTATGGTATTCTCATAAAAGTCTATTTTCCCTTGCAGCATTGGAACTGCGCTTCCTGACCAGCTTGAAATAGTAGGTTCAAATGGGAGATTTTTGAAATCATCAAATTTTTTATTTTTATCTAAGAATGCTTTAATAAAAATCATTTTTCTTGATACTGGAAAGCTTGAGATTACTGAAAATAATAATCGCATATAATCGTTTTTATCAGATTTAAGTTCAACTTCATTGAGAAGATAGTTATTTTGTTTCTCTAATATCGAACTATCGGATTGAGGATTTACACTCTTGTTATAAAATGATTTGTAGCAACCAAAGTATCGACCATTACGCTCACTGTTTAACATAACAGATGTGACTCTCTGCATGATATCTACATAATCATTGCGCAACCATATAAAGGAGTAGTCTCGGCTGTCATCGTGATAGCTTAGATGTTTTTGTGTAGAGAATTTATCTTCTAAATACCTACCTATAAAAGCCCGATCATTATCAAGAAGAATCGCCAATGTTCTTCCATCATAATCTACATGTTTTTCAACTCTATCTATTGCGAGATATATATCCTCAAGCAGATCAAACTTATCCGAAAAGACAGAATTTAGTGTTTTGCTTATTTCTGTGTGTGGATTGAAGATTAGTGAAAGCGAACGAGGAAGCTCTGGAGAGACACATGCTCTCTCGAGAATAAGTTTAACAATATCTGCTACAAATCCCTTCTGTATGGATTCATACTTCAACAGATAATCAATATCATTGATAAAGTATTTGTATTCGGATATTTTGTACAGATCATATAATGCGCTTATGTGCTCTTGTTGAATATCATATTTAGGAAGGTGTTGATAGTAACTAAAAAGCCATCTGTGTTTTGATAGGTATTCAGGCGTATTTAAAACAGAAAATACTCTTTCTCCATCCAATGCAGACAAGAGATTAGATACAATAATCCAAGGATCAATTTCCAGATAATCACCTTGCTCTAGATAGTGCCTGATAACATCACAGAAAATATCTGCGTCTCTATTTGCCAACTCTTCTAATATAGAAAGAATACCTTGATCTATTTGCCATTTGGAATGGCCTTCTGTGTTTTTTGAAATCTCAAATATTTGATGGAATAACTTATCATAGTCTTCCTTAGAATAGGACGAAGTTAACTTCGCTATACTCTTCATTTTGTATTCTCTATATGCATTATGACTAAGTTTTAACTCAATCCTTTCAAATTTATTTGTCAAAAGATCATAGATGACATAATCTGGCGACTGAAACTGTATCTTTAAATTATTATCTACTGGAATATCGAAACGCTTTAACAATCTCAAATATTGTTGAACCACAATACAATGATAGAGATTATTTGTGTCAAGCAAACGTTTAAAAAATGATAATATTAATTCTGTGTCATTTTGGATAATTTCAGTAACAGATATACTTGAACCAGATTGTGCATGAGACATTAGCAGATGAAGTATATATTTTTGGTATTTATTATTTTCATATAGGTTGAATAAATATTCCAATATATTCTGGCGGAGCTTGAGCAGGTTCTGGGAGACAATCAAATCAAATTGTGTGAAAGTTATGGTATGTCCTCGACCTGAACTGGTACTAGAAAAATGTGTATGTAGATAATTCTCCGCTAAAGCAATAAACAATCGAGTGAAAAATTCATTCCTGCCAGAATCGCTATATTCTAATAATTTGTTAATAACCGTATGTTGTATGTGGTAACCATAACGGTAAGAGTCAGGCTGAAACCCATACCTATCAATAAAGCAGTGTAATATTTTAGGCGTATCAAGTGGTTGCTTATCTACATATTTCAGAAACAGGTCTAAAGACATCTTGATTCGATCTTCTTCAAGATACCTAAATAGTGAGAGAGTTGATAAAAATTCAGGTAAAGATGAATTTGAATTTGCTTCAAAATCTATGTCATTAATAACAATATCCTGGCTCCCTATACTAGAAACCCTGTCCTGAATGTAGATTAGCGTATCAGTTGGTTTTAAAAACCAAAACACATCTATCAGTTGCAGGAAATCACTTTCATTTCTTTTCCGTATTACATCCCATGTATCATTAACAGTCGACTCCATAATGATTTTAATTTCATCATAATTGAAGGTGTTGAGTATTGGATTGATGGCGTCGATGAGTCGCTGCTTATACTGTGGAAACAAATCATTTATCAGTATGGAAAAATCAATAAGTTTTTCCTTAAAAAACACGAGATAAAAAAGATAGGTAGATAGTACCTGATCTGATATCTTGACTACCTCATTTTCAAACATATCTAACACTTCCATATCATGAAGTGTCTTTGATGCTCCCCAAAAGTGCTCAATTGAGATTCCGAACATCTCTTTTATATCTGACATGAGGTTAACATTGGTTCTATCTACGTTTCTGAAGAACGCTACGATTCCGGCAACTTTTAAAATATCACCATCACCTAGGGAATCAAGATCAGATTTTATTGATGAGTAATATTTGTCATATAATTCTGAAACATCTCTGATACTTTCAAGAGTATTGCTATCTTTGGCAACTTGTGCCGCCATTACAGCTACTCGAGCGTTTCCTTGAGCGATATCTACAATTCTATCAAGATATAGATGATTGATAATTTCAAATTCAGTTTGCAGTAATTCTTTTATTTCTTCGTCTGAAAATGGGTCTATGGCTATCTCTGCATCACAATCTACAGGTTGGCATATTTCTCTAATTTTATCTAAGGCATAATCTCTAACGGTTACGATAATTTTAAAATTTTGATCGCTACGTTTTGTTTGTACTAGCTGAACTATATATTGAAAACCACTTATGCGATTAGCATCGTCTACGATAATAAGGTAATCACCAGAATCAGAAAAATATGACTTAATATCTTCAAATAAATCAATTCCTCTATTGAATATACAATAGGCTTTATATGTATTATTCAATTTTAAGTACTGCCTGTAACATTCAATAGCAATTCTTGATTTACCTACGCCAGCCTTCCCTGAAATAATTACTATGTTATTGCCTTGAATTAGTGAAAGTATGCTATCTTTTTCATCTGCTCTAAAGTGAAATTCAGTTTGTAACGTAGTGGCTAATTTGTTTCTTTCGTATAGTGATATAAATTCATCGAGTGGTACAATTTGCCCAGTATCCACCTCAACATCTAGATAGTCTTTAGCAATACTAGGGTACTTTTCCAGTAAGTCATATGAAATAGCACCTAAGCCGTACATATTTAGATTCACTTCGAATTTTTCACATTGCACTCGCAATTTTTCTATATTATCTGCTGATAACTCAGATGTATAACACAGCACAATCTCACTTATTTTAGTAACTGACACACCTGTTTTCTTTTCATCAAGACACTTTGCTATATCGTCATAGAATTTACTAAACACTTGATTTTTAGAAATTGTTGTATATTCAGCAAACACATATTTTCCATCATGTGCTGGTATTAAGGTGTCCGGCGTCCCTTTTCTTGCTTTATTGCTTCCAGCAACAGATCCGATAGAATTAATTTGCGAATAACCTTTTCTTAAAAGATAAGAATCAGCTAGTTTTTGAAATGCACCACCATCTAGTTCTATCAAAGCATTTTGAATTTGGTTTATTTTTGCCATTCTATCCCTACTGACATAATCAGATGATTTTAAGCGTATAACGCCGCCAGCAGGGGCAGCCAAAGCGCAGCGGTTTGGCTGTCCCTCTGGCTGGCCTTGTTACATGCTGACAAGTGAGGGATCATGCCATACATCCTCGTGGTCGCCAGCGATTAAAAACCTAAAGCCCGGAGGAAGAGACAAATACCGCTCGACCTCAGGAACATATTCTGAAATATGACTCACATGTAGTGGCTTAAAGAAATCGGGATCTTCTAAAATTTCTTCACCGCACCAAATATACCAACCACAAGTTCCATTCTCTGGATTGTGCCGTAAGCCATTAATTGGAAGCTTGCCTATCGTTTCTATTGCAATACCAATTTTCTCCTCTCCGAGGCTTAGGAAAGGTATAGCTTCGAATTTTCTACATATATCCTTTTGGCTTGGCACGATATTTCCTATGGCATGTAACTTATAATTAGTAGGCGAAAACGCCGCATATCGAATATTTGTGCAAAAACGCCTGATATGACGCCCCCTAAAGTCTGAAGTTGACATATCTTACTGATTTTGTTTGATATGTGCATTTTATCCACTGGTGATATGCGCCTTTTCTGCCGACTATTGAGCAATTCCCTTAGTGTCTGTCGAGCGAATCTCTTATGGTCTACTCGCGCCTGCAATGCTGAAATAGTGCATCAGGTTATCCCAAAAAGCAAGGTGTTTCAGGAAAACCTCGGGGAAAACCTCGGGACACCCACACAACGGAAATGGCTGGTTCTGGATATCCCTATTGTTCATGTTGGTTTACCCGGTTTACTTTACCCCGGTGCCAGCGCCAGGGTCGCGCCCACGGGGTCCTGTATGACCGCATAGGCGTAACTGCCATCGGCTCCAGTGGCCGACTTGATTACCTTGCCCCCTTCCTCGCGTACGCGACGGAGACTTTCGGCAAGGTCGCCAACAGGCAGGTAGATCATCCAGACAGGCGGCAGACCCAGGTTCGTGCCACGTGCATGACAGACTCCCGCCGCCGGGTTGCCATCAGCTCCCAACATGTTGTAGTCGGCGTAGTGCTCGCTTGCGTCCTCCATTTCGACGTCCTGCACCGTCCAGCCAACGACCTGGTGATAGAAGTCACGGCTTGCCGAGGCATCGGCGACCGTCAGGTCGAGCCAGGCGATGCAACCCACGCGCGCCTCAGCGTCGTCTGCTTCGACGCCCTCAGTTTGGGGTAACGCCTGCGCAGCAACCACGGGGATAATCCCGAACGCCGCACCATTCGGATCGAGCAGCACCGCCCACTGACTGTTGCCACTTTCGTCTTTGCCATGCATAAGCTCACGCCCGTTCAGCTCGAGTGCACGCGCCACACTGGCCGCGACATCGGCGACCTGAATGTGCGGCATCCATTGCAGCGGAAGATCAGCATATTCCACGCTGGATGCGCCCACACCGATGATCGGCGTGCCACGGTTGTTCATCAGATCTTCGCGCCAAAGCGGATGTTCACCCGTGCTGAGCACACGTGAGTAGAAGTGCATTACACGTTCGTGTTCGGGAACGGCGATGTCGGCGCTGAGGATTCCGCCGACGCGTGAGACAAAGGGGTCACTCATGGTTTGCATCCTGAATCTCGGGATATCCACACACTATACCCATTATCCAACAGCATTGACAGACTTTTGCCATAGGATTGAACATCCCAATCAGTGCATCCTGAAGCCTGGTTCCATCATGTTTTCGCATGGTGCTGTCTCGATCTAGTCTGATTCAATGACTTCAACGTCTTAGTATCATTGTACTGACCGCTGTGTTCGGTAGGTTTTTATTATTCTTGGTATGTGGATTGTTGTTCTTCAAATAATGATCTTATCACCTGTAAATCGCCCAAGGCGAACACAATCTCCCCTCGGTCATCATAGCACCTAGGCTGTCTAAGCATTGCCATACGACGAGTTGTGTTTCTTAGGTCCGAACACTTCCCACGAAGGTAATTATCGGTGCTCACTCGTTCTATCGCCGATATGAGAGCGTCCAGCCTTGGTAACTCAATGTTTCGACTGCGCATAGGCATACGACAAAATTCATAAAATGCATCTTCAAGCTTATCAGCCAGCATAATAAATTTAGAACTCATGATATCAAGGTACCTAGATAAGGTGAGCAGTAAAGCAGTGCCATCAGTAAAATACAAACCATATGACAAGTCAATACATTTCAAGTTCTATATAACAATAAAATCACTGTATAAACATAATAGATAACTTGGCCACATTACTTCGCATCAGCATTGGAAGGCGCTATTTATCTTATTTGACATACGCTTCTCTTGAAACCAAACCGTCCCACTCATCTCGAATTGGTGGACGTATATAAGGGTCGGTGATACCCATTTGCTCACAAGTATAACCGTCTTTTCCGTAGTTACATGCGTAACAAGATGCAATCAAATTATCAAGGTTAGTTCTACCACCAATATTCCATGGGATAACATGGTCAGCAACTGGCGTGGTTGCGAGAATGATGCCGTGGGTTGCCCGGTTTGTTGGGCCTTTTTTAAATTTTTCTGTGTCTAATAGACTGATAACTTTTTTCATCAGCTTTAGTGAAATAAGCTTTGTCCCACAATAACGGCAATGATAATTATCGCGAATAAAAACTTTATCTTGAAATTTTTTTGGAGATCTTTGAGGATCGCGTAAATTCATAGCAATTTGTTCAGGATCAGTAATATCTAGTTGTTTTTTCCGATGTTTTCCAGACATTTGACCATGCTCAATGTACCATTCAGTGAAATCGTTATCTCTGATGGTATCTAAGATGGTCACACAATTATCTCGATTACCCTCTATGAGCTGATCAACTGCCTGAACAAACTTTGAGATTTCACGATCTATCCATATAGGTGGTCGAAGAGGACAATATATGTCCCATTTGGTTGGGTCAATCCCTAATTCTGAACATCTGTTTTTACCTCGACACACGGTGTACTCCTAATGCATTCATGCAATTTGTAATTAGCCAGTGAAAAAGCCGCATATCAAACATTGATACAGATACGAGCATTTGTCTTGCGTTACAGACTAACAATGCAAGCCAGTCCGACGAAAAATTTCAGGACGCTCTCACTCCATACCCATTATTCAACAGCACAATCATTCTCTTGCCATAGTATCAAGTCTACGGTTCCCCATGCTCCCAAGTCCTAAAACGAACGAAAGCAACAGCTAAACGCCAGGGCAATCTACAAGCCTCAACGCACCACATCAACTCGTCTACCCTGCCCCGGAACACTAACCAACGCAATACCAAGCAATATAAACACAGCAGCCACCAGCAGGCGCATTGTCAGCGCTTCCTGCAACAGCCACACACCCGCCAATGCTGTGATCAGCGGCACACTGAGCTGTGCGACCGCCGCCGTGCTGGTGCTGATGCGGGCCACTGCCGCATACCAGATCACATAGCCCAGTCCTGTGGTCACTGCTCCCGACAGCATGGCCAGCATGACACCTGCTACATCTAGCACAGGCTGCTGCCACCACAATGAGATCGCCAACGCGAGCAACGCGAGCAATACTACACGCACAAAGTTGATCGTGATGGCAAGCACCGGCTCGCCCAGTCGGCGTGCCAGCAATGTGTAAACACCCCAGCCGACTCCGGCGATCAGCATCAGTCCTGCTGGTAGCACTGGCGGTGCAGCGATCCCCGGCAACAGCAGATACACCAGGCCGACCATGGCCAGCAGGAACCCCAGCCACTGCCGTGGCCGCAGATGCTCGCCCTGCCACCATGCCATTGACAACATGCTGACCTGCACGGCGGCAAACAGCAGCAGTGCGCCG
>JAJFFY010000076.1 GCA_021776415.1 Hyphococcus sp.
AATTCTTGCGTCTTTTTTTACCAATTTCAGCCGCTCGGTCGTTCATCGATGACCGGCAATAAAGGGCCAACTATTGCCATAACGCACTGACGCCAAGTTAGCTCGCAGAACCGTTGCCGGTACACTAATCAGCCCCCCCCCCCTCAAACCCCCTTCACAAACTCCGCCAAATCCTCATGCGCACTCCGCGCTTCTTCCAGGCTCCAATGCATGTGGAAGCGGTGGAACATGCCGTCGAAGACGCGCAAGCGCACATCGACGCCGGCTTTTCTTGCGGCTTCGGAAAGGCGCGCGGCGTCGCCGAGCAGGACTTCGCGCCCGCCGACATGGATCATGAACGGCGGCAGGTCTTCGAACTTGCCATAGATCGGCGAGACGGCGGGGTCGGCGGGGTCGGCGCCTGGGGCATAAAAACTGAACAGCTGGCGGACATATTTACCGCCCATGGAGCGGATTACCGGATCGTGCCGGTCATTGGTGATTTGGCTGTCGCTGGCGCCTTTGCCGTCGATTGAGGGCGACAGAAATATCGCGCCGGCCGGCGACAGGACGCCGTCCTTGCGCCAGCGCATTAGCGCGGCCAGCGCAATCGCCGCGCCGGTGGATTCCGACAACAAAATAATTTTGCGCGTGGGCGACGCCGCAACAAACGCGCGATAGGCCTTGTCGACCTCGTCGATCTGCGTCGGGTAATGCGCTTCGGGCAACAGCGTGTAATCGACCCCCAACCCCTCGCAGCCGCTAAGCTCGCAGACCGGCAACAGATTGCCCGCGGTCAACTCCGACGAGCCGGCGACAAAGCCGCCGCCATGGATGTAAAAGATCAACGGCGCATCGGGCGACGATGCGGCGGTTTCAAAATGCGTGCAGGCGACGCCGTCAATATCAAACGCGGTAGTGCGATATTCAAAATCAATCTCACTAAGGGTTTTGCGCCAGGCGTCATTCATGAGCCGGCGCGCAATCGCCCGGGTCAGCGGATTGCGCCATGTGTCGATGGTTGGATAGGGCTTTAACGCGACGATGCGTTGTTTGGCGGCGTCGCTAATGATCGTCCCCGTGCGCCGTGCAATAACCGGCATATGCGCCTCGCTGAAATACCCGCATCGCCCCGGGCGCGCCCGGAGTGTTCATTGATCCCCACACCCAAACCTGCCCTGTGCGCGACAATATCGGGTTAATAGCGCTGCACGAAACGCCCGCGATTGCGTGCGAATTTATTAAATAAAGGAGAGACACAGCTGCGCGTCCGTGCTTGTCAGCACTCTCGCCGTACGACTGACAAGCAGTTGTAATTAAATTGAATATATCAACCGGACGGCCACGCCCCTCGCCTATCATCAGCCGGACGCAAGAGAGGGGAAGCGAGATGGCTTGCGATGAAGCGCTGAGGACACAGATGCGGGGCTATCGTCTGGCGACCGCGGAAATTTTGTATCATCTGCCCGACCATCCGGGGCTCCTGCAATGCTATGTCTGGCAGGACTATGATATCGCCCCGGCCTATCCGGTGCTGTCGGATTTCCTGCGGTTTTGGGGGCGCGAGCTGGAAGGCCCGATCCATTCGGTGCGCCTCGCCGGCAAGCAACTGATCTCAGCGGCGGAACTGCGCACCGTCAGCGCCTTCGGGCTGGTCTGAACAGGCCTTAAACTTTCGCCGAGAATCCTATTACCTTAAATCGGAAGCTGATTTTGCGAGGCATACCTTGGCGAGCATCTATGATTTGAAGCCGAAATTTCAGGCGTTGTTGCGCCCGCTCTGCGCCTGGCTGGCCGCGCGCGGCGTCACCGCCAATCAGGTGACGGTTGCGGCTTTCGCGTTGTCCGCAGCGCATGGCGCAGCGAACTATGCGCTGGCTGGCGGGCGCATGGTTTTGTTTTTCCTGCCGGTTGTCTTATTCATCCGTATGGCAATGAATGCGATTGACGGGATGCTGGCGCGCGAGTTTGATCAGAAATCAAAGCTCGGCGCTGTCTTGAACGAGCTAACCGACGTGCTGTCGGACGCCGCGCTTTATCTCCCCTTTGCGATCATTGCCGGGGTTAATGCCGGGCTGGTGTTTGCGGTGGTGCTTGGCGGCGTTATCGCTGAAATGGCCGGCGTTATCGGCGTGCAGATCGGCGCGTCGCGGCGTTATGACGGCCCGTTCGGCAAGAGCGACCGCGCGGTGTTCTTCGGCGCCTTTGCGGTAGTCTCCGCGCTCGGCGCCGAATACGGCCTGTGGAGCGATGTGTTATTGGCCGCCGCCGCGCTCCTTGGCGCGCTCACGATATTCAACCGCGCCCGCGGCGCATTAAAGGAAGTTGCTGATGGAAACCCCTGAAGGCCTCTCGGTGCGCGTCTTATGGGCGATTGGCGTCATCTACGCCTTGCTTATCGCGGCAAGCCTTATCGTTGCGATCATGAAACGCCGCGGCCCGAGCGAAGCGACCAACGAGCTTTCCCGGCGCGTCACTTCGTGGTGGTTCATGATCACCATCTTCACCATCGCCATTGTCACCAACCGGATTGTCTCGACGGTTTTTCTCGGCCTGATGGCGTTTTTGGCGTTCAAGGAATATCTCTCGCTGATCCCCACACGGCGTATCGACCGGCTGATTGTCCTGTTCGCCTACCTGGCAATACCGGTGCAGTTCATTTTCGCCCACCAGGACCGCTACGGATTATTTTTGACCTTCATTCCGGTGTGGATGTTTTTGTTCTTTCCAATCGCGATGACGCTGGCGGGAAAGACAGAAGGGTTCTTGCGCGCGGTCGGAACGCTGAGTTGGGGGATGATGATCACAGTGTTTGCGCTCAGCCATACGGCGATGTTGCTTGGCGCCAGCGACAAGGCCGGCCCGGCCGGCGGCGCTGGATTGCTGCTATTCCTGGTGGCGCTGACGCAGCTTAACGACGTTGCGCAATTCACCTGGGGCAAGCTGTTTGGCAAGCGCAAGATCACGCCGACGGTGAGCCCGAACAAAACCTGGGAAGGCTTCCTTGGCGGACTTGCCTCTACGGCTATTGTCGCCGCGCTTGCCGGCCCGTTCCTCACGCCGCTAGCGTTGCCTTGGGCGATGCTCGCCGGCGCCATCATCGCGGTTTCCGGTTTTTTTGGCGACGTTACCATCTCGGCGTTCAAACGCGACCTTGGGGTTAAGGATTCCGGCGGGCTGATCCCCGGTCATGGCGGTATCCTCGACCGCGTTGACAGTCTGATCTATGCAGCGCCGGTGTTTTACCACGCCATGCATTTCTTTGTCTTCAGTGGACGGATTTCATGAGCCGATATTTACGCATCGTATTTTTCGCCATCATCGTGCGGCCGGTGTTGTTAATCGTGCTGGGCATGAATGTGCGCGGGCGCGAACACCTGCCGAAAACTGGCCCGGCGATTATTGTCGCCAATCACAACTCGCATCTTGATACGCTGACCTTGTTGGCGCTTTTTCCTTTGGCCGATTTACCGCGTCTGCGACCTGTGGCGGCGGCGGATTATTTTTTGACGAACAAGCTGCTGGCGTGGTTTGCGCTCAACATCATCGGCATCTTACCGCTTGAGCGCGGCGGCGTAAAAAAGAACCCGCTTGCCGATCTTGAAGCCGCGCTCGACCGTGGCGAGATTTTAATCCTGTTTCCAGAGGGCTCGCGCGGCGAACCGGAACAGCGCGCCGACTTCAAGCGCGGCGTCGCCTTCCTTGCCAGAGCGCGGCCGCAAACACCGGTGCATCCGGTGTTTATCCACGGGCTCGGCAAAGCGTTGCCCAAAGGCAGCGCCATTCTGGTGCCGTTTAATTGCGACGTCATCGCCGGCGCGCCATTCCAGTGGCAGGGCAAGGCGCCGGAATTTATGAAAGCGCTGGAAACACAAATGACGATGCTCGCCGGCCAGGGTCAGTTTCAACCATGGGACTAAAAGATCAGCGCCTGTGGTTTGCGGGCGCGGCGCTCTGGGGCCTTGCCGAGGCGCGCGTCGTCAATAGCTGACCAATTTGTAGGGTTTGGCGGGCGGTCTTTGATTGGATCGCGCCGCCGCCTGGGTTAGGGTCCGGCCAAATTCGGCGGCCGCCTTATCGGCCACCCCCCTAACGGCCCCCCTTAACGGTCAGAGGAGATGTGAATTGCGCAATTTTTGGATCATGACAGCCGGCGTTGCCGCACTGGCGCTGGCGGCGTGTGACCGCCCTGCCCAGCCGGGCGGACCTGAAGAAATGCCGGACCCGCTGCCGGAAGAAGAGACCGGAAAACAATCGCGCGCCGAACGCAAAGCGGCGTTTGAAAAACTGGCCGGGGAACGGCTGGCCGTCGCAGAGAATTTCCTTGCGGAAAATGCCGGGCGCGAAGGCATAACCATCACCGATAGCGGCCTTCAATATATGGTGCTTGAACAAGGCCCAGAAGGCGGCGCCACGCCGGTCTCGACCGATCTCGTTGTCGTCCACTATGTCGGTACACTGAAGGATGGCGTTGAGTTTGATTCCTCGCGCGCCCGCGGCGCCGCGTCCGCCTTCCGCCTCAACGCCGTCATTCCCGGCTGGACCGAAGGCGTCCAGCTGATGAGCGAAGGCGACCGCTACCGCTTCTTTGTGCCCCCTGCCCTCGCCTATGGCGAACGCGGCGGCCGGCCCGGCGGACCGGTTGGTCCCAATGAAGCCTTAATTTTCGATGTGGAGCTTATCAAAGTGCAAAACCCTGACTTGAACCTCGCCGCGGCGAAAAAATTCCTTGATGAAAACGTCAAGAAAGACGGCGTGAAGGCGACGCCGTCCGGTCTTCAATATGAAGTGCTTACGGAAGGCAAAGAGGACGGCGCGAGCCCGAAGGCGAGTGATGTCGTTCAGGTGCATTACCGCGGCACTCTGCTCAACGGTACGGAATTCGATTCCTCCTACGCCAGCGGCGAGCCGATTGAGTTCCCGTTAAACCGCGTCATTGGCGGCTGGACCGAGGGCGTCCAGCTAATGAGCGAGGGCGACAAATATCGTTTCTTCATTCCGCCAGAGCTCGCTTATGGCGAAACCGGAACCCCGGGCGGGCCGATCGGCCCCAATGAAGCGCTGATCTTCGAAGTGGAGCTGGTTGCGGTGAGGTAGGGCGCGCACTCCGGTCGCGCTGATATCTTGAAACGGGCCTTGCCAATCATATAAAGATATCTTTATATGATTTTTGCGAGGTTTTTATGAGCGATCCCTATCCAGGCCGGCCGGGCCGTATCGCGGCGCTGAAAGACGCGCTGGAAAAACGCATATTGGTGCTCGACGGCGCCGCGGGCACATTCATTCAAGGTTATGAGCTTGATGAGGCGGGCTATCGCGGCGCGCGCTTTGCCGACTGGGCCTCAGACATCAAAGGCAATAACGACATTCTCAACCTGTCGCGCCCGGAAATTATCGCCGAGATGCACAAGGCCTATCTTGGCGCCGGCGCCGACATTCTCGAGACCAACACGTTTTCATCGACCGTGATCGCGCAGGCCGATTACGCGATGGAAGCGCTTGCTTATGAGCTCAATGTCGAAGGCGCGCGGCTCGCCAGGAACGCCGCCGATGCAGCCTCGAGCGATGACCGGCCAAGATTTGTCGCCGGCGCCATCGGGCCAACCAACCGCACCGCATCGCTGTCACCTGATGTTAATGATCCCGGCAAGCGCAACACCGACTATGACGAGCTAGCCGCGGCCTATGGCGAGGAGGCGCGCGCCCTGATTGAGGGCGGCGTTGATGTGTTGTTGATTGAGACGATATTCGACACGCTCAATGCGAAAGCCGCAATTTTCTCCGTACAGACATTGTTTGACGAGCTTGGCTTTGATGTGCCGGTGATGTTGTCGGTGACCATCACCGATCAATCGGGGCGGACGCTGTCTGGTCAGACGACGGAAGCGTTCTGGAATTCGGTTCGCCACGCCAAGCCCCTGTCGGTCGGCATCAATTGCGCGCTTGGCCCGGATCTGATGCGCCCTTACGTCGCCGAGCTTGCCAAGGTCGCGGATTGTTATGTCTCCACCTATCCTAATGCCGGCCTGCCAAACGCCTTTGGCGGTTATGACGAGACCCCGGCGTCGATGACCGAGCATACGCAAGAATGGGCGAAAAGCGGGCTTTTAAACATTATCGGCGGTTGTTGCGGCACGACGCCGGCGCATATTGAGGCCTTTGCCAAAGCGGTCGCCGGCGTCGCGCCGCGTCAGATCCCGTCGCAAGAAAGAGTGATGCGGCTTTCCGGTCTCGAGCCATTTTCGCTTGCGGGGTGAGTTTGGCGGCGGAATAATCGCGCGCTGATGTTGCGATTTGTAACCAGCCCGGCCAATCTGCATCCATGACCGATATTTCCCATCAGCTCGAGTGGATTTCGCGGCTTGTCGCGTTTGACACCACCTCTTCGAAATCGAACCTCGCCTTGATCGAAGATATCGAGGCCTATCTTACCGGTCTCGGTATTGAAAGTCATCGCGTCGCCAATGACGACGAAACCAAGGCCAATCTTTATGCTGTCATCGGTCCCGATGTTGAGGGCGGTGTGGTGTTGTCGGGGCACACCGATGTCGTGCCGGTGACAGGGCAGGATTGGCGCACCGACCCGTGGGAGGCGGTGGAAAAAGATGGCAAGCTTTACGGTCGCGGCGTTGCGGATATGAAAAGCTTTTTCGCCATCGGCCTGTCACTGGTCCCGGAAATGCTTCGTGCGGGTCTGAAGCGGCCGATTATTTTTGCGCTCTCTTATGATGAGGAAGTCGGGTGCCTGGGCGCGCCGCGGATGATTGCCGAACTGGTCGGCAAAATCCCGCCGCCCGCCGCCGTCATTGTCGGCGAGCCCACAAGCATGAGGGTGATTGACGGCCACAAGGGGATTGCCTCCTTTCGGGTCACCGTCACCGGCTACACGACCCATTCCAGCCAGACCGACCGCGGCGTCTCGGCGGTGGAAGCCGCCGCCAAGCTGATCGCCAAGATCTCTGATATGCGGGCCATTCGGGCCAACAATGCCGACCCGGCCTCGCCGTTCCAGCCGCCTTATTCGTCGATGACTGTCAATGTGGTTCGTGGCGGCACGCAATTGAACATCATGGCGAGCGAGGCATATTTTGAGTGGGATTTGCGGGTCGTTCCTGGTGATCCGCCGCGCGAAATTATTGAAGAGTTCGAAGATTTCGCGCGCGGCGTCGAAGCGGAGATGCGCGCCGTAGCGGCCGGGTGCCGCATCGATATCGAACAAATGACCAACGCGCCATTCCTAGCGCCTTCCGAACACAATCCGTCAGCGGATCTTGTAAAATCAATCACCGGACAGAACGCAACCGGTGTTGTCGCCTACGCCGCTGAAGCTGGCCAGTTTCAGGAGGCGGGATTTTCAACGGTCCTGTGCGGACCGGGTTCTATCGACCAGGCGCATAAGCCCGATGAATTTATCTCGCTGCAGCAGATTGACGAGGGAACAACTTTCCTGCGCAAACTGATTGAACGCATGAGCGTTTAGTTTTTGTTTACGAAGATTACCTTTTCCGCGCGGCAGTTTCTTAAATTTCACCGCCCGCGACAGTAACGTTTCATTAAAAGACGTAAGCGGAACGTATCTGCAGCCCAGTATTTTTGCGCTCTTCATTTTGTGTTTACACAGTCTTGCGAGGCTCCGCACCTGTTAACGCAATTGCGCGAGATGAGGCTAGCTAAGTGAAAAAAATAACACATTGCCGGGCCTGTGGCTCAAAGGCGCTAACGCCTGCGTTTTCAATGCCGGTTGGCGCCGCACCGCGCCGTTTATGGCGCAACGGCTCGCAAACGCTTGATTACCTATTATGCGATCCCTCACGCAATGCCAGAGCTTGCGGGCTTTTACAGGCCGCTCTTGTCGGCGCCGAAGAGGAAACTGTTCCCTCGGGACGCCACCGCTCGAACCGCGCGCATCTACGCGCCATCGCCACTGAAGCACTGGAGCTGATTTCCGGGCGCGATTGCGCAGCGCTTGATATTGGCTGCAATGACGGCGCCCTGCTCTCATATTATCCGCGTTGGGTAGAGCGTTTTGGCGTTGATCCGAGCGATCATGTCGAAGAGATTGGCGAATGGGCGTGGACGGCGAAGGCGGCGTTTCCCTCATCGCAGCTCGACGAAGTCTTTGGCGACAAGAAGTTCGACATCATCACCGCGGTCTCCGTTCTTGAACATTCAGATGACCCGCGCGCCCTGCTTTCAGCGATAAAATCGCGCCTTACCGATGACGGCGTATTGGCGCTTGAAACGCTTTATTCGCCAATGGTGCTGACCCATAATTCTATCGAAGTCCTCCAGGTCGGCGTTGCCGCGGTCTACTCGCTCTCGGTCATCGAATGGCTGGTGCGCGAGGCGGGGCTGAAGGTTTTCAAAGGCGCGCTGACCTCCAAAGAAGGCGGTTCGATCCGGCTTTTCATCACCCATAGCGACAATAATGAATTTGATTTCGATCCCTGGTATGAGCGCCTGGCGCGGCTTTGGGACGAAGAAAACGTGCTCGCCATGCGCGCGATCCAGCCTTACCAGTCTTTCGAGCAGCGCGTTGACGGCGTGCGCGAGGCCTTCGTTACCCTGCTTGAGGAAATCGCCGCACGCGGCGAATGTATTCATATTATCGGCGCCGACCCGCAAACTGAAGCCCTGTTGCGCTGGGCGGGACCGGCGGCGAAGGTCGTCACCGCAGTGGTGGACACCGCTGCGGCGCGGACCCGCGACCGGCTTGGCGAGCGCGGTTTGCGCATTATCCCGGAAACCGACAGCCGCGCGGCCGAGCCCGACTTTATAATCGCGCCGGCGCGCTTCAAGCGGGAAATGCTCGAGCAATGGCGCGAGACCATCCTGCTTGGCGGGCGGATGATTTTCCTAACGCCAACGCCGCATGTGGTCACTGCGTCCAGCTATGCCGGTGAGTATGGCAAAACTATTGCCGGCGGAGACAACGCATCGGGTGCGGAAAGCCTGCGGTCTATTCTCGCCGTGGCCGGCGGGCCGCGCCTCATTTCAGAAAATACCGAACGCGCCAAAACAGCGTAAATCTCTCAAGTTGAGATAAATCGCCTCGCCTTGCCTTCCAGCACAACGGCGGTGAGCTTGCCAGACCAGCAGGCGCCGGTATCAACATTGATGCGCCAGCCTTTATCAAGCGGTTTTTTCAACGGCTGATGACCGTGGACGACTGTAAAAGGCGGGCGTTGATCGCGCGGCATGTTGTGAAACCGCTTTCTAATCCACAATAAATCTTCTTCACCCTGATCATCCAGACCAATACCGGGGCGCAAGCCCGCATGGACAAAAACATAATCGCCCTCGCGATAGGTGAGCGTCAGCGCCTTCAGAAACGACAGATGTTCTGGCGGCATCGCTTCGGCAAGTTCGGCGGCGAGATCTTCGCCCGAGCGCCGCAAGATATCACTGAGGCCGTAACTCACCAATGTTTCCTCGCCGCCCCAGTCAAGCCAGTGCGTCATGTCTTCAGGGTCATTGAGAAAATCCAGCAGTAACGCTTCGTGATTTCCTTTCAGGAACACCGCGCCCGGCTGGCGCTGGCGCAACGCCGCCAGCTGGTCGATGACACCCTGGCTGTCGGGCCCGCGATCAACATAATCGCCCAGGAAAACCAATTGCGCCGCATCAAGCCCGCCCGCATCTTCGGTGATTTTGGTGATAAGCTGGTCCAGCAATTCAGCGCAGCCGTGAATATCGCCGATTGCGTATATCTTCTTCCCCGCCGGCGCGGCGGCGGATTTGTCGTCCTTGTTTATGAGTTTGCGGATCATGAAGCGTCGGTTCTTGGTTTCGGCCTTACAAAAAAATCTTCAATTGCATGCGCTGATTGTATCGGCAAAGCCATAAATTGGATATGAAAGAACTTCAATTATATCGTAAACCCATAGAGTATCGCGTTATCGCCTAAGGAGTTTTTTCTAAATGAGCGTGCTCGTCACCGGCGCCGCCGGATATATTGGCTCTAACATGATGCTGGCGCTACTTGACGCTGGCGAAGAGGCGATTGCGCTTGATAACCTCGCCACCGGCGCGCGCTGGCTGTTGCCCGAGGGCGCGACCTTTGTTGAGGCTGATGTCGGCGATCGCGAGGCTCTGGCGCGGCTGTTCAAGGAATACGGCGTCAAAGAGGTGATCCATTTTGCCGGATCGATCTTGGTGCCGGAATCAATCCGCCACCCGCTCGATTATTATCACAATAATACCGCCAACACGCTGGAGCTTTTGCGCGCTTGCGTCGATGCCGGCGTTACGCGGTTTATCTTTTCCTCAACCGCATCGGTTTATGGACGCCCGGAGCGGGTGCCGATTTCTGAGGCCGCGCCGTTGCAGTCCATCACGCCTTATGGCGCGACCATGGCGATGAGCGAGCGCATCTTAGAGGACGCCGCCGCTGCCCATGATCTTTCCTATGTCACTTTGCGTTATTTCAACGTCGCCGGCGCCGACCCTGAAATGCGCGCCGGGGAAATCGGCAAACCGACCCACCTGATTAAAGTCGCGGCGCAAATCACCAGCGGCGCCCGTAAGGAAAAGCTGCAAGTGTTTGGCGGCGATTATCCAACTCCAGACGGAACCGCGGTCCGCGATTTTGTGCATGTCGCCGATCTGGCGCAGGCGCATTTGAAAGCGCTGAAACGCTTGCGCGACAACCAAAGCTCGGCGACGCTGAACTGCGGCTATGGCCGCGGCTATTCGGTGTTGGAAGTGATCGAGGCTTTTGAGCGCGTCAGCGGCGAGCCCCTCGCCTATGAGGTTGCGTCGCGCCGCGCTGGCGACCCGCCACAGCTGATCGCCGACAATGCCGCGATCCGCACCGCGCTCGACTGGCGCCCGCGCTATGACGATATCGATTTCATCGTCGAGACGGCGCTGGAATGGGAACGCCGCCTGGCGACGAGACCCGATTGGGCCGGCTGATGGGCGCGCGGATTTTCTGGGCGCGCGGTCTGTTTGTAGTGCTGCTTGGCGTCGTCACCTATCTCACCGTAACGCCAAACCCCGACGAGGCGGAAAAGGGATTTGCAGCCGCTCGGTTTATTGCCGCGCTGTTGTTTGGCGATCCGCTACTGGGTGACAAGGTCGCGCATTTTGCCGGTTATGGCGCGCTCGGCGCTTCTGCTTTCTGGGCCGGGATTACAATTTTCACGCGCCGGCGATGGACGCCGCTTGTGCTGGGCGTTTACGGCGCGTTGCTTGAGGGCGTCCAGGGTTTTGGCGGGGTTCGCTCTCCAGAACTTGCTGATGCGCTCGCCAATGCGTTTGGCGCGTTTTCTGGCTTTGCAGGCGCGGTGGTTTTGTCGATAATAATCGCAAGGGTTAAGCCAGCATGAGCGCCGCCATCATCATCCCCGCGCGCCACGCCTCAACGCGCCTTCCCGGCAAGCCATTGCTGACGGAGACCGGCAAGCCGCTTATTCAGCACACCTATGAACAGGCGATGAAGTCAAAACGCGCCTCCCGGGTTGTGGTGGCGACCGATGACGCCCGCATCAAGGCGGCGGTGGAAGGTTTTGGCGGCGTGGTGATGATGACGCGCGGCGATCATGAAACCGGCAGCGCAAGGGTCGCGGAGGCGGCGGGCGCTATGGACGCGGAGATTATCGTCAACCTGCAGGGCGATGAGCCGGAGATCGACCCGGCGCATATTGACCGGGTGATTGATCTCGCCGCAAAGCACGATGCATTTGCCGCAACATTAGTCTGCGCCTTCCCGCAAGATGCGCGCTCCGGACACGGCTCGCCGGACGATGCGTCCGCGGTAAAAGCGATCTTGGGGCAAAGGCTTGAAGACGACGCCTTTGAGGTGCGGTATTTCACGCGCCATATCTGCGCTTACCCGCGCTCGCCGGACGGCGCGATTGACCATCCGGAGAAATACTTCCTTCATCTCGGAATTTACGCCTTTGCCAGAAAAAAGCTTCTAGCCTTCGCTCAGATGCCTGCCGGCGTGCTGGAGCGTGCAGAACAGCTGGAGCAATTGCGTATTATGGAAGCTGGTGGCCGGATTGTGGCCGGACGGGTCACCGCGGCGACGCCGGGCATTGATACGCGCGGTGACTATGACGCCTTTGTTCGGCGTCAGGCGGCGCAGCGTTAGGACAATTTTTCAATTAAGTCGCTGCCGGTAAGCAGCTGCCGGCCCGGTCCTGAAAATGCGGCCGGCCGTGCATCTGGAACAATAATCCCGATCGGCATGATCAGATATTGCCCCAGACAGTGAAGGACAGGGCGGCGGTTGGTGAGGCCGTAGCCTCGCCTCTCGTGGCCGCCGCTGTCTTATACCAGCGCTGCATAAGTGTAGGCAGCGGGGCTAATAGCAACAACGATAAGACCGACAACCGTCAGCAGTGTGATTAGTTTTGTCATTTTTTTGTTTCCTCTCTTGCACCGAGGAGATAGGGGCTTGGAGCTCAGAAGAAAAGAGGGTGCGACGGCGGTTTGCCGCATTCTGACAACGGCTTGGCGAATGACTATTTCGTCATCTTCGATTCACCGCAACTCACCGGCGCTTTGCCGCCAGGCAACGCGTTAACGAATAATTCCGGGCATGGGCGAGTTGATTTTGCTGCTTGCGCTTTTTCGGCGAACATGGCCCAACGGCTCTAACGCAAACAATCCCGCGCTGGCGGAAAATGACGGAGGACGATGGCGATGGAAGGGCTCTTGGCGCTTGAAAACTGGCTGACCCTAATGATGCTGATATTGCTGCAAGCGGTATTGGGCTTTGACAACCTTTTATACATCTCGATTGAAGCCAGCCGGGCGCCGGCCGCCAGTCAGCGTTTCGTGCGCCGCATGGGGATCGCCCTGGCGATCATCTTTCGTCTGATATTGATGTTTGTGGTCTTGGGTCTGATCAATCAGTTCACGCACCCAATGTTCGCTATTGGCTGGGTCGGCGTCTTCGAGGCCTCGTTCACCTTCCACTCATTGGTCTCGATCATCGGCGGCGGCTTTATCATGTATACGGCGATCAAGGAGATCATGCATCTCCTGGCGGTTGATCATATTGAGAATATTGGCAATGGACGCAAACGATCCGTGGCCGGGGCGATTATGCTGATTGTTTTTATGAACCTGATATTCTCGTTTGACTCGCTTTTGTCAGCCATTGCCCTGACCCATGTCCCCTGGGTCATCACCGCCGCGATCATCATCAGCGGCGTGCTGATGGTCGTGCTCTCAGATCATGTCTCGGTGTTTTTGAAGAAGAACCGAATGTTTGAAGTGATCGGCCTGTTCATCTTGTTCATCGTCGGCATATTGCTGCTGACCGAGGGCGGCCACCTGGCGCATATGACGCTGTTCACCTTCAAGGTCGAAGCGATGTCAAAGGCGAGCTTTTATTTCGTGATCTTTGTGATGGTGATCGTCTCGGTCGTACAGACCCGCTATCGCAACAAGCTCGAGGCCTTGCGCGCAAAAGAACACGCCATTCCCGCCGGGGCCTAATCCGCGCCGGCGAGATAGCGATAGTGATTGTCCGGGAGTGGCGCCTTTATAAGGAAGATCGCGTTCGCGACCAGGTCGCGAAGGCGCGCAATCCAAGGAAAGATCGCGTTTGCGATCGGGGGGCGCTATTCCATCGGCCGGAAGATCAGCGTCAGGACAACGCCGATAATGCCGAGGACGCCCCAAAGCGGCAGGCCCATGATGGTGCCAAGCGCCTGGGAGACGCCGCCCGGCGAATTCTCCGCCATCGCCAGGCCGTCTATGCCGACGAGCCCTAAAATGTCAGCGGTAGAGCGCATGATTGGCTCGCCCTGCTCCAGCGACGCAACCCCGTCCGCGCCCAATAATGCGACCGCGATCGCCACCAATATCCATGCAATAAATCGAAACGCCGCCATTCCGGCCCCCTCATTTTCTCTACTAACGCAAACACTGCTGGCGCCAGAGTAACGCGCCCGCGCCCAACCCGCAATCACCCCGCCCAGGCCCAAGCAAAACCGCCAAATTTGAGGCCCGCACAGCCTTGCACACCAGCCGGGCGACGCTATAGTCCGCGCTCCTGAAAACGGACAGGTGGCCGAGTGGTCGAAGGCGCACGCTTGGAAAGCGTGTGAGCGTGCAAGCGTTCCGAGGGTTCGAATCCCTCTCTGTCCGCCAGTAAATTCCATCGAACTCATTGGTCCTTTTTCGGGCTTTGAATAGTCCGGGAAGGTCAAAGGCTTGCGCTTGATCGGGGCTCTCGTTTGCGAACGAGAGACGGCCGGCTTGGGCTGGAATTCGCGCGGTGACACCCGATGTCTCTGGCAGCAAATGAGTGGTTCACGAAACTGGCCGGAGACCCCTTAGGCGCGGTTTTCAAAACCGAGTGCACGGCGTTGCGAACGCCAGTCTCCAGTGAATGCAATGTCATTCAACTTGTTTAAGTTGAGATGCGCCCGCTGGGCGCCTTCGAGAATGGCCTCGACGATATCGGGCGCCAGGAACGCAAGACGCAACGTCTTCCACACATAGCGCTCAGAGTAACCTTCGGTTCTTCCAAGGCTGATGACGGATTTGTATCCTCCAGCTTCGAGTTTCACGCGCCAGCTGTGGGCAAGCGCAATTGCCTTGATCAAGGGTTCATTGCGCTGGTTCGCCCCATCATTTTGGATCAGGCGGATGGCGGACTTTCCTGACGCTAGGTCGATGGGAACCCGGAGGAGCGATAAATGGCCTTTTGGATCAGTCAGCTTAATTTCGAGCTCACCTCTGTGAAGGGTGATTTGTTCAACGGGTCTGATGAGCTCTGTTGCATCTGAATCCGTGGGTGAGTGTTTGGCCTTTTCCAACGTATCAATTACGGCGCTGTCTATTTTGGCTGCACTGACCCTGCTGATGGCGCCGACTCGCTTGTTTGATCCACGCACGAGAGGCGTACTCACATAGTACCGGTAAATGGTTTTGCCTTTGCGCGCGTGCGTAGGAACCATGCGGTTGCCAGTGTTATCGTAAAGGAGGCCTGACAGGAGAGCATCTGACTTGCCGTTGGTCTTTGACCGTTTCACCTGACGTGCATCATCGAGCATTTGTTGTACCGTGATCCACAGAGCCTTGTCGACGATCGCTTCATGCTCACCATCGAAGAGCCCATCACCCTGGCGAACTTTTCCGATGTAAATGGGACTTCGCAAGAGCCGATTGAGAGTGGTGCGGGTTAATCGACCACCGCCCATGATTTTATTGGTTTGGGTTTTCCATTTCTTTGCGGTCACGCCCAGTTGGCCCAATCGCCCTTCGAGCTTTGCCAGGGATCGCGTTTCCAGCGCCAGCCTGTATATGTCTTTAACCGATGCTGCCTCTCTCGCATTCACAACTAGCTTACGGTTCATGATGTCATAACCAAGGGGAGGGTGCCCGCCCATCCACATGCCGCGCCGTTTTGAGGCCGCAACCTTATCGCGAATGCGTTCGGACGTCACTTCGCGTTCAAACTGCGCGAATGATAAAAGCACGTTCAGTGTAAGCCGGCCCATCGATGTCGTTGTATTAAACTGCTGGGTGACAGAGACAAACGAAGCGTCGTGCGCATCGAGCAGTTCGACGAGGCGAGCAAAGTCAGCAAGGGATCTAGTCAGGCGGTCAATTTTATAGACGACAATGACTTTGATGCGGCCTGCCTTGACCTGCTTGATAAGCTGCTTGAGAGCGGGGCGGTTCATGTCTCCACCCGAGAAGCCGCCATCATCAAAATGTTCTGGAACGATGTTCCAGCCTTGGGAATTTTGGCTCTTGATATAAGCTTCGCACGCTTCCCTTTGTGCATCCAGCGAGTTGAACTCCTGGTCGAGCCCGTCTTCGGTGGATTTGCGGGTGTAAATCGCGCAGCGAAGGATCTTGTCTGTCATGCGGCTTTCCGCCTGTTTTTCAAACCAAAGAAGCGTGGTCCTGACCAGTGCGCGCCAGTGATGGTCTGCGCGATCTCGGAAAGAGAGCTATAGATCGCCCCGCGAAAGACAAAGCCATCACTTAGGACTTCAACGACATGGCGTTTGCCGCCCCATTCCCGGATTAGGCGCGCCCCAGGCGAGAGAGGCTCTGATACGAGGACCGAGGAAGACGGATCCGTTTCAAGCTTTAAGGCGATCCGTTCAAGTTTTCGGCGTGTCGTTGTGGAAAGCCCGCCAAACCGCTTTGCCTGAACGTCGAACATAAGGGCCCCGCGTATCAGCTTTGCTGACATGCCTGGTGGCGGGGCCTCATCGTGAACGGTGCGCCAGTGATCGCGCAGGGCCTCTTTTGACATGCGCTCTATTCGCACCAATTCATCATCAAGCGACATGACAAACGCGCTCGCGATGAGGTTTTCGCAAGATTTCGTAAGCGACTGCGAGCTTTAGCAGCGTGCGGCCGATACGTTCCGGCGGGGGCTCTCCCGTGAGATCTTGATAGCGCGTATCGAGCCCTTTGTGGTCAAGCGCTTCAAGCGCGGCGACTTCATCGAACACTTGGCTTTGGTTGGAGTTTACCATGCGAGATCTCCCTCGTTGCGTCGTTGCACTGCAACGAGCCCGGCGTCATAAACGGTCGGGCGGGAGAGGGCGCTCGGTGCGTCGAACAACAGCAACGCTCGAATGGGTGCGGAAGTCCAGTCCAAAACGGTCTCTGTAGGGAGTATTTTGCAATACTTAAGGAATGGGCTGGACAGGCCAACCAATTTGATCGCTACTTGTGCCCTATGGAGAATGAGTGTGATCAAGCGCGCGATAGGCGCGACCAAATCCGGCGTCTCTTCGCAGATATCACCAGCCATCTGGAAACAGCGCACGAATGCGCCGTGAATGGTCAAGCTTTCGGCTCGTCGGACGTTGAGCTCGCAGACCTGCTTACCGAATTGCGGAAGTCAATGAGATGCGCCACATCCCTTGCTGATCAGGCCGAAGCTTTGTTGTTGGATAGGCGCCTCTGAGGCCCGCTTAACGCGTTGGCTCATCATCGATGCCGCTGGCGCGCCATTCCATCTGCTTTTGGGCCTCTTCTTCTTGGATGAGACGCTCCTCTTCCTCTTCGCGCTTATAGCGCTCCATGAGGATTTCTTCATTTGAGTCGACAAAGTTGACGACGATTTTTACCGGCGGCGCGTTTTCCGGCTCCAGCGCCACCGGCACGTAGTCATGGAGCGCCTTCATCAATGCGATCTGCTCGCGTACATTGCCTTTCAAAGCAGCCTCCCCAATCTTATAGGCCCAGGCTTCACGCAGAGGCACTCGCCGGTGCTTACCGTTCTGTTTGATGGTTACGGTCTGCGCCATCACTTCGGTTAGCACCGTTGTCATGTTTTTGGATTTTCGCGGCCGCCCCTTCGGATTGCCTGACTGCCCTTTTTTAAACTGCGTTTGCTTAGGCGGTTTTCCAAAGCCGACTTGATAGTCCTCTGGTGTTTTCGAACTTGACATGATTTTTACTTCACTAACAATGAACGGTCGAAGGCGCGGTTTTCCGCAACTACTTTGAACGGCAAGTCATATTTGGCATGCACAGCTTGAATGTCGGTAGCGCGCTCAAAACGCTTGATCGCCACATCGACATATTTGGGATCAAGTTCGATCGCCGCCGCGCGCCGGCCGGTTTTTTCGGCCGCAAGGATGGTTGATCCCGAACCGCAGAACGGGTCGAGCACAAGTCCGCCGCGTTTTGTGACATCGAGGATGGCGTCAGCGACCATGGCAACCGGTTTTACCGTTGGATGATCAGCGAGATCGGTAAGCCGAGCGCCGCCAAATGCATTGACGCCCGCATAATCCCAGACATTGGTGCGATTGCGCCCGAACCGGCCGAGCGCCACATTGTTGATATGTGGTGCTGACCCGTGTTTGAAGACAAAGACCAGCTCATGTTTTGATCGATAAAGAGATCCCATGCCGCCGTTGGTTTTGTTCCACACGCAGATGTTTTTGAGCTCGCTATAAGTGCCACGCCCAGCAGTAAGGAGTTCAAAGGCGTGGCGCCAATCCATGCAAATGAAGTGCAAAGACCCATCGACGCTGAACGTCGTCAGTCGCTCAAAAACAGTGGACAGGAAAGCGCTAAACTCGGCCTCAGACATTTCGCCGGAAGCCATGACAAACTCATCATGGTTGACAGCGCCTTTGCCGCAGACATTTCCATCAATCCGCACATTATAGGGCGGGTCAGTGAAGACAGCTTGGGCCTGTTCACCGGCCAGTACCGTTTCATAAGATGCGGCGTCCAGCGCGTCGCCGCAATAAAGGCGATGCTCTCCCAACAGCCATAAGTCGCCAAGTTCAGAGGTTGGCGGGCCCGGATCTACAGGTGGGATTTCATCATCACCGTTATCCGATGTTTCAGTGTCTTGCATCAACAGATCGACTTCGCCGGTATCAAAGCCGATCACGTCGATCGAAAAGTCGAGCTCTGTTTCCAGCAAGCCGCCAAGCTCAATACGAAGCAAGTCCTTATCCCAACCGGCATTTTCAGCGAGTTTATTATCGGCAATGACATACGCGCGCTTCTGCGCCGCACTCATTTTGGAAACGCGAATAGTCGGAACCTCAACCATCCCCAAGAGCTTTGCTGCCTCCAGGCGTCCATGGCCGGCAATGACGCCATTAGCGTCATCCACCAATATGGGATTGGTCCAGCCAAACACCTTGATGCTTTCCGCGATCTGCCGGATCTGTTTTTTCGAATGAGTACGCGGATTGTTGGCGTAAGGGCGCAATGCCCCTACGCCGACATTTTCGATCGAACGAGACACGTTACCCATGATCGGAACAACGCGTCTGTGATGCTGTAACGAACTCGCGCAGAAACCCTAGATGGTCCGTCGACATGACCGCCGGAATAATTGTGCCGTTACACAGCAACACATCCGCAACGACAAAGCGAGTTTCCTTACCCTCTTCAAACTTGATTAGAAAGTTCAGCCTCGCGGGCGTCGCGTCCCATAATGCTATGGAGTGCTGTGCAAACTCCGACAATGTATAGAAAGTGCGGCCGTCAGATTCAAACTCAAAGTACATTTTATTCTCCAATTTAATTGAATGGAGAATTTGCCTGCTTAAATCGGATGCCGCCTTCCCAATAACGGCAGCTTATTTTTGGGAAGAGAGCCTATTGCGCACAGTCTTGAATTTCTGGGCGGAGCCTAGACATAAATGCGCGACCATCATCGCCGCCAATTCACCTGGATCGCGGTGTTCAAACACAGCTGGATCACTTTCAGCGTATCGCGCAGCTATCGCTTCCGGCAGTTGCTTGTGGATCCGCAGATAGCGCCGGCATAGCTTGTAGTAGTGGCGTAAGTTCATCACTTGTTTTCGCATTGTCACGATAGGGGTTGAGGGCCGTCCCTTCGGATTCGGCGCAGTGGCGACAAGCGTACAAATATACTTCTTTATGTTCGGTGGAATTGGTCCGTCATATAAAGAGAGCGCATCAGCTAATTGTTGTTGATCAATGTGTTCACCGCGTTTCAAGCGTGCTTCCAGGCTATCCAGCGAGCGGATCTTGATATGGTTGAAAGAGCGGTTCGTGATTGTGTTCATTGTCGCCTCCTAAATCGTCTAGAGGCCGCCCATTATTCACATGCGCGTTGGGATGGATACCAACACTTTGCTCATTTCGCAGGGCGATTAACCATAAAACCCAAGATAGTTTGCCATTGACGAAAAAACGCTGCGCGCGATTTCCCACCGAAATCGCCTTTCGCGCAGGCGGGCATCGCGGTTCGTTGCTGGCAACGACTGAGCAGGATCGAAATTATCGCTAACCAGCAAGGTTGAAGTGATTTGTAAGTACCATTGCAGCTTCGCTGAAACTATGATGTCTGAACCCCGTATACCGATCATTCGACGACGCTTTGGCTGACGGGGTGATTGAAAAATTGGTGGCGGTATCCCGTGAAACGTCCGGAAGCTGTTGCATGGGAATTAGCCAGCAGCACTGGATATCCGCTCCGTTCAGCAGCAACGCCAGTAGCCAAGCGTCGGACGCGTCAGAATAGGTCTTCTTTCGAACATCGAACTGAACGGTTTGCGCGCGGGGATCATCCAGTTTCATGCGGGTCTTAATCTGCAGCGTCGCGCTGCGCCGTGTTGCTTTATCAAAAACCAGAAGATCGACGCCGTCGTCATCAGCGCATGGTTTGAATGGCGTGAGCCGTCCGCCGGATGCGAGCATTAGCTGGGTCGCTGCAATATCTTCCCCGATCGCGCCGATCTGAGTCGTCGTAAGCCGCCATTCCATCTGGTGTGCGCTGATACTTTCCATGGCCCGACTACCGCTTCGTGTCCTCCGGAAGTCAAGGAAAATGAGACTCATCGTCTGTAGATAAATAGGGTGCATCAACCCGGAGTCCCGATCATGGACATTCGGATTGTTGTCGGGCGCAATCTTAAGCGATTGCGCGAAGATCAGGGCCTTTCGCAGGAAGAATTCGCCTGGGAGGCGGATCTCCACCGGACCTATATCTCCGGCGTTGAGCGCGGCATTCGCAATCCAACTGTCACCGTCCTTAAAAAAATCGCGGATGGTCTTGGCGTTGAGCCGGGAGAGCTATTTAAGCCCGTCGGGCGGCGGTAGGCCTGAGCCCGCATTTTCGCTGATTCTAAAGATAGGTAGTAACGTGGGATTTCCGCTTCTATCCAAAAGGCGACATAGTTTTCGCACCGCTAGACTTCTGCTCTGCGCGCAAAAGCGGTCATTAGAAATTTCTCGAAACCACAAAATTGCAAGGTAATGGTTTATTGGGAGTGATACTCTACCACTTCGGTAGATAGTCGCTCTAGTCTAGCATCAGGCCGATCTAAACCCCATCGGCGATTCGCGTAGAATTCTAGAGCTTTTCGAATTTCAACACAAAGCGATTTGCCGGTGAACCCATATTCGCGCCGGACGGCCCTTTTTTGTTCTGGCGATAAACTTGCCTTTGGCACGAGATGAATTCGGGCAATTGATTCCCAGTCCTCATCCAGCGGTAGATCATCACTTAAGGGACGTGTTTTGAAGCTGCTCTCTGAGGCAATTCTCGCCGGAATATAGTCACGATAGGCCTTATGCTTGAAGCTAAAGGCGCGCAAATGGATACGGCTGCCGTCAGACGCAAATCGGGTCGGCACGATCCATTGACCATTGTCACTACCGGTTGTCATCGATGTATATTGGATTTTAACCGCCTGCCTTTTTTCCATCGCCCGATACAGGTTTGACATGATCGCAGGATCTGAAGGCCTGTTGAGACGGGGCAGTTCATCAAATCGCTCAGCACCGCTATCAGAAATGATCTGCGTCCAGTTGTTATGCACCGCCTCCGGAAACAGGCTCACATGCCCCGGCGCAGCCTGATATGTCTTTCGACCGGCATCATAGACCGGCGGAGTGTCAATAGCCCTTTCGAGATAGGCTTTGAAATCGAGGGCGGCTTGCGCATTTGAAACGCGAAAGCGGTTTATCAAATCACGCCTATTGGCCATGCCCCGCCAAGCAAAGCACTGGTCGAGATATGACAGCCGTTCGCGCTGTGCATATTTGAGATCATCTTCAATCATGAAAAGATTCTAGTTGACTCCATCTCCTGTGTCCATATAAAAAATACACATGTAATAATTATATGGATCGGATTATGCGCATTCTTCACACCAGTGACTGGCATCTTGGGCGTCAATTTCACGGTCAATCTCTGGAGGCCGACCATGCCGCCGTGCTGGATCAGGTATACGAAGCGCTCATTACACATACGCCCAACGTGCTGATCATTGCTGGCGATATTTATGACCGGGCCTCACCGCCTGCCAGCGCCGTTCGCCAGTTCAATGCCTTTATCAAACGGGTGGCGAGCACCACCGAGTCGGCAATCGTCATGATCGCGGGCAATCATGATTCCGGTGATCGCATTGAATCAATGTCAATCATGACCGATCCAAATCGCGCGCTTATCCGAGGGCCGCTCATTGCAGATGAACGGCCTCTTGTTTTGGAACATGTTAATGGCCCCGTTGCCTTTTCAGCCCTTCCCTTCGGATACGAATTTGCGGCCAGAGAGTGCTTTGACAGCACCGAGATTGAATCGCCTGCCGATGTTATCCGAGCGCAGATCGCGGCGGCCAAAGCCCATGTGCCTGAAGACACCCGTTGGGTCATCGTCGCACATGCCTTCGTGGCGGGTGCCAGCCCGAGCGAAAGCGAACGCAATTTGGGCCGCACGGTCGGCGGCATCGAAACGGTGCCAGCAGATGTCTTTGACGGCGCAAACTATGTGGCGCTTGGGCATTTGCACCGTCCCCAAACCGTCGAGCACGATCATATCCGCTATTCCGGGTCACCGCTGGCCTTTGGTTTTGACGAATCCGATGCGAATAAATCCATGTCTTTGGTCGAGCTCTCCAAGGAAGGAGCAGTCACGGTCAAGGAGATTCCATTCGCGCCTATTCGCCAAGTGCGAACTTTGCGCGGCAAGCTGTCTGATTTCATTGCGTCCGGCCAAGCGTCTGATGATTTTATCAAAGTCGTCCTGACCGATGAGGGCCGCCTGATCGACCCGATGAAACAGGTTCGCGGACTCTACCCCAATGCCAGCGTTTTGTCGTATGAGCGCGATGAAATACCCCATGATGTGACACCGGCCGAGGGGGTAAAAGCCGCATTGACCCAGCCAGTCGATGTTATCGGTGAATTTTTGACGCATTTGCGCGGCACTTCGCAAACAGAACCCGAAACCGCAATCATTGATGCCTCCCTTACAAGCTTAACTGAAGCGGAGGGCTAGAGATGCGACCGATTAAGCTGACCATGACCGCTTTGGGGCCCTATGCGGGCCAGGAAACCGTCGACTTTCGCGAGGCCGTTGCAAGTGGCCTGTTTGGGATTTATGGCTCCACGGGGTCTGGCAAATCAACCATTTTCAGCGCCATGACCTTCGCTCTGTTTGGCGAAGCCTCTCGCAGCGATCAAGACACAGCTTCCCTGCGCTCGCATCACGCGGCTGATGATATGCTGACGCTAGTCGAATTTATTTTCGAGATCGGCGCATCGCGCTATCTAATTCGCCGCACGCCTGACCAGATGCGCCCAGCCTTGCGCGGTGATGGCGAGACCAAGGACACACATAAAGCCTGGTTGTTCGATGTTACGGGCATTGATCCGGATGACATCACAGAAGAAAACTGTGGCAAAATCATTGCCGAGAAAAAAGTCGGCGATGTGAAAACAGCCGTCCTCGAACGTTTGGGCTACGGCGTAGAACAATTCCGGCAAATCGTTCTGCTACCGCAAGGCAAATTTGAAACCTTCCTGACCGCGAAGACCGACGAGCGAATGAAGATCCTGCGCGAACTGTTTGACGTTTCACTCTACCGCAAGCTGGCGCACAGGCTCAAAGATCAGGCGAAAACGGCAGAAGACGCCGTTGTGATTGACCGCCGCACCTGCGCACGGCGCCTCGAACAGGAAGGCTATGAAAGTCCGGATGCGTTGAAAACCGGCATCAAAGCCGCCGCGGAAGAACATACCAAAGCCGTGGCAAATTCCAGCGGCACCGCGAAGGCTGCAACTCTCGCCGCGAAGACCAAGGCAGATGCAGATCAGCTTGAAGCAGTTTTCCTCGCCAGTGAAAAGGCGCAGGCTGATCTGGCCTTGCTTGCCGAAAAGAAAGCTGACATCGACGCTGCCGAAACCACCCTAAAAAACGCGCGCAAAGCCCAATCGCTGCTGGATGTCGATCAGGCCAAGAAGACCGCCGCGTTAAATCTTGCTCGTGCTGAGACCGACCTCACATCCGCTAAAACCGCCCACGAGACAGCCGCAACGCAACGAGACACCGCCAATAAGCAGTTGAAAGCCCAAGAAGCTTTAGCCGACAAACGGGACGAAACACGTCGCCACATCGAAGCGCTGACACGACACACGACAACGCTGAATCAAGCCAAAACCCTGAAGGATGACTGGGATACTGCCCTATCCAAACAAGCCTCTGACAAGACCGCCCATGACCAGGCTGACGCGCATCATAAAACGATCACAGCAAAACACGTCGAAGCGCAGGATCAGGCCAAGGCCGCCCAATCCATCGCGCTGGAGCGCAGCAAGCTGAATGCAGACCTGACCAAGGCGAAGCAGGCTCTAGTAGCGGCGACAGTTCACGCCGAAGCCAGTCGACTCTGGTCAGAGGCAAACGGCGTCGCAACAAATGCGGCCGCCGCCCATGCAGACACTCAAAAACACATTGACGAGGCTCAGAGGCGGTTCGACCTGGCAGAGACAGAGCTGGCCGCCGCCCAAGCGCAGCATTTGGCGGAAAAACTTGTCGACGGCGAGCCCTGCTCGGTTTGCGGGTCCGAGTCCCATCCGTCTCCAGCGCACGGACATGCGGAGAGCGCCGGTCTCGACCAAGCGTTTCGCGATGCCAGGGCCGCGCTCAACACAAAGAGCACCGCTCACGCCAATGCTGGCGAGGCTCTTTCGGGCGCAAATGCGAAAGCGGAAGAGCGCAAAATCAATTTCGAGAAGCTTGCCAAACCCGAACACACAGCAGAGGCCGCCGAAAAAGATGCCAAAGATGTGAACGATCAGCTGCGAGCATTGGGACCACAGGCTAATACAACGGAGATCGATGCCAATATTGCCCGCCTCGCAAAACAAGTGACGGACGCCCAATCGGTCAACACCAAGGCGCGCGCCCTATTTGAAAGCGCAAAGACCGCCACGGCGTTGGCTAAACAGGCTTATGACAACTCCCTCGGGTCGATCCCGGAAGCCCTGCGGAGCGAAGTAGCGTTAGCAACAGAATCGCAGACCGCAACATCCGCGTTCAAAGCCATGCAAGACGCGCTCAAATCGGCTCAGGATGCCGAAAAATCGGCGCGGGACGCCGCGCTGTCCCGCGCGAAGGATCTTGAAAGCGCGGAGAAAATGCTGACGGGGACGAAAACCACTCTCAAACAGGCTGAAGACACGTTCGCAAACCGTCTGCGGCAACAGGAGTTTTCGAGCGAGGCATTCGAAACCCATAAGGCGCATATCGAGCAAATCGACACGCTCAAAACTCAGATCAATGCGCACAAGGAAAAGCTGGCGATTGCCAAGGACCGCGCGAAGACTACATCTGATGTCATCAAGGACAAGTCCCGGCCAGACATCGCAGCGATGACTCAGGCGAGTCTTGACGCCAAAGCCGCTCGCACGACTGAAGCCGCCAAGTCGGCGGCGCTCAAGGCCAAATCGGATCAGCTTGAAGCCCTTTTGAAATCCATTTCCGACGAATTGGCGCGGATCGAAAAGCTCGAACAAGAGACAGCCGCCCTGCGCGAACTGGCGGCGCTGTTCAATGCCAACAATACCGCCAAGCTCGATCTGGAAACCTTCGCCATCGGAGCGATGTTCGATCAGGTTCTGCAGGCCGCCAATTTACGGCTGCAACCGATGACCAGCGGGCGCTACAGTCTGGAGCGTGAATTTGAAGGCAAAGGCGGCGGTCGGCGCGGTCTTGGCATCTGTGTTCACGACATTCACACGGGAAAGGCCCGCGCAACTTCAACCCTGTCTGGCGGCGAAACCTTTATTGCCGCTCTCTCCCTCGCGCTCGGTCTCTCTGACATTGTGGAAAGCGTCAGCGGCAATATAAGGTTGGACACGATCTTCATCGATGAAGGCTTCGGCAGCCTCGACACCGACAATGATTCGGGCACGCTCGATCAGGTGCTTCAGACCTTGCAGGATCTGGTCGGCGCCAATCGCGCCGTCGGCCTGATTTCACACGTCCAACTGGTTCAGCATGCCATTCCCAATGGCTTTGCGATCAAGAAGACCGCAACTGGCAGCCATGTCGAAACCCGGGGGTTTTGACATGGCGACGCTCACTCAATCCGAGGCAGATCGCCTTGCACTAGTCTGGAAGCAAACCCGTAACAAAGAGACTGAATCCCCATGATCTCCGGCGAAATCATCCAAAGTCAAATTGATAAAACACGAGAAGTAGAGCGCACTGCTCTCTTTCTTCAGCATCTCGTAATTCAGATTGTCGATGAAACAGCCCGGGCGCATTACGCTGAAGATTACTCAATGAAATGCTTGCAGACGTCTGCAGCCGTGCAACATCTTCTGAAAAAAATCGGCATAAAATCGACACTCATTGCCGGCGCTGCCTGTTTTGCGAAGGTCGGCCTTGACGGTAAACTCACTGGCTGGACCGGTTTTTGGGGCGACGACCCTCACGTCTGGCTGCAGACAGAGTTTCATGAAATCGTCGATCTTTCGATTAGCGAGCTACACCAACATCCTCGAACCCGGACGCCCGAACTTCCTCTGCCGGCAATTTGGTGGGATCAACGTGAGGGTTGTCCGCCACTCTTTTGTTATCTCTTGGACGAGGCTTTTCACGACGTTTTGCTTGCTGCTGCAGAGCAAGAAAAGTATGAAATGTTTATCAAGGCCGTCGACAAACGCTATGACGAGACGCTCGCGACGGCTGCACTCGATGATATTGGCTTTCCGTCGCTTCTGACATGCCTTCACCAGCTAAATCAGTGGGCAGAGGAGGGGCGCGCCTGGCCTGTGGGTGCCCTCGCCATTATGGATGATGGCATACCCTTTCCGCCCTGGATCACTGACCGCAAGGCGGAGGTCGATGAAGCTTTGGCGAAGGGTGAATGGCCGAAAAGCCGCCTTCAAAACCAAGTGGCCAATTTGCACAACGCCGGCGTCAAGCCGAGAATCGGTTGATAGTCTTTGTCATGTCCCATTTACCGTCTTTAAAAATTGAACTGAAAGCGGAAGAAGAAGCGCTTCTGGCTGAGACAGAACTCAATGTACGCGCTGTTACGCATGGTGAGCCCGCTCGGCAAAACGGTCAAAATGCCGCGAAGCTTGCTGCCATGCTGCTCGATCGCGACGCCATTCCGGATGTCCGCGAAGCCGTTTTTACTGACAACGAATATGCCATCGGTCGTGGCCCATCGCCACTAACCAACTTCCGACGCAGGGGACTATCAACGGAAGAAATGTTGCGACACCCGCATTTTCTCGCATGGCTGCGGTATTTCATTTTCGGCCCGAATCTGCCCGAGGCGCTGCTGGCTGAGTTACGAGCCAAGATTGATGAATTCGGGGACGTCACGTCAGGCGACTATGAAGAGTTGCGCCATTTCATTCGGCCGCTCGTCAAACGCTTCAATCTGACAAAGATGCAGACGGACGAAATATTCAAAGCGGCGCTTGAATTCGACTTAGAGCTTGATCTCACCGATACGCTCCGCCGCGAGGCCCGAAAAGTAGCCAAGACCTATTGATTATTCCTTGAGACGTCACCGCATCAAGACGAGATGCCTCAGGGCAAAACTGATGGTCGCGGCGTCCAGTTTGGTGATGTTCCTGACCTAACACAAATTCGCGAAGTACTGATAACGCGCGGTTATGGGTAATACCAAGAAGCCTTTTCCCGTCTGGATAATATCTGAAGGGTTCGATGTTAACGGCCGGCCCAACTGGCCGCTAATTCTAGGCCTCTTGGGAATTGCATCAGCTCAGGCCGCATTGGTATTTGGCGCTTCAGCTGTAGATAGCACTCTTTGGCTTCCAGATGAGGGTGATGGCTTTTGACGAAACCCCGATGACGCAGCCAGTTGTTATGTAACCATGAGATTGCGCCCATTGGAAGGCCGAACTGGCTGGAGCCTCCATATGGCGGAGGCCAGATCGGCGGGGATCACAGTCACCGGAGCTGGCGGTCTGTACCCCAGTGATGAGTGCGGGCGGATTGTGTTGTAGTGACGGCGCCACATTTCGATGATGATTTTCGCCTCCAGCAAATTATTGAATAGCTCCACGTTCAGGCACTCATCGCGTAGTCGCCCGTTGAATGATTCATTGTAGCCATTCTCCCATGGCGATCCTGGCTCAATGTAAAGCGTCTTCACGCCGACATTGCCGAGCCATTTGCGTAAAGCTTTGGCCCGGAACTCGCTTCCGTTGTCTGAGCGAATATGATCAGGTACGCCACGCGCAACCATCAAATCACCGAGAACGGCGAGTACATCCTGATTATTCAAACGGCGTTTTACCTTGATCGCCAGACACTCCCGGGTGAACTCGTCGATCACGGTAAGCATCCGAAACTTGCGGCCATCACGGGTTTTATCCTGGACGAAGTCATACGCCCAGACGTGATTACGATACTGAGGTCTCAACCGAATGCACGACCCATCGTTCAACCACAAACGACTGCGTTTTGGCTGTTTTATTGGAACTTTGAGGCCCTCACGCTTCCAGATTCGCGCCACGCGTTTGTGGTTCACATGCCAGCCATCCGCTCTCAACAATGCGGTGATCCGCTTGTATCCGTAGCGACCGTATCGGCTTGCCAGCTCAATGATCGCAAAGGTCAGCGCATCTTCGTCATCGGCGCGCTTGGGTTTGCGCCATTGCGTTGAGCGATGCTGGCGAAGAAGACAGCAGGCCCGGCGCTCTGAGACGCCAAGCCGGCCGCATGCATGTTCAATGAACTCGCGCTTGCGTGAGGACCCTACCAGTTTCCCGAAGCAGCTTCCTTCAAAATCGCCTTGTCGAGTTCTGCATCAGCGAGAAGCCGCTTCAGCCGACCGTTTTCTTTCTCAAGATCTTTCAGCCGTTTCGCCTGTTCGATCTTCATGCCGCCATATTCTTTGCG
>JAJFFY010000077.1 GCA_021776415.1 Hyphococcus sp.
CGGGAACATTTCTACAAACGAGAAACAGTTCGCGTCACCTTGAATCGACGCTAGGAATGTCGAATCTGGAATTAATCCTCCGGATGTTAGAGGAATGCCATCGATACAATCGCCTGCAGTATTTACAGAAAGATCGCCGACCAGCACTGACGGAACATTATCCATGTCCAGGTCTGCAACATCGATCAATCCCGTATCCGGATCGACTGTTGGTCCAGCAAAGACGGCGCCGCGGTTGGTTGGGTTCCGGAAGAAGAAGCCGCCTTCAACCTGGCGTTCGGCGTAGTTACCGAATGCGTAAAATTCAACCTGCTCGGAAAACGGAATGGCCATGTTGGCATATAGCGCCAAGTTGTCGTTGAGGTTCGGCTGGCCCCAGATTTGCGCAGGGTCGGCGACAGCGGTGTTGCCGGCTGCGATCAGCGCTGCGGCGTCATCGCGTTGTACCGAACGGATGGTGGCGTCGGTCTCACCGAATTCACCACTGATGTTTAAATAGCCGCCTTCACCAATCGGAACTGGCAAGCCGACATTTGCTTGAACATTCCAGCTGTCGCCGTCGCCTTCATAGGTTTGACCCCACTTGGCTTCGAAAGAGGCGCCGTCTGCATCGTCGCGCAGGACGAAGTTAATCACGCCGGCAATCGCATCAGACCCATATTGGGATGACGCGCCATCGCGCAGAACTTCAACCTGTTTGAGAGCGATAGCAGGGATGACGGAAATATCGGCGCCTTGCGAGCCGTCGGAAATACCGTCACCGAGGAAGGTGATGACCGCAGCACGGTGGCGGCGTTTGCCGTTCACCAGGATCAGGGTTTTATCCGGCGCCAGACCGCGCAGTGTGGCCGGGCGAATTAGTGTCGCCGCATCAGAAATTGGCTGGGTGTTGGCGTTATAGGACGGAACAGACGTCCGCAGGATATTGACAAGATCGGTGTCGCCCTGATTGACGAGCTCTTCACTGCCGATGACATCAACCGGCGCTGGCGTATTCGCCGCTGACCGGGCGCCGCGGCGCGTGCCCACTGAAATCACAACATCTGATGTGCTGGCGCCATCTTGTGCGTAGACAACGCCGGTTGGCGCACCCATGGCGATCAAAATCGCCGCCCCCGCGGCAGATCGTTTTAGTAGCGTTTTTTTCACGTCGTACTCCCTCTTTATTAATCGTCTAAGTGACCGATTCGGTTAGTAGTTTTTCGAAGCTATGCTGTTCGTTCCGGATAGAAAACCTGTATCGTCAGAGCATAAACAGGCGCGAAGTTGAAAAAGGGCGACCTTTTTTTTCGCTAAAGTATGTTTATCGAATAATAACAATGCAGTACGATGTTGTGGCGGCGTTGGCGCGGCTGTCGCTATTCTGCAACATTCTAAAACCAATTATTGGTAAGCGATATTTGGCTATTGAATGGCCTCATATTAGCCATAACGCGCATTCGGAAATTTAGAAAACGACCGCGCATGGATAGCGAATAGATGCTGAGAGATCTGCGCCGATATCGCCGTCTTGACATCGGTTTCAATCGCGGCAGAGCGTCTCGGCACATGAATACTGAACCTTCACAAAAACCGGCCCCACAAAAACCGGTTGCGGGCAAATACGGGTTTTACACCGCGATTGCCGTGGTTATCGCCAACATGATCGGCACGGGCGTATTTACCAGCCTCGGGTTTCAGCTGATCAATATCCGCTCTGGTTTTGCCATCCTCCTGTTGTGGACGGTGGGCGGCGTCGCGGCGCTTTGCGGGGCGATGAGTTATGCTGAGCTTGGCGCGGCGCTGCCGCGGTCCGGCGGTGAATATAATTTCCTCACCCGCATCTATCATCCGGCCGCCGGCTTTGTTTCCGGCTGGGTGTCGGCGACGATCGGCTTTGCCGCCCCGGTCGCGCTCGCCGCGATTACATTTGCGGTCTATGCGATGTCAGTTGTTGACGAAGGCGGGGCCTATTGGCGTCAGCAAGCGCTTGCCTGCGCCCTGATTGTTGTTATGGCCGGCATTCATGGCGGTCGCCGCGGCGCTGGCAGCGCGATGCAGAAGATATTTACACTGATTAAACTCCTCGTAATTATCACCTTTTGCAGCGCCGCCGTATTTGTTCTGAACACGCCGCAACCGATCTTGCTTTTGCCGACGCCGGCCGATCTCGGCGTTATTACCAGCGGCGCCTTTGCGGTATCGCTGATCTATGTCAGCTTTGCTTATGCAGGCTGGAATGCGGCGACTTATCTGAGCGGCGAAATCGAAAACCCGCAAAAGAACCTGCCGCGCATTCTGACGCTTGGAACGCTCATCGTCATGGTCGCCTATATCGCGCTCAACGCCGTATTTCTCAAAGCCGCGCCGATTGACGATATGGTCGGCAAGGTTGAGATCGGTTTCATCGCCGCCAAGGCGCTGTTTGGCGAAGCTGGCGCTGATCTCACCGGTCTGGTGATGGCGAGCCTTTTGATTTCAACCGTCAGCGCCATGACCATCGCCGGTCCGCGGGTGTTGCAGATGATCGGGCAGGACTTTGCAGCTTTCGCGCGTCTGGCGCGGGTTAACCGCGACGGCATTCCATCCATGGCGATCTATTTTCAGTCAGCGATTGCGATTGGTTTTATTATCACATCCAGCTTTGATTTCATTTTGGTTTTCGCCGGCTTTACGCTGGCTTTGAATACATTTTTTACAGTCCTTGGCGTTTATGTTTTGCGCTGGCGCGAGCCTTCTTTGGCGCGGCCCTATAAGACATTCGGCTATCCGTTCACGCCGCTGGTGTTTCTCGCCTTGACCGGCTGGACGCTGACATACGTGCTTATTCAGCGGCCTGTGGAAGGGCTGTTCGGGTTGGCGTTAATTGTCGGGGGGCTTTTGTTTTATATTCTGGCAAAAAATGTAAGAGATAACTAAGTAAAAGTCAAGTAAAATAACTAAACTTCCACAATCTCCACGGCGCCATTTTTAAGCTTTAGCGCCAGCTCACCACGCTTTAGCTTGAGCGCTGCGTCGCCAAAAACGTCGCGCCGCCAACCGGAAAGCGCCTTTACATCGGCGTTGTCATCAAGCGCGATGGCTTCAAGATCGGCGGTCGCGGCGATCAGCTTCGGCGCCACGTCAAATTTATCGCATTGGCGTTTTAAGAGCACCTTCAACAACTCAATCACATCGGCGGGGGGCCGGGTGCGGTCGGGTTTTGCCAAAGTTGGCATTTGGTCCTGCGGCGTCTTTGCGCCTTGGGCGATGGCCGTGAGGATCGCCGCGCCCGCCGCCGATTTTTCAAATCCCGACGGGATGCTGCGCGCCCGGCCAAGATCGCTGACGCTGGCGGGCCGCAACCGCGCCAGCTCATAGATCGCATCGTCCTTCAAAATCCGGTTGCGCGGCGAGTCCTTGGTCTGCGCCTCGCGCTCGCGCCATTCCGCCAGCTTCATCACCGGCCCCAGCTCCTTCGGGCGCACGCCCTTCAGCTTAAGCCGTTTCCATGCGTTCTCAGGTTTCACGAAATAAAGGTCAGGTGCGTATAGCGCCTCTAATTCCGCCTCGACCCAATGCGCGCGCTCATTCTCGTCGAGCTTTTGTTTGAGGATCGGATAGGCCTCGCGCAGAAAGGTCGCATCACCTAGCGCATAGGTCAGCTGGGCTGGCAACAACGGGCGGCGCGCCCAGTCAGTAAAGCGCGAACCTTTGTCGATATTGGCGTTGAGCAAAGCACGCATCAGCGGCTCATAGCCGATCTGGTCGCCAAAGCCGCAGGCCATGGCGGCAATCTGGCTATCGAACAGCGGCGCTGGCACCTGGTTCATGAGTTGATAGAAAATTTCCAGATCCTGGCGCGCCGCGTGAAACACCTTGACCACGGATTTATCGGCCATCACCTCCAGAAACGGGCTAAGGTCGATGCCCTCGGCGAGGGGGTCGATGATCGCTTCGGCGCCCTCGGCCGCCGCCTGGATCAGGCAGAGGATCGGCCAATAGGTTTTCTCGCGCATGAACTCAGTATCAACGGCGATAAACGGCTTTTGGGCGAGGGCGGCGGAGAATTCTTCGAGCGCTGCCGTGGTGGTAATAATATGCATGGGCGGGGCTTCTAACAGCGTATTCATCAAGCGTCACCCATTATAACTGGCTCCGGCCTCGAGCAGTCGAAAAAGGCCGGCGCGACGGTCCCCGCACTCTTGACAACGCCGCGCGCCGAGGCCACTCCGGCGGCAAATCTTTTCCGGTCATTTTGAGCCCCCAAACGAGTAGTCCTATGCACGCTTATCGCAGCCATCATTGCGGCGCCCTGCGCCAGTCCGAAGTCGGCGAGGCGGTCCGCCTGTCGGGTTGGGTGCATCGCAAGCGCGACCATGGCGGGTTGTTGTTTATTGACCTGCGCGATCATTACGGGCTGACCCAGCTGGTGGTCGAGCCGGAGATGGGGTTTTTCGCCGATGTCGAGGCGGTGCGCCAGGAAAGCGTGATCCGGGTCGAGGGCAAGGTGGTCGCGCGCGACGCCGATGTGATCAACCCGAACCTGCCGACCGGCGAGGTCGAAATCCGGATTTCTTCGTTTGAGGTGTTGTCGACGGCTGATGAATTGCCGCTGCCGGTGTTTGGCGAGCCCGACTATCCCGAAGACATCCGCATGACCTATCGCTATCTCGACCTGCGCCGGGAAACACTGCACGCCAATATCATGTTGCGCGCAGCGGTCACGCGGGAAATCCGCCACGGCATGGAGGGGCAAGGCTTTACCGATTTTCAAACCCCGATTCTGACGGCGTCGTCGCCGGAGGGCGCGCGCGACTTTCTGGTGCCGTCGCGGCTGCATCCAGGGAAATTCTATGCGCTGCCCCAGGCGCCGCAAATATTCAAACAGCTGATCATGGTCTCCGGCTTTGACCGCTACTATCAAATTGCCCCGTGCTTTCGCGATGAAGACGCAAGAGCCGACCGCTCGGCTGGCGAATTCTACCAGCTCGATATGGAAATGAGCTTTGTCGAGCGCCAGGACGTGTTCGACGCGGTGGGAACGATGACCCGCGATGTGTTCGCAAAATTCGCCGGCGAGGGAAAAGTCTCGAGCTATCCGTTCGCGTTGATCCCGTTCGACGAAGCGATGCAGAAATACGGCACCGACAAACCGGACTTGCGCTGCCCGATTGAAATGCAGACCGTCTCCGATCATTTCCGCGGCGCCGGCTTTAAAGTCTTTGCCTCGATCCTTGATGCCGATCCGGACCACGAAATCCGTGCGATCCCGGCGCCAAAAGGCGGCAGCCGCGCGTTTTGCGACCGGATGAACAGCTGGGCGCAAAAGCAAGGTCTGCCGGGCATGGGCTACATGATTTTTGCGGGTGACCCGGATACGGGTTACGAGGCTAAAGGCCCGCTGGCGAAAAATATTGGTCCGGAGCGTTCCGAAGCTGTGCGTGAACAGCTCGGCATGAAAGCCGGCGACGCGGCGTTCTTCCTTGCCGGCAAACCGGAGGATTTTCTTGCCGTCGCCGCCAAGGCGCGTGTCCTTATCGGTGAGGAAATGAAGCTGACCGACAAAGACAGCTTTGCGCTCGCCTGGATCATCGATTTTCCCATGTATGAATGGGATGAGGAAAACAAAAAAGTCGAATTTGGACACAACCCGTTCTCGATGCCCCAAGGCGGGCTCGACGCTCTCAACGCCGCCAAGACCGACGCTGATTATCTTGCCATCAAGGCGTTCCAATACGACCTTGTTTGTAATGGCTATGAGCTCGGGTCCGGGGCCATTCGTAATCATCGCCCGGACATTATGTATAAAGCCTTCGAGATTGCCGGTTATGGCGCGGAGGTGGTGGAAGAGAAGTTCGGCGGTATGCTGAACGCGTTTAAATTTGGCGCACCGCCCCATGGCGGCTGTGCGCTCGGGCTTGAGCGCATCGTCATGTTGCTTGCCGATCAGGAAAACATCCGTGAAGTGACGATGTTCCCCATGAACCAGCAGGCCGAAGACCTTCTGCTTGGCGCCCCCGCCGAGCCTAACCCGCAGCAACTTAAAGAAACCCATATCCGCGTTGCGCCACAGATTATGGAGAAGAAAGCGTAGGCGTCCAACTACGGTTCTTGGCTGGCGGGCTCGCCTGCGGCCAATGAACACAATACGGCGCCTGGGGAGGGAGCGTCTTGTCATCAAGTGTCAGTAACCCCAGATAGAAATGCGCAATGATTAAGATTTCCAGTGACTTCGACCACGGCAATATCGAATGCCTCGACGCTTCGGACGCGTCCAATATCCGCCTCAAGATCAAGCCCGACGGCAGGGCTGAATTTTTTCAATGGTTCAATTTTCGCGTTGAAGGCGCCGCCGGCAAGTCTTTGACCATGCGCATCTTGAATGCGGATGGGGCGACTTACGTTGCTGGCTGGCGTGATTACAAGACGGTCGCCTCCTATGACGGCGAGACCTGGTTTCGTATCGATACGACGTTTGACGGGCGGACGCTGACAATTGAGCACACGCCCGAGGCCGACGCTATTCAGTATGCGTATTTCGCCGCCTATCCGACCACGCGCTATCGGGACTTTGTCGCTGGCGTGAAGCGATCTTCGTTGGTCGAGGCCAAGGTTCTGGGCGAGACCCTTGACGGCCAGGCGATAGATTATTTCCGGATCGGCGAGGGCGCGTATCAGCTGTGGGTGATCGCCCGTCAGCATCCCGGCGAGCCCATGGGCTCGTGGTGGGTGGAAGGCTTTCTGGATCGCCTGATTGATGAAAATGATGAAACCGCGAAATCGTTGCGCAGCAACGCAACGCTGCATGTAGTTCCTTGCATGAACCTTGACGGCGTGCGGCGCGGCCATTTGCGCACCAACGCCGCTGGTACTGACCTCAACCGGGCGTGGCAGAACACGAGCATGGACAAAAGCCCGGAGGTATTTCTTGTCCGCGAGAAAATGCGCGAGACCGGAGTTGATTTTTTCCTCGACGCCCATGGCGACGAAGCGATCCCCAACAATTTCCTCGACAGCGCCACTGGCGTCCCCTCGTGGAGTGACCGCCATCGCGCGCTGTTCGATCGTTATAGCGCGATGCTTCTGGAGGCGAGTGATGACTTCCAAACCGAGGAAGGATATCCAGCGCCGCCGCCCGGAGCCGCCAATCTCGCGATTGCGAACAACTATGTCGGCGAGACATGGAACTGCCTGGCGATGACGCTTGAGATGCCGTTCAAGGATGCAAATGTGAACCCAGATCCGGTTCATGGCTGGTCGCCGCAACGCTGCCGGAATTTTGCGCGAGAGCATATCGATGTGATAGCGCAAATCGTTAACGGTGGGCTTTTGACGGGACGAAAAACACAAACTTTGAGCCATTAGCTTTTTTCCATATTCTGACTACGAAACAGAATAAGGCCGCCGGAATGCGTGAGGATAACTTTTCACCAAATATAGGTTTTATGGCCAACTACCCTCTCAGGGTTGTAAAATCGAAGATTCGATTCGTGTCGTGGTTGTGCGGATTTTGGTGATTTTTTGCGGACAGAACCCCCTTCGACCGCTTCGCGGCCACTTCCCCCGCAAGCGGGGGAAGAAAGAGCTCACCTCAAGCGCAACATAATTCCTCCCCCGTGATAACGGGGGAGGTGTCCCAAAGGGACGGAGGGGGACAGCAACGGTGAAGTGCGCGCTACGATGTCAAACCACCACCCGCCGCTGATCTTCCCGGCCCATGGCGAGGAGGAACGGATCGGCCTTCTGGCGGGCCGCGAAATCGGCTTTTGAGGTCAGGCCGAGCCAGCGGTGGTGGATCAGCTCCTGGGCTATGGCGACGCCGAGGGTTGCGCCGGGCCCGGCAAGGATCAGAACGTCCGGCGCAAATTCCTTGATCGCGACTTCGATGGATTTTGAGAAGTCATAGGTTTCGGTGATTTGTGAGCCGAGCGTGTACTGGTGAAGTTCATCGGCATCTGTTGTGTTGTGTGTCCAGATCGCGCCGCGGCCATCGATCATTGGAATATCGGGCGCTGTGAACATCTCCGAACCAAGACGATCAAAGGCGGCGCTTGAGACATGGTTCAGGAGCGGCGTGTGAAACGCTGCATGCCGGGCGAGACGAAACGGGTAGCGTCCCTCTGCCTTCGGCAGGGACTTCTCCATCGCCGCGAGGCCGGCGTCATCGCCCGCCAGAACCGCCATGCCGCCAAGGCGGATAGAGAGGAATGCGTTCCCCGCCGTGCGGCCCGCATGCACGGCGTCGCCAATCGCCTTTTCATTGATGCGGCTAGCGCGCCAGTCTTCATCGACAAACGGATAGATGATTTGCCCACCGACGCCTTTTTCTTCCATCAATGCGCCCATGGTATCGACCAGACGGATGGCGTTCACCGGATTGAGCGCGCCGGATGCGGTGAGGGTTAAATACCAGCCGAGAGAGTTGCCGCACACGGCGGAAATTTCAAACTGGTCACGATTGATATCGACAAAGTCGGCAAGGGCGCAGGTGTAAATGATTGCCGAGGCGTTGATGCTGGAGGCGTGTTTTGCCGCCGAATAGGTTTTGGCGCTATCGAGCGACGAGATTGTCTCGCGGCCCTGGCTTTCGCGCCATTGATCGACGCCGTAAATGAACGCGGCCTTGTCGCTGTGATGGCGCGCAAGATAGCCAAGCTCTTCCTTGCCGTAAGTTCCGCGGCCCGGAAATATGACGACGGCGGATTTTTTTTGCGCGGGGCTCATTGCGCCGCCTGCTGAGTTTGCGTTGCCGTCAGCGCCAGCGCTGCTTTTACGATGTCATCCTCGCCAACCAGCACGGTGTTGGCCGCCGGGCCGAGGGGAATGAAACTATCGCCGCCGGTGATGCGGGCGATATTGTAATCGAGGCCGCGATCGACAAAGGCGGTGAGGATTTCCTCGGCCGGGCCTCCGGTCTTGCGGCACTCATCGACCACCAGAACATTACGCCGCTTGCCAATCGCCGTGACCACCGCATCAATCGGCAATGGCGCCAGCCATCGAAGATCGACGATCCGCGCATCGACGCCTTTGGCTTTTAACGTCTGCGCCGCGCGCCTGGAAAGATAAGTGCCGTTGCCATAGGTGACGATCGCAAGATCGTCGCCATCACCGATGATGTTCGGCTCGCCAAACGCCGCATCGCCATCGATCTGGTCAAAGACCGCCGCCATTTTCCCGTCGCCGTCCTCATGGAGGTCGCGGGTTCCGTAAAGCGCAATCGGCTCAAGGAACACCACCACACGTCCGTCCTCGCGGGCGAGGCGAAACGCCTCACGCATCATTTTGACAGCTTCCGCGCCGCCAGACGGACAGGCGAGGATCAGCCCCGGAATATCGCGAAACACCGCCACTGAATTATCATTGTGGAAATGACCGCCAAAGCCTTTTTGATAGGCGAGGCCAGCAATGCGGACGACCATGGGATTGGTATACTGACCATTGGAAAAGAACGACAGCGAGGCGGCCTCACCGCGAAGCTGATCTTCGGCATTATGGACGTAAGCGAGGAACTGGATTTCCGGCACGGGAAGAAAACCGTTATGAGCCAGGCCGATTGCGGTTCCGAGGATTGATTGCTCGTCGAGCAGGGTGTCAAACACACGCGCCGGACCGAACTTTTGTTGCAGGCGCGTCGTCGCGCCATAAACACCGCCCTTGCGGCCGACATCCTCGCCGAACACCGTGACATTGCGGTCGCGTACCATTTGCTCGCCAAGCGCGAGCGAGATCAATCGCGACATATGTTGCGGCTCGCGGCGGGCGCGACTGTCGTCGGGCGCGCCGGGGAGGGGTTTTGCGGCGCGGCCCATGCGCTTTGACGGCGGCGGTGTTAGCGCCGAGAGGACGTCTTGTGCGGTGGTCAGCTTCGGGCGTGTGCAAGCGGATTCCATGGCGCGGCGGACTTGCGCGCCAATCGTCTCATATAGCGTTTCAATGTCTTCTTTGGACATTAAGCCGGCCTCGATCACGCGCCGGGCGGTGTGGAGCAGGGGGTCCTGGTCGGCCTCGGCTTCAATCTCGGCGCGGGCGCGATAGCTGGTCTCAAGGTCGGAGCCGGCATGGCCCATCAGCCGCACAGTGCGCAAATGCAGGAATACAGGTTTGCGCCGCGCCCGGGCGCATTGCTCAGCCGCGTGCGCCGCGCGCATCGCATCGGCGATATCGCGCCCGTCGCCATAGATATAATTCAGGCCGGGCCGGGCGCCGTAATTGGCGGCAACCCAACCCTCCGGCGTCTTCACCGATATGCCGATGCCGTTATCTTCGCAGACAAACACCAGCGGCAAAGGCAAGCCGCGATAACCGATCAGCGCCGCAGCGTTAATCGCTCCTTGTGCGGTGGAATGGTTCGCCGACGCATCGCCGAAGCTACATAAAACAACCGCGTCATGGGGCATTTGCGCATCGTGTTTTTTCTGCGTGCGCGCGAGCGAGATGGAGAACGCTGCGCCCATCGCCTTTGGCAGGTGCGAGGCGATGGTGCTGGTCTGTGGGGGGATGAATAGAGATTTTGACCCGATGACCTTATGACGCCCGCCAGAAATCGGATCATCCGAGGATGCAACAAAAGATAGCGCCATGTTCCAAAGGGGCGTCTCGCCGGGAATTTTGCCCGCGCGTTCGAGGTAAAACGCAGCGCTGCGGTAATGCAAAAACGCCATGTCGTCGACGCGAAAGGCGCGGGCGATGGCGGCGTTACCCTCATGACCGGAACTGCCGATCGAATAAAAGCCGCGCTTTTCCGCGCCGAGCCGGCGGGCCTCGAGATCAAGCCGGCGGCTTTTCAGCTGGGTCTCGAACAGGGCGGCGAGGGCGTGGGGGGAGAGCCCGGCGTCGGCCAAGGTCGTCGCGACCAGCGCTTCGGGCAGGCGCCCAGCCTGAAGCCGCTCTAAAAAGCCATCTGCTGATGCCGCAATTGCGCCCGCCATCTGTTTGATTCCCATGTAAAAAACATGCTTCAGCAATCGCGCCTTGTGAAATACGCCGCGATCCGTCTATCTCCATAACATTCGCCGATTGTTTGCAAGTGGAGAGCGGTGGTTTTGGAGAAAAATTTGAGGGCGCCAGTTCCCGGGCCACAGCTTGGCGAGACATTACCAGCCAGCCGGGCGAGCGCGGAGACCATAGAGCTTTTGCGCCTGCGCCGCTCGACCCCGGCGGATTTTCTCACAGATCCCGGACCGGATGCGCAGACGTTGGCCTCCATTCTCACCATTGCCGCGCGGGCGCCCGATCATCGCCGGGTGACGCCGTTCCGTTTTGTCGTGTTCGAAGGCGATGCGCGGCGGCGCTTTGGCGATGTCTTGAGAGCGGCTTTCATCGCCCGCGAGCCCGATGCGGATGAAAAACGCATCGCCTGTGAGCAGCGTCGTTTTTTGCGCGCGCCGGTTGTGGTTGCGGTGATTTCAAAAGTTGACCGCAACCATCGCACGCCGGAATGGGAGCAGATCCTGACTGCGGGGGCCGCCTGTCAGAACATGCTGATCGCTGCCTCTGCTTACGGGTTTGCCGCGCAGTGGATTACCGAATGGTATGCATATGATGAGCGTGTCCTCGCCGCGTTTGCTTTACAAGAGAATGAACGTATCGCCGGCTATATTTATATGGGCTCTGCAAAAGAGGACCCGAAAGAACGTGCTCGCCCCGCGATGGAGCAGGTTGTGACGAGGTTTTGACGCGATCACGTCAGCGTGACCCCGGTCGAGTGCGGCTAGGAAAGCTGATAGTAAAGAGCGCCAGGATTTGAAATTAGTTTTGCTGCAACAGGAATGGATTTGATATGTACAAATGTGGGTTTATTTTTGCCGGCGTAGCCGGTCTTGCATTAGCTGCCGCCGCGCCAATGGCGAGCGCCTATGCGGCTGATGAGGCGGCGGTATCGGGGACTTACCAGGCCGACCCTGGCCACCGATACATTACCTTCAGCTACCTGCATGTGGGTTATTCGCGCCCGGCGTTGCGCTGGAATGATTGGCAGGCGACGCTTGAGTGGGATGCGGACGATCCTTCTGCATCAAGCATCTCCGTTGTCATTGATGCGACTTCAATCGATTCTGGCGTTGACGAGTTTGACGGCCATCTTAACGGAGATAGGTTTTTTGACACCGCCAATCACCCGGAAATCACCTTTGTCAGCACCAAACTCACCAAGACCGGCGACAATACCGGCGTTATGACCGGTGATTTGACCATCAAGGGAATTAGCAAGCCGGTCGACCTCAATGTCACATTGAACCGCGCGGCAAAGGATGATTTTTTCAAGGCCAATAAGATTGGCTTTTCTGCGGTTGGAACGGTGAAGCGTTCTGACTATGGAATGAATTATGCAATCCCGGCTGTCGGCGATGAGGTGGAAATCAATATACAGGCGGAATTTAATAAACCACTTGATTGAGGGCGATATGGATTTGGGACAAAAACGATATAGCAGCATTGCAGTCGCGTTACATTGGGCGATAGCAATTTTGATCCTCGCGCAGATTGCGGGCGGGCTTTATATGCACAACCTGCCGAATTCTGCGGCGTCGAAATTTGATCTCTATCAGCTCCACAAATCCTTTGGCCTGTCGATCCTTGGGCTGACAATAATTCGGCTCGGATGGCGCCTTGCCCACAAGCCGCCGGCGCTGCCGGGCGCCATGCCCGGATGGCAAAAGCTGATTGCACGCCTGATCCATTGGGCGTTTTACGCGCTAATGTTTTTGACCCCGCTGGCAGGCCTGGCGATGGTGTCGGCCTCGCCGCTGAATGTACCGACGCTCTGGTTCGGTCTGGTTGAAATTCCGCATCTGCCGTTTTTCAATGGGGTTGCTGATCGCGGCGCCGTGGAGGATTTGTTTCAGGAGGTACATGAATATTTAGCGTTTTCTATCCTGTTTCTTCTTGTTCTCCATGTCGGGGCGGCGCTGAAGCACGGCTTTATCAATCGCGACGGCGTCTTGAGCAGCATGGCGCCGCGCATGAGGGCATGGGTCGGCATGCTTGCCATAGCCGTTGTGCTTGGATTGGCGGCTTTGTTCTACATCCAGTCCGATCCGTTGCAGGGCGAGATATCACACAGCGATGGGCATAGTCATGACCACAATGAAGATGCAGCGCCTGCCATAGCGCCGGCTAAGGTTGAACCGGGTGCGACTGAAACTGCGGCGCCGGTTGGCGAACCGCAAGCGACTTTGGAGCCGGACGCGTCGTCCGCAGAGGCGATCCCTGCCGTTGCGCTGTCGTCGGCATGGACGGTCGATTATGCCGCTAGCACATTGCGCTTCCTTGGCGAGGAAGGCGGCGCCAGCTTTGAGGGGCAATTTTCTAATTTTACCGCCGAGATTATTTTCGACCCCGATAATCTTGGCGCCGCGTCGATCAGCGTTGAAGTGCGCACCACGTCTGCCGGGTCCGGCAGCGATTTTCGCGACGGCACAATGAAGGATGGCGAATGGTTCGACGTCAAAGCGCATGAAAGCGCGCATTTCACGTCCAGCACTATCCGCAAGACCGGCGCGAACGCCTATGCGGCAGACGGAACATTGACGATTAAGGATTTCACCCATGACGTGACGCTTGCCTTTACGCTGGACATTGACGGCGACCAGGCTAGCGCGGCCGGCGGCGCCGACCTCATCCGCACAGATTACGGCCTCGGCATGAGTGCGTCATGGCTGGAAAGCGAAAAGGTCGCTTTGGCGGTTCGGGTGGAGTTTGAGATCAAAGCGGCGCGCGCCAATTAAGCAGCGCGGCCCTTGCGACGAGCAGCATTTTTCAGCGCGTCTTCGTCAAACAGCTCAGCCAGCTTATCGACAATTGCGCCACCGAGCTGATCGACATCGACAATCGTCAGTGCACGGCGATAATAGCGCGTCACATCATGGCCGATGCCGATAGCGAGAAGTTCAACCGGTGAGCGGGTCTCAATGAACGAGATTACATTGCGCAGGTGGCGCTCCAGATAGGCGCCGCCATTGGCTGACGAGGTGGTGTCATCGACCGGGGCGCCGTCTGATATCACCATCATAATCCGCCGCGCCTCGGGCCGCGCCAGCAAGCGTTGATGCGCCCACATCAAAGCTTCGCCGTCGATGTTTTCTTTTAGCAAACCCTCTTTCATCATCAGCCCGAGGGAAGTGCGTGCGCGTCGCCATGGCGCATTGGCGGGTTTGTAAATCACATGGCGCAACTCATTGAGGCGGCCGGGCTTTGCCGGGCGCCCGTCCTGCACCCATTTCTCGCGCGCCTGCCCGCCTTTCCAGGCTCTGGTGGTAAAGCCGAGAATTTCCACCTTAACGCCGCAGCGCTCCAGCGTGCGTGCAAGAATATCCGCGCAAATCGCAGCGATGGTGATCGGCCGCCCGCGCATCGAGCCGGAATTGTCAATTAAGAGCGTCACTACAGTGTCGCGAAACTCCTGGTCGCGCTCCATCTTATAAGACAGCGGTTGCATCGGATCGACGACGACGCGGGTGAGGCGCGCGGCGTCAAGGACGCCTTCTTCAAGGTCAAACACCCAGGAGCGGTTTTGCTGCGCCATCAATTTGCGTTGCAGCTTGTTGGCGAGCCTGGCGACAACTGTATGCAGATTATCAAGCTGGCGGTCCAGCGACTTGCGGAGCCTTAGCAGCTCATCGGGATCGCAAAGATCTGCGGCTTCCGCGATTTCATCGAACGCCGTCGTGTAGGCGCGATAGGCCTCGCCGGTGTCGCCCTCAAATTTTGACCGTAGCGACGAGATACGGGCGTTTTCCGCCGCGCCGTCATCTTCTTCGGCGCCGTCCTCCATGTCCTGCTCGGAAAGGTCACTCTCGCCGTCTTCGCTCTCGCCGTCGCCCGGCTCTTCCGGCATATCCGCGCCGTCGGTCTCGGCGTCATCATCGGCGCTGTCATCGTTCTCGTTGTCAGCGTCCTCATCGTTTGCGTTGTCGCTGTCTTCACGGTCGCCCTGGTCGTCATCATCAAGGTCGAGATCGCGGATGAAGTCGCGCGCCAGCTCGGCGAATGCCTGTTGGTTGTCGAGACCGGCGGCCGCGGCCATCGCGTCAAGCGAGGCGCCGGTTCTGGTTTCGAGATCATCGCGCCAGGTCGCCATGATCGATGCGGCGGCGGGCGGCGGGGTGCGGCCGGTGAGGCGTTCGCGCAACATCAGCGCTGCGACATCGCCAACGGCGGCGTCGTCCTTCGCGCTTAGCTGTTCATAGCCCTTGTCACGAATTGTCTTGTCGAGCGCGGCGGCAAGATTGTCGCCGACGCCTTTGAGGGCGCGCGCGCCAATCGCCTCGCAGCGGGCGTTTTCAAGCGCTGCAAAAATCGCCCGCGCCTCGGCGCCACGCGGCGCCAGCGCATCGTGTGCGGCATCATCATGATGGGCGAGCCGCAGCGCCGCCGCATCGCCTTCACCGCGGGCGATGGCGGCGGCCTCGGCGTCGATCACGCGGGCGGGCAGGGGAATGCGTGCATTCTTGCCCTGAACGCTGGCATGCTCGCCGCCAAAAGCGACCTCGACATCATGCTGCGCCGACAGCGCGCGCGTGGTGTGTAGAAGTGCGCGTTTGAAGGCCTCGCGGAGTTGTTCTTTTGGCGTCATGGGCTGGGGTTATAAGGCGGAGGGGCGCGGAACCCAAGATGGGAGTACAGCGTCAATGTGGTCGCATTTCACTTTTGACGCCATCTGCCGCCGTTCACCGAAAATTCGACGCCGTTCGGTGAATAAATGCTCAACGAGGTTGATGCCGGCATCGAGACCTCCGATTTGTAGTCGAGCGCCGAAATACGGGGCTGAACTTCTGCGCCTGGATGTTTGGGCGACTGCCTGCCGGTGTTGCTGGTTTGTTCGCCGGAGCAATTTTGCTAATCCGCATATCAAAATCCAAAAGGAAGAGATCATTGCGAACATTATTTTTACATATCTTTTTGACGCTTGTCTGTGGCGCAATATGGGCTGTGCTCGTCTGGCAGGGAACTTGGAACGGATGGATGCGACATACGATTGCGCCGGCAGGTGACTCTGCGGGCTTCGTTGCTGCTGCTTCGGGTGCAATTGATTCGGAACATAACGGCAATGTCGCCTTCATGCTGATTGAGAACGGCCGCGTGGTTGGTGAGCATTTCGTTTCGATTGGCGACCCGGTTGATCAGGAATCGCTTTTCCAAGTCGGCTCTCTCAGTAAGTGGATTTCTGCTTGGGGTGTTATGGCTTTGGTAGAGGACGGCAAGCTAGATCTTGACGCGCCCGTGTCGCGCTACCTCACGCGATGGTCATTGCCGGAAAGTGAATTCGACAACGAAAGTGTAACTGTGCGCCGATTGCTAAGTCACACTGCGGGGCTGACTGACGGTCTCGGCTATGCGGGTTTTGATCCTGGCGGCGACGTGCAAGCTCTTGAGAACTCTTTGACTCGTGCTGCGGATGCCTCTCCTGGGGCCGATGGACGCGTTCGCGTTGGCTTGGAGCCGGGCGCTGGATTTGAATATTCTGGCGGAGGCTACACAATGCTTCAGCTGCTGATCGAGGAAGTATCCGGTGAAACATTTGCCGCTTATATGAAGCGCCGTGTTTTCGAACCGCTAGCGATGCAGCGAACGACTTATGTTTACCCTGAAGACGGCGCGCCAAATATTGCGGCAAGTTACGGCGTAGATGGATCGCAGGCCACACGCTTCAGGTTTACCAGCCTTGCGGCGACGGGACTTTACACCTCGACCGCTGAAATGGTGAAATTTATTCAAGCCCACTTGCAAAATGGCGAAAGCCTGCCTGCAGGCGGCGGCGTGTTATCCGCCGAAACATTAAAAGAGATGCGCGAGCCGACAGCATCGCAAATGGGGCTCCCGATTTGGGGATTGGGCGTAATCCTTTACGCTCCGAACACGGAAGGCGGCTTTGTCATTGGCCATGACGGCAATGATGAGCCCGCTATCAACTCTGCAGTGCGTTTCGACCCCGCGACCGGCGATGGCATCGTTGTCTTGGAGACTGGCAACGAACTGTTGGCCACTAAGCTCGCGGGCGACTGGGTCTACTGGAAAACTGGCCGTATTGATATCTTGTCATTCACGATGGTGGCCGAAACGATGTTTGTGACGATTGTTGTGGGATTGGCGGCTGTTTTTCTGCTTAGTTTAATAGTGGGAGTTTGGGTGGCGTTGCAGAGGCGCCGTCGGAGCGATGCGTTATAGGTGCTGTGGTTATCGACATGTCGAGATGATAGTTTGGTGATCGACAGTAAACGCGTTGGCTTGGGAATGCCAAATAAGAGGCCAAATTTTACAGTGAGAGCATTGCTAGAGACGAAACAAACAAAAAAGCCCCGGCGAACCGGGGCTTTTTCATTGATGATGATTCAAGCAAACTACCAAATCTGCACGCGCTCTTCCGGCGGCAGATAGAGATCGTCGCCCTCGGTAATGTCGAACGCCTCGTACCAGGCGTCCATATTGCGCACCACGCCATTGACGCGGTATTGCGCCGGTGAATGGGGATCGGTGGCGATCTGGTTTTTGATCGCCTCTTCACGGGCCTTGCGCTTCCAAACCTGGGCCCAGGCGAGGAAGAAACGTTGATCGCCGGTATAGCCGCCAATCTCTGGCGCCTCGGCGCCGTTCAGTGACAGCTTATAGGCGTGATACGCCATGGCGAGGCCGCCAATATCGCCGATATTTTCGCCCATCGTCAGGTCGGGATTGATCGGGAAACCTTCAATCGGCTCGTATGTGGCGTATTGTGCGCCGAGCGCGTCGGTGAGCTTTTGGAAGCTCTTCGTATCGGCCTCGGTCCACCAGTCGCGCAACAGGCCCGTGCCGTCAGATTTTCTGCCCTGATCGTCAAATCCGTGACCGATCTCATGGCCGATCACCGCGCCGATGCCGCCATAATTGACCGCAGCATCCGCATTCGGATCAAAAAACGGCGCTTGTAAAATGGCCGCAGGAAAGACGATTTCGTTGCGGGTTGGCGAATAATAGGCGTTGACCCGTTGCGGGTTCATTCCCCATTCGGTCTTGTCGATTGGGCCGCCGAGCTTGGAGATTTGATCGTTCCAGCCAAACGCGTTGGCGCTCTTGGTGTTGCCATAGGCGTCGCCGCGGGTGACGGCAAAATCTGCATAGTCTTCCCATTTTTCAGGGTAGCCGATTTTGGGCGTGAACATTTCGAGTTTTTCGTGGGCGGCGACTTTGGTTTCCTCACTCATCCACGGCAGGGTGTTGAGACGCTCATCGAGCGCAAGTCGCAAATTGGCAACCAGTGCTTCCATTTGTATTTTCGATTCTGGCGGGAAGTACTGGTCTACATATACCTGCCCGACAGCCTCGCCGAGCGCGCCGTTGACGGCCGCCACGCCGCGCTTCCAGCGTTCACGCTGTTTGGGCGTGCCGCGCAACTCGGTGCCGAAAAACGCAAATGTCGCCTCGTCGAACGCCGAAGGCAGGGCGCCGGCATTTGACCGCAATAGATGGAACTGGATGTAATCGCGCCAGGTCGCGACCGGCGTTTCACCAAAGATTGCCGCCAGATTCTGGATTGCATCATCCTCGCGGATAACGAATTCGGTTTGTGCGTTGAGGCCGGATGCGTCGAGAATGGCTTGCCATGGCGCGCCGGGCGCATAGGCGGCAAGCTCGTTTGTGGTCTTGAGGTTATAGGTGAGGTCGCGGTTGCGGCGCTTGGCCGGCTCCCAGTGGACTTCCGCCATGCGCAATTCGACATCGTAAATGGCTTGCGCTTTGGCGCCTGCATCCTCGACGCCCGCAAGCGTTAACATCTCGGCAATATAGTCTTTATACTTCATGCGCTTCTCGGCGAATTTCTCATCGAGGTAATAATCCCGGTTCGGAAGGCCGAGCCCGGACTGCCCAACATAAACAATGTATCGGTCGGGCTGTTTGGAATCGACGCCGACAAAGGCGCCAAAAAAAGCGTTCGCACCAAGCGCGGGATCGGCCATCAGTCGGGCGATGTCTTCGTGGTTCTCTAACGCCGCTACGCGTGCGAGGTCGCCGGCGATCGGATCAAGCCCCTTGGCGTTGATCGCATCGACATCAACAAAGCTTGCAAAATAATCGCCGATTTTCTTTTCTATCGAACCGTCAGCAGCCTCGCCACTGGCGGCGTCCTCAATAATTTTGCGCACACGGGTCTCGGAGCGTTCAAACAGAACGGTGAAAGCGCCGTAAGATGAGAACTCATCAGGAATTTCGAAACTGTCGAGCCACTTGCCGCCGGCATATTGATAGAAGTCGTCGCCGGGATCGACCGCCGGGTCGATATTGTCGGTTTCAACGCCCCATGCGCCGAGCTCTGGCGCTGCGCTGACCGCGGCGGTTTTTGCCGTATCGTCGGCTTTTGCTGTTTCTGAGGATTGCGTTGTATTTTCCCCGCAGGCCGCGAGTGCGAGCGCGGCGGCCCCGCTTAATAAGATATTTTTCACCAGTCTTCTCCTTGCGTCGTCCGGTATTGATCATTGGGTCAATTTAATTGCCGGCAATCTCGCGACTTCGCTCGAAAAGCACAAGCCGCGCCTGATAAAGCGAGCCACAGCTGCGATGAAACGAGAAGGTTGCCGGATATATCCGATTCCGTCATTGTGCAGCCGCAACAAAAGAGGCGCCCATATAATGGACCTGAAGACGGTTATTCGCAGCATTCCAGATTTTCCCAAGCCCGGAATAATGTATCGCGATATCACCACGCTGCTCACCGATGCGCGCGGGTTTCGCCGCGCCGTGGACGAATTGGTGCAGCCGCTCGCCGGGGCCAAGATCGACAAGGTCGCCGGTATCGAGGCGCGCGGCTTCATTCTTGGCGGCGCCATCGCCCATCAGCTTTCAGTTGGCTTCGTGCCGATCCGCAAAAAGGGCAAGCTCCCCTATAAGACAATTTCTCAATCTTATGAGCTCGAATATGGAACCGACGACATTGAAATCCATGTCGATGCGGTTGAGGCGGGCGAGCGGGTGTTGCTGGTGGACGACTTGATCGCCACCGGCGGCACGGCGATGGCGGCGATCGCGTTGCTGGAACGCGCCAGGGCGGAGATTGTTCTGTGCACCTTTGTGGTCGATTTGCCGGACCTTGGCGGCGCAGCCAAACTGCGCGCTAACGGCAAGCAGGTCACCTCGCTGGTGCAATTCGATGGCGACTAAACAATAGAGCTTAGGTGGATAATTTTATGATGCTATTTATCATTGGCTTGATAGTCTTCTTCGGCGTTCACGCGGTTCCGAACGTTGCGCGCGGGCAGCGTGAGGCTTTGATCGCAAAGCTCGGGGAGGGGCCATATAAAGGGCTATATGCGCTGACTGCGTTGGCGGGTTTTATCATGATGATCATCGGCTGGGGCAGCGCCGATGCATCGCAGATATATGCGACACCGGCCTATTTTCAGCATATCACCTACGCCCTGATGCTGATTGCTATAATTTTGCTGGCCGCTGCCTATGCCCCCGCCGGGCGGATCGCTGCGGCGGCCAAGCATCCGATGCTGGCGGCGGTCAAGATTTGGGCCTTCGCGCATCTCCTGGTGAACGGCGATGTACGCTCGGTTCTTCTGTTTGGCGCGTTCTTAATCTTTGCTGTCGTCGCTCGCATCGCCGCCAAGAGGCGCGGAGCGCCCGTGCGTGCAGCCGGCCCATGGAGGAATGATGTGATCGCAATTGCCGTTGGCGTCGCCGTCTATGCGGGCATTGCGCTCTTCCTTCATCAATATATTGCTGGTGTTGCGCTGGCCTAAACATGCGCTGCGCCAATCTCGGATCGGCGACGGGCGGCGCCCTGATTTCACCATTTTCCGGCTTATTTTAGCGCGTTGCGTGATCCGTCAAAGGCCGTTAGAACCGGCCTCCTTTCTGGCTCAATAGTGACAGGACCCTAACGCTGTGGCGAACGAAGATAGTGCTTTACGTGAAGTCGACCAGGAGCTGGCCGAAGACCAGCAAATGGCCATGTTCCGCAAATATGGCCCAGCGGCCATGGCCGCCGGCGTCAGCCTCGTTCTGGCTGTAGGCGGCTGGCAATTCTGGAATGCTCATAATGTGTCGGTCGCCAAGGAAAAAGCGCTGGAGTTCAACAACGCCATTGACCTTTTGGTCGAGGAGCCAGAGCAGGGACGTATAGCGCTCGGCGCCCTCGCCGAGGAAGGCGCCAGTGGATATGCGACGCTCGCGGAGTTGCAGCGCGCGGCGTCTTATGCGCGTGACGGCGACCGCGCGGCGGGGATCGGCGTTTACCGGGAAATTTATGAAAATAACAGCACGCCAAAACGGATTCGCGATCTTGCACGGCTGCGTGCTTCTTATGCGGCGTTGAACGACGGACGCGATGCGGTGATGGTCCATCTTGGCGATCTGGCGAATGAAGACGGCGCGTTTGCCTATCACGCCGCCGAAGTCTCCGGTCTGGCGGCGCTTGAAGCGCGTGACTATGAAACCGCGCTGTCGATCTTTCGCCGGCTGTCGGTTGATCTGGGCGCTCCCGAAGCGGTGCGTGTGCGTGCGGAAGATTTCGCAGCGCTTGCAGATGCCGGTAAAGCCGGCGTCAACATCACTGGAGAATTGCAGGTTGATGACCTTCTAAAGGTCATTGGCGCGGCGCCCGATGATGCAGCCGAGGTTGCGGCGTCGGTTGAAGAAGATCCAGCCGCGGATGCGGGCGTCGACATTGAGCCGGGCGCTCAAGACGCTCCAGAAGCTGCTGCAGAAGAACCCGAAACGGAAAACGAGTAATTTATGATCCGAGTCTCGAATTGGCGCTTTTGCTTGCGCAACCTTCTGGCGGTAATGGCGCTCTTACTCATCGCATCTTGCGGGTCAAACCCAATTTCGGCGGTGACCGGAATCTTTGGCGGCGACGACGAAGAGAAAGAGGACAATGCGCCGGAAGAAGACGATCGTATTTCAATCCTGGCGCTGGATCTGGAGGTGACCGCTGACCCACGTTATGCCGGCGCAGAGGTCAGTGTCCCGCCATCTTATGTCAATCAGTCATGGCCGCAACCGGGCGGTGAGGCGGATCACACGCTGCACCATATTGGCGCGACGCTGGAGTTTGAAACTCTATGGAAAACCGATATCGGCGACGCTTCCGAGCGCGCTAAACTGACCTCCCCGCCGATCGTCGTCAGTAACCGGATCTATGTGCTCGACGCGGAAGCAAAGGTGACTTCGATCGACGCTGAAACTGGTGATCGCGTATGGCGGAAGGAACTGGCGCCGGATATAAAGCAACGTTTTCGCGTGCGTGAATTACTTAGCAGAACCAAGCCCTCCGAGATCGGGTTTGGCGGCGGTGTCGCATTTGATCAGGGGCGTATTTTCGTAACCTCCGGTTTCGGTTTCGTCGCCGCGCTCGACGCCCTCAGTGGTGAAGAAATCTGGCGTTTTGAGACCGCCTCGGCGGTTAGAACGCCGCCGACGGCCTATCGCGGCAAAGTTTATTTTACCACCAACACCAATGAATTTATCGCCCTTAATCAGGAGACCGGCGAAAAGGAATGGACGTTTCAGTCTTTTGAGGAGGCCGCCAGGTTTCTTTCAGCGTCTAGCCCGGCTGCAGCCGGCGACCTTGTGGTCGCGCCGTTCTCGTCGGGCGAAGTCGTCGCCTTTATCGCCGATAATGGTCGTTCGGTCTGGAACGAAACGCTGGTGTCGCAAACCCGTCTGACGGCGCTGGCCTCGCTCAACGATATTGCCGGCAGCCCGGTGATCGATCGCGGCTTGGTGTTTGTGGTCAGCCATGGCGGGCGCCTGGCGGCCATCGATATCCGTACCGGAAAAGTCGCCTGGGAGGCATCGATTGCGAGCTTGCAAATGCCATGGGTCGCCGGTGATTTCATCTTCATCGTGTCGGTGGACGGCGAGCTTGCCTGTATTTCCAGAGCCGATGGCGGCATCATCTGGGTGACGCAGCTGCAGCGCTACACAAACAAGAAGAAACGCAAAGGCCGCATCACCTGGGCCGGACCAGTGCTTGCCGGCGGTCATCTGATTTTGGTTTCGAGCAGGGGCCGGATTGTCAAAGTCACGCCGGAGACCGGTGAAATCGTTGAAACAGAAAAATTTGGCAGCGGCTCGGTGGTCTCGCCGGTGGTTGCGAACGAAAAGATCTATATCCTCACTGAAAATGGAAAACTGATCGCGATGCGTTAGAACGTATTACCGGTTTTGTTTGTCCTGATCCGGATTTTGTTTGCCCCTCGGTCGGTTAGATGATTGGCCCTTTGGGTCGGGTGATGTTCGGCCGCAAGGTTAAGAATTATGTCTTTAAAAGTGGCCCTTGTCGGGCGGCCTAATGTTGGCAAATCGACGCTGTTTAACCGCCTTGTCGGCAAGCGATTAGCGCTGGTCGATGATACGCCCGGCGTCACCCGCGATCGCCGCGAGGGGCTTGCCAAAATCGGCGATCTTGAATTCACCGTGATCGATACGCCGGGCCTTGAAGAGGCGCCGGCCGCGGCGCTTGAAGGGAGGATGCGCCAGCAGACCGATGTGGCGATTGCCGAGGCGGCGATCTGTCTTTTCATCATCGATGCGCGCGCCGGCGTCACCCCGCTTGATCAGAGCTTTGCAAAAATCCTTCGCGCCAGCGACAAGCCGGTGCTGCTGCTCGCCAACAAATCCGAGAGTAAGGCCAGCGACGCCGGCATTTATGACGCCTACGGATTGGGCATCGGCGAGCCGATCCCGATCTCTGCCGAGCATGGCGAGGGCATGGGCGATCTGTTCAGTGCGCTAGAGCCGCATCTAGCCGCCTACGTACCCGATGATGACGAGCCGGTGGCCTGGGACGATCCGTTAAAACCCTTGCGCGTTGCGATCGTCGGGCGGCCTAATGCCGGCAAGTCGACGCTGGTAAATCGGATGATCGGCGAGGACCGGCTGCTGACCGGGCCGGAAGCGGGGCTGACGCGCGACGCGATATCGGTGGAATGGCGCTGGCATGGCAAGGACCGTGACTGGCCGGTAAAATTGTTCGACACGGCGGGCCTGCGTAAAAAAGCCAAAGTAAGCTCCAAGCTCGAAAAGCTTTCCGTCGCGGACGCCCTGCGCGCGATCCGTTTTGCGGAAGTGGTGGTGCTGCTGATAGATGCGCAATCGCCGTTCGAAAAGCAGGATTTGCAAATCGCCGATCTGGCGCTGCGCGAGGGCCGGGCTTTAGTGCTTGCGATCAACAAATGGGATCTGATCGAGGACCGCGACGCGGAAATGGTCAAACTGCGCGAGCGTGCGGCGCGGTTGCTGCCGCAGGCGCCGGGCGCGCCGGTTATACCCCTATCGGCTGCCACCGGCGCCGGGTTGAACCGGCTGATGCCGGCGGTGACGCAAGTCTATGTCGACTGGAACGCGCGGGTGAAAACATCCGACTTGAATGACTGGCTGATCGACGCTGTCGCGCGCCATGCGCCGCCGGCGGTTTCCGGCATGCGCATCAAGATCCGCTATATCGCGCAAACCAAAACCCGCCCGCCGACTTTTGTCGCGCAATGCACCCGTGCGGCTGATCTTCCCACCGCCTATAAGCGCTATCTCATCAACGGTATTCGCGACGCCTTCAACATTAAAGCGGTGCCGATCCGGCTGATTATGAAGCAGCCAGATAATCCTTATGTGGGCGATAAGTCCTAGAGTTATGCAAGCGGTCTGAACAATGCCGTCATCCCGTGTGCAATGCGGCATGAAATGCCGCTTTGCTGGCGCGGGATCGCTAACGGCAAATTCAGATCTTCTGAGTGATCCCGGACCAGCGAAGCAACACTTCGTATTGCATCGCATCCGGGATGACGATCTGGATGGCCGATTAGTCATTCACGCTTATGTTTGTTTCCACGCGCGAAATTCATAACGCGCCAGCCCGTCTGACTTTTCAGCCAGCGCATGAAACAATAGCGGCGCCAGATCACTCGGCGGCGGCAATGTCTGTGGGTCTTCCCCCGGCATCGCCTGCGCGCGCATCTTGGTGCGCATGGCGCCGGGGTCGATGATCGCGACACGGATATTGGTGTTGCGGGTTTCCTCCGCATAGGTTGCACTGAGCATTTCCATGGCCGCTTTCGACACCGCATAAGCGCCCCAATAAGCGCGGGCGAGTTTACCGCCGACGCTGGAGGTCATGAAAATCACGCTTGCGTCATCAGATTTGCGCAGCAGCGGATCGAGCGCGCGGATCAGCCGCCAATTGGCGGTGAGGTTTAAATCGAGCGTGTGGCGCCAGACCTTCGGCTCAATATCGGTGAGCGGCGCCAGCTCGCCGAGGCTGGCGGCGTTGGCGAGCAAGATATCCAGCTTGTCGATTCGCCCGGCCAGCGCACCAGCGAGCTGCTCAATGCCGTCGCCGTCCACCAGATCCATGGGGATCAACGACGCCGCGCCGCCGACCGCGCGGATCTCGTCGTCGAGCTCTTCGAGCCCGCCGCTGGTGCGCGCCAGCGCCAGGACATGCGCGCCAGCCTTAGCCAGCGCCAGAGCCATCGCCCGGCCAATACCGCGCGAGGCGCCAGTGACGAGGGCGGTTTTACCGGTGAGATCGAGACTGTCGTTGCTCATATTTTTTGGGTGTCTTTCCAATAAGGCGTTGCGCTTGCTACCGTGCAGCGCGCGCTGGCGCAATCACTGTGACGATCCAATCAGGCGGTGTTGACAGCGGCGCTGGGTTTGACTATCTCCCGCGCTCACTTGTGCATTGAAGGCCAGTCCGATGAAAGTCCGTAGCTCCCTTAAGTCTTTGAAAAAGCGTCATAAAGACTGCCGTGTGATCCGTCGCAAGGGGCGCGTTTACGTCATCAACAAGACCCAGAAGCGCTTTAAGGCGCGTCAGGGTTAACGCCAGACGGCTTCTACCTTGGATTTTAAGGCTTTGACCGCTAGGCTTTCGCTTATGCGAAGGCTCAGTTTGTTGATTCTCGCGAGTTTGGCGCTCGCTGTTCCAGCGGCCGCGGATCAGACCGATCCGCGGCTGGATTTGCTGTTTGAGGAATTGCGCACGGGCGATGCTGTACGCGCCGAGGAAAACGTCTCCCGTATCATCGACATTTGGTCAGATTCGCAGAGCGATACGGTTGATCTTCTTTATACCCGGGCGGAGCTAAGCGCCGATGAGGGCGCTGACGATCTTGCGCTGACGCTTCTTGATCACATTGTCGGGCTGGCGCCGCATTTCGCCCAAGGCTATGCGCTGCGCGGACGGGTGCGATTGGGCGCTAACGATACGGTGGGCGCGATTGAAGATTTCTCCCGCGTGCTCGAGCTTGAGCCGCGCCATTTTCAGATCCGCACCACGCTTGCCGGTATTTTGTATGCGTCGGGCGAACGCCGCGCAGCTTATGAGATGTATCAGAAGGTTCTGGAATGGAACCCCCATGATGCCGAAGTGCGTCGACGCGCACGCGCCTTGCGGCGTGATCTTGACGGTCAAGAGATTTAATTTTCCCCACTTTGCGATTGCCGCTTGGCTCCGCCCTCGTGCTTTTCTATTTATATAGGCCAGCGGGCGGGACAACCATCCGTAGTCAGATTATATCAAGGGAGCGGTGCAAAGTGGCGGACGGATCAGCGAATATCGAAGGAAGCTCAACCGTTGCGGCGGATCGACTGCGCTCATTCATAGAGCGCGTGGAGCGCCTTGAAGAAGAAAAAGCCGCGATCTTGAATGACATCAAGGAAATCTACGCCGAGGCGAAGGGCGAGGGTTATGACGTTAAGGTGCTGCGACAGGTGGTGCGTATCCGCAAAATGGATCGCGCTGATCGCCAGGAGCAGGAAGCCTTGCTTGAGCTTTATCTCTCAGCGATTGGCGAGGCCTGATTGTACGCGTAATCAGAAGTCCCGCTTCCAGTTGGCGGACACGGTCTGATTGCCGTCCTGCTTGACCTCGGTTTCCACCGTGATGCTGTCGGTGATTTCATATTGAACACGGACCGAGCCATTGTCGCCCTGGGCGTCTTGGGTTGCGGTGACGAACAGGCCGTCAGCGACATATTTCCCGACGGTGAGCGAGCCGCCGCCCTTTTCAGGATCGAGATCGAAATTGAGGAGGTCTAGGCCTGTGGTGCGCCGCAAGGAGCCGGTAATACCGGCGCCGCCAAAAGGACCGATGCCGCCGAGCGAGGCGAGCGCTTGTGCCGCTTGTAAAGATTCCAGCGCCGAGAGCTGATCTGCCGGCTTGCCAAACAAAATAAGCGCCATGATATCACCCGACGTCGATGGCGGGTTGGCGGTGAGGGCGATGTTAGGCTCATCGGCGCGCCCGGTAACGGCGATGATCGCGGTCACGCCATCGCTGGTTTCATATTCGGCGCGGATATCGAGCAGCGGGTTGTTGGGTGAGAGCCGGTCGAATGTAATCTCTCCACGGGTGAGGTTGAAACGCCGGCCGGAAAAATCGAGCCAGCCGCGGCGGAGTTTCATTCGTCCAAGGATTAATGCTGTTTGTTTCTCTGTCACTATGGTGACATTTGCAGACCACTCGCTTTCCAGCCCACGCCCGCGGATGAAAATACGGTCATCGGCGTCGATTTTAAAGTCCATATCAACCGCAGTTTGCGTTACCGGCTTGCCTGATGCTGTGGAGTAGGTGTCTTCAGCCCTGTGAGACACGACCTCAATCGGGACGAGGCCGGTATTTTCCGGCGTGACGATTTCGGCGCTGAGTTCGGCAACCTGGATTTCGCCACTCGCGCCCAGCGCGCCAAGCGGCCCGGCAATTTTTACCGCCCCGCTTGCACGCACCAGACTAACCGGGTGCGCGGACAGCTCGGCGTTGTCAAAACTGACCTGCAGTTCAAGCCGTGGATCGTCCGCAAGCATCATTTCACCTTGCAGCGTAATCGTATCGCCGCCGCTCTGATCGGCGCCGCGCGCACCGCCTGAAAATTGAAAACTGCTGCCGGCGGCGCCATAGGACGCCGTCGCCTCGGTGTGAAGACCAATGATCGACAGGCCAGTGTGCAGCTCGGTATAGGCGCCGTCCGTAACCTTTGCCTGACCGGAGAGCGCCGGGTCTGCCGTCGAGCCGCTGGTCGTGAAATCGGCGGTAAGCTGACCTTCCAGCGTTTGCAGCGCCGGCGGCATATAGGCGGCGATCGGGGCAATGGGCCCGTCATAGCGTACATAACCGTCAATCGCGCCTTGTGTCTTGATGCTGAGCCCCGGCGTTTTCGTTAACAATGCGGGGTAGGAAAGACGCATGTCGAGATGGTCCTCATCCGCCGCACTTTGGATGATCACCGCCTCGGCGTTCCATATAAATCCGGTTTTAATAGCGTCGGTAAGGTTGTCGACCAGTAGCGAGCGCAATTCGACCGCGCCGCGGGCGGGGATGGGCTCATCCGTATCAAGATAGATTGTCGCGCTGGCGACGCCGTCGGCGCCGGGTACATTGACATCGGTAAGTCTGATATCGGCCCGCCAATGTGTTGGCGAGAAAGCGCCGTCAAGCGCGATGCGGCCAGTGCTGCCCCAATTGAGGCGAAAGTTCTCAATGCTGAAGCCGTCATTCACCTGAATTTGGCTGGGCGTGCGCAGCGAAAATGTCGTGTTTGCAGCCAGTCCGCTTATCTTCGTCAGACTGATCGCAAGTGCATCGCGCACATCCAGCTTGGCGGTGATCGACAAATCTTTCACCAAACCGGTTGGCGGCGTTGTCAGGCGTTTGGCGGTGGCGCTTACGCTGACCGCCTCCGATACGCCCTCTACGGTCAGCAGCAAACCGGACAGATCAAAGCTTTGGGAGCCAAGTCTTTTGGACGTCAGGATAAAACGCGTCTCCTCGCCGGATTTGGCGAAGGCGCCGCGAGCTTCGAAATCGCCCACAAGCAGGAGGCCTGGCCAGGGTTCGGCGTCAGCCTGGCCGGTATAGGCAAGACCGAGCACGAGCGCATGGGCCTCTGGCCGATAGGCGCCCGATCCGGTCAGCGTAAAGTTCTCAGACCGGTAATCTAATTCCGGAACAGAAATCCGTCCGTTCTGGGATGAACGCAAGACTGTCTTAAATCGCCCTTCTCCCGTTGGCGCTCGCGCGGTGATCTCGCCGGTCGGCTTATATGGCAGCCCGGCCAGCGCGATGTCGATCAACAACGGCGGCGCAGGGGCGCCGTTAATCTCCGCCGCTGGTGTTTTGATCGCCGTGGTCAGGGTGAATTGGTCGAGCGTTCCCGATATATCAATTTCGCTATGGGCATTGCTGGTCAGTTCTATCGGCGCCAGGAAAGAGGAGATCAGCGCCGGCGCGGCGCCGAGGTCACCGGTGAAAGCAACCTCCTGGGATTTGAAAGCAAAAAATCCGGCCCCGCTAAGCGACGACCCGTCGTCAAGCGTGGCGCGTAATTTTTCAACAGCGATCTTATCGTCGAGATCGATAACTACCACTCCGGTTAGGCTGGCTTTGGAATTAAGGATTGCAAGCTGTTCTGCGGCGTCAATCTCGACGCTGAGCTCACCTGTAAATTGCTTTCGAAGATCGGTTTTGCCTTTGCGGATTTCAAGCGTCAGATTGTTGCTTGCAAAAATCCCATCTACCGAAAACGCGCCATGCTTGCGCTCGACATTGCCGGCAATGGTGGCTGCGTCGCCGAGATAATCTCGCAAGTTCGGGCGATAAGTTTCTGCGAAGGCGGTGCGCAAATCCAGTGAGAGGTTTTTAAGCGCGCCGGATGCGCCTTTCCATTTGGCGGTTCCCGTAATCTCGCCAATGGCGCTGGTGAGGCGGTTGATTGTAATGACTCCGCCCTTGGCGCGCTCGTCGACGCGCAGATCAAAACTCGCCAGCTGGCTGAGTTCCTCGATATGGGAAAGCGCAGGTCCCGGCGTGAACATGCCGGCAAGGTCAGCTGTTACTATTTTTTCGAGATCGCCCGAGAGTTGCGCCGTCAGCTTTCCATATGCGCCAATGGCGGCGTCGATGGAAAATTGCGCGGCGTTGATGGGACCGCCGCCTTTTAGGCTGAGGTCGATAGGTCCGTCGGCTGCGGCGAGCGTTGCGATGAAGCCGCCTTCCGCTGCGGTGATGTTAATGTCCAGGAAAGCCTGACCGGCATTGCGTTGCAAATTAATCGCAGCGTCGATGGCGTCGAGATTATTTTTACTGGTGATTTTGATGTTGGCGACGATATCGCGGCCGCCAATGGCGAGATCGCCGGCGCCGTCAATGCGAAGCGGTTCATTGCCGAGATCGCTTTGGAAATTGACCAGCGTGAACTTAGCGATTGTTATATCTGGCAAATCGTTTGGCAGCTTCAACGAGAACGTCAATGGCGCGTCATTCTCGGGTTGGGCCCTTTCTGGCGGCGTGCTCAACAGATGCGCGGAGAGGATGTCGAGATTTTGAATATCAACTTGTCCGCGCAACAATTTGAACGGGCGTAACTCGATGCTGATCTTCTCAATCGTCGCCCAAGGCCCGTCTTCGTCACTGAGGACAATAGTTTGCAGAATAATCTGTCCGGGCAGGGCGCCGCTGAGCGTTGTAATTTTTGCGGTCCCGCCAACTGTGCCGGCGATCGCTGTTTCGGCCTGCACGACAATGATGCGTCGCCCGGTATCAGTATTAAACAAGCCCCATAGGCCGGCGCCCGCGAGGGCGATAATCGCGATCAGCGTCAAACTGGTTATGATCAGTATGCGCTTCATCAAAAGGGTTGTCCCAGGGCAATGTATAGCTGATAGCCGCGGTCGCTTTCGCGTTTGTCGAGCGGGAAGGCGACATCGAGCCTTACCGGGCCGATGGCGGAAAGATAACGCACGCCGCCGCCATAGCCGATAAAGAATTTCTCATTGAAATCGGGCAGGTTCGAACTCGATACCGAGCCGGTATCGACAAATCCGGCAAGCTGGATATTTGAGGAGACTTTCCCGCGCAGTTCAACCGCGCCCTCGATCAGCGAACGCCCGCCAATGGGATCGTTCTCGCCATCCAGCGGCCCGGCCTCCTGGAATCCAAACCCGCGCACCGACCCGCCGCCGCCGGCAAAAAACCGTTTGTTGAGCGGCAACCCATCAAACGCGCTACCGAACGTCGCCCCGAGGGCGCCACGTCCGGCGAGTGTAAAGCGATCAGCTTTGCCGAATGTCACCCGTGACCGCGCTGTCCACTCAGCCTGGGTAAATGTCTGCGAGCCGGCATAGGGTGTCACGACGACGCCGGTGCGCACGCCGGAGGTCGGCCCAAGGAGATTGTCCTCGGAGTTCCACAACACCGACAACGGCACGGAGATCAGATAGGTACGTTCTTCCGCGCCGTCGGCCTCGATATTGGACGTCTCCAGCGCCACTGAACTGCGGGTCTCCAGCTTACGTTCGAACCAGCGTTTGGCGATCCCGCCGGAAACGCGAATCGATCTTGCGTCAAAAGCTTCCGTTGTCTCGTTTGAAAACTCAAAATTGCTGAAGGCGTGGCCGGGCAGCGATGGCAGGGGTTTGTTCAGGGAAAAATCCAACGATTGTTCGATGGACGAGCCGCGTGCTTCGACGCGAAAATTCTCGCCCTTGCCGAAGATATTGCGATGTTCAAAGAACAAGCGTCCGCCGGGTCCTTCAGCGGTTGAAAACGAAGCGCCGGCGCCGAGCGTCCGTCGGGCGCGTTCTTCAACATTGAGGAGGATTGGTGCAACGTCCGCATCGTCGGGTGCGCCGGCCGCGACTTCTATGGTGGAAAATAACCCGGTCGCTGCGATCCGGTCGCGATAGGAAACGATTTTCGAGCGCTCATACTGATCGCCCAATTCCCAGGTTTTCAACTTGCCGAGATAGCTCGGGTCGGTCTTCTTCAAGCCCTCAGCCCGGACGTCGCCGAAGCGCGCCTTCGGGCCGCTCGCGAAGGTGAAAACCGCATGCGCGCTATTCTCATCGAGATTGGCGATGGCGCGCCGGTTTGTTGCTTCCGCCGCCGGATAGCCGCTTTCCCAAAGGAAATTGAGAAACTGCCGTTGCGCGTCGCGCAGATCGGCGCCGGCGGCGGATTGATCGGGAATGATCCCCGCCTCTTTAAAGCTTTGTGGACGGCCGTCATGCTCATCGGCATAGAGGATTTCATATTCAACAATTCGGAACGGCGCGCCCGGGGCAAACGTAAAGACCACAACCGGCTTTTCAGTATCTTCGTCCGCTTCCAGCTCGAAGCTTGTGCGGCCGTTGTAATAGCCAGCCGCTTGCAGCGCATCGTCGAGCGCCTTGATATCGCGCAGCGCGGCGCGGCGCAGCGCCGCCGCGGTTGGGTAATCGCGCACGCCAATTTCAAGCGTGGAGACCAGCTTGAATATATCTTTAAGCCCGGTCGGCGCGCCTTCAAATCTGACCACATAGCTCTGCTCAGCAAAGGCCGGCGCCAGGCTGATGCTGAACAAAATCCCGGCAAAACCCGCCGCAAGAATGAGAAACTGGGATAATCTCAAGGAACTGCTCGCTGACACTACGTACCCTTGCCGGCAGCGGGGCTTTCGGCGCTTTTCACAAAAGGCTGGCGCCGGTCCGCTTCGGCTTCGCCCAAGCTCTCACAG
>JAJFFY010000078.1 GCA_021776415.1 Hyphococcus sp.
TACGCCTATGAGGCGATTGCTGGACGGCCGTTGGGGGCGCGAGCACAAGCGGTCGGTTTTCGAGTGGGCATCGTCTTGCTGGCGTCGCTCATGATTTTTGTTACGTGGAACGACATCAATAATCTGATCTCGTCTATCAGCTAGGGCGTCGGCATGAGTTTGAATGGGTCGGGCGGCGGCGCGGGTTGCGCTATATTTACTTTCGCAGTTTTTCTTGTTGGGCTTGCCAGCAGCTTTAGCGCTCAGGCGCAAGCGCCGGCGACGCAACAGCCAGGAGCGGCGCAACCGGCGCCAATCATTCAGGGCGTCGCTGTGCGCGGCAATGAGCGTATTGAGGCGGGAACGGTTTCCTCCTACCTGCCTTTGCAGCCAGGCATGCCGGCGGACCCGGAGCTGTTGGACCTATCGCTTAAAACGCTTTTTAACACCGGCCTTTTTTCGGACGTTGCACTTGAGATGCTGGAAGATGGCAATCTGCTAATCGACGTCAAAGAAAACCCGATCGTCAATCGTGTGATCTTTGAAGGCAATCGCCGGGTAAAAGATGACAAGATTACCGAAGAAATTCAGCTGGCGGCGCGGACCATCTATACGCGCTCTAAAGTGCAGGCCGATGCGCAGAGGATTGTCGAGTTATATCGCGCCAAAGGCCGCTTTGCTGCGTCCGTCACGCCAAAGGTTACGCCTTTAGCGCAAAACCGCATTGATGTGATTTTTGAAGTTGACGAAGGTCCAAAGACCGGCGTTGCAAAGGTCAATTTTGTTGGCAACAATATTTACACTGACAACGAACTACGCGGCGAGATATTGACCAAGGAAAGTCGCTGGTGGCGGTTTTTCAGCAGTAATGACAATTATGACCCTGATCGGCTGGAATTTGAGCGTGAGCTTTTACGCAAGCATTATGGTCGCAATGGATATGCGGATTTCTCTGTGGTTTCCGCTGTTGCAGAGCTGACGCCGGACCGCAAAGATTTCTTCATCACATTCACGATCGATGAGGGCCCGCAATATACTATTGGCGAAGTGCGCGTAAGAACAACGCTTGCCAAGCTTGATGAAGATGTTCTCGAGCGTTTTATCCCGATCAAGTCCGGCGCGACCTATGATTCCGAAAGGGTCGAAAATGCAATCGAATCAATTACTTTCGCCACTGGCTCGTCGGGATACGCCTTCGTTGACGTTAATCCTCGTTTGAGCCGGCATGCTGACAGCAAAACCATAGATATTATCTTCGAAGTAAATGAGGGCCCGCGGGTCTATGTCGAGCGCATTAATATCAAAGGCAATACGCGCACACTCGATAAAGTAATTCGCCGCGAGATCAGGATTGCTGAAGGCGATCCATTCAATCGCGTGCTTGTTGATCGTTCGAAAGCGCGGGTTCGTTCACTGGGCTTCTTCAAAGAAATTGAGATCGAAGAAAAGCCGGGTTCTGCGCCTGACCGAACGGAGCTCGATGTTACCGTTCAGGAGCAGGCGACCGGATCGTTCAGTATCGGCGTCGGCGTTTCTTCTACCGAGAACTTTATTGTCGATCTGTCGGTTGAAGAGCGTAACCTTATGGGCCGCGGCCAGCTATTGCGCTTTCGTGCGCAGGCAAGCTCGCGCACTAGGCTGGTCGACATACAGTTTACTCAGCCATATTTTCTGGGGCGGAATTTAGCCGCGGGCGTTTCCGCTTTTAATCAGCGAACAAACTTTCGTGAATCAGGATTTATTCGAAATCGCATTGGCTTTGGATTGAACAGTGGCTTCCAGATTTCTGAATATGGCCGTGGTGGCCTGAACTATCAGTTTACCAACGATGATGTCCGTATTGACAGCCTAAGCCAGCAGAACATTCTTGGCGGCGTCGATCCATTGTCGATATTGGCTCCCGGGGCCACGCCGATTTCGGTGACGCCTGTAGTGGTGAACGGCCAGACAAACCAAGTTGTAGTCGCAACATTGTGTGACTTTATCGTCCAATCGCTTTCCCCGACCTGCCAATCTCGTGGACAATTTGTAACGTCGTTGATCGGCGCTTCGGTTTCTTTCGATACAAGAAATGACCCTTTCAAGCCCACTCGCGGGTGGCGTGCGATTATATCGGCGCGGTTTGCCGGACTTGGCGGCGACGTTAATTATTATCAAACCGAGGCTTCCGGCGCCTATTATCGTCCGCTAATCGGCAAATTTGTTGGCGTGGTGAAGGGCCGGGCCGGGTATATTGATGGTTATGGCGGCGATGATGTGCGGCTGTCTGATCGTTTCTTTGAGGGTGCGTCATCGTTTCGCGGATTTGAAGTTGCCGGCGTCGGGCCGCGCTTCTTGACCCGTTTTGACACACGGGAAAACCGCCCGGACGGCCAATCCATTGGGGCCAAAGCTTACGCCATTGGCACTGTTGAGATATTGCTGCCTTTGCCTTTGCCGGAAGAATATGGCATTCGCGCCTCACTATTTACCGACTTTGGCACCGTCGGGCTGGTTGATGAGTCGACAAAATTCATCAATGGTGATTCATCGTTCTTCCTGGACGTGCCGTTGCTTGATGTAGACGGCGCTCCAATTTTGGATGATATGGGGCTTGCGACTATTATTACTCTTGCGCCGGTTCAAGATGCGCTGGCGCTAAGGGTGACGGCAGGGGTTTCGGTAAGTTGGGATTCACCATTTGGGCCCGTTCGGTTCGACTTTGCGGAGGTTTTACGCCAAGAAATATATGACCAGACCGAGGGCTTCCGATTTAGTGCTGGGACAAGCTTTTAGAAAGTATGAGGTGTAACATGAAAAAACAGTTTTTTGCGATTACAGGCGCTATTGCGCTTACGCTCGCCGGCGCCGCTGGCTTTGCTGCGGTCAACAGTGCAGAAGCACAAAGCGCACAACAAGCGCCGGTAATTTTGGTTATTAACAGCGCGCAGATTGTAAACCAGTCAAAGGCGGGCAAAACCATTCCAGACCAAGCCAAAGCAGTCCAGGAAAGTGTCGTTAAAGAGCTTGAGGCCGAAGTCGCCAAGCTCAAGAAGGACATTGAGAACTATCAGAAGAATGCATCGTTAATGTCTGATGAAGTTCGTGCACAGACAGAGCAGGAGCTTCAGATACGTCAGCAATATGCATTGCCGCAGCGAGAAAAAATTGTATCTCAAGTCTTTAACCAAGCACTCCAAAACGCACAAAGCAAAATTCTCATTGCGAGTCAGCCGATAATGAAAGACATTATCGAAAAACGTGGAGCTACTATTGTGCTTGATACATCACAAGTAATGTATGCTGCCGTTGAAACGGATATCACGCAGGAAGTGATCGCTGTGCTCGACAAGAAGATGAAAACAGTTGAGGTGCAGAAGATCTCTCTTGCAGAAATCGAAAAGCAGCTCCAGGAAGTAGCAAAAGCCCAGGCTGAGGCGGCGAATAGCAAGAAATAAGTAGCCCGAATACGCCTCGATATAGCAGTCCCCGGCCGGCGCGGCGTGCGCCGGCCGTTTCTATTTTAGTGCAAACAGGATAGAAGACGGCCATGCCAGACCCGCGATTTTTTATCCAGAGCGCACCGCTTACATATCTGGAAGCAGCAAGCTCCATTAGCGCTGGGCTATCGCAAGAGAGCGGAGGGCTGATCACGCATGTTGCAGCCTTGGATGAACACGATCTCCAATCCGCGATTGTTTACTGTGAGGATGAGGCGTCGCTTGCCAGTCTAACGGATCGGCGGTTTGGCGTTTGCGCAACCACGGCGGCGCTTGCTGAGAAATGCAAAGGCGAGGGTGTTTTGCTGACGGTTAAATCGCCTAAGCTTGCTTTCGCGACCCTGGCTGGATTGCTGCACCAATCCATTGAGGATGAAGCGCTGCCTGTCACTGTTGAGACGCTTGTTCATCCTGAATCGTATATCCATCAGAGTGTTTCGGTGGGCGCTGGCGTTGATATTGGCGCCGGCGTTCACATCGGCCCGCATTGCCATATCGGCTGCGGAGTGGTGATTGGCGCTGGCGCAAAAATCGCTGCCGGATCAACCATTACCCACGCAATCATTGGTAAAAATGTGCATATTTTAGCTGGTGTACGGATCGGGCAGGCCGGCTTTGGTTTTGTCGAAGATCAGGGGCGTATAGTGCGCGTACCCCAGCTTGGGCGCGTCGTCATTAAAGATGATGTTGAGATTGGCGCGAATACGACAATCGATCGCGGAGCGCTCACCGATACGGTGATAGGCAAGGGTACAAAGATCGATAATTTGGTGCAAATCGGTCACAACACCCGTATCGGCGAATATTGCATTTTGGCGGCGCAAACGGGTATATCTGGCAGCTGTGTTATTGGCGATGGCGTTCTCATGGGAGGCCAGGTTGGATTGGCTGACCACCTCCATATTGGCGACGGCGTGCAGCTTGCGGCAAAAGCCGGTTTAATGCGTGATGTGCCGGCTGGGGAGCGATGGGGCGGCGCGCCGGCGCGGCCGATCAAGGAATGGCTTCGTGAAACTGTCAGGCTGTCCAGGCTTGGAAAAGAAAAAAGTGGAAAAAATACATGACGCAACTTGAGCCGGGCAAAACCGTTCTGGAGGTCGATGAGTTGATGCAGCTCCTGCCTCACCGGTTTCCTTTTTTGCTGATCGACCGCCTGGTTGATATTAAACCGGGCGATAGTGCGGTCGGCATCAAAAATGTCAGCTATAGCGATCAGATTTTTCAAGGGCATTTTCCGCAGAAGCCGGTTATGCCTGGTGTGTTAATTATTGAAGCGATGGCGCAGGCTGCTGCAGCATTTACATCCTATACAGAAAATCTTGATACAGATGGTAAAATAGTACTATTTATGGGGGTAGACAAGGCGCGCTTTCGAAAGCCGGTCATTCCCGGTGATCAGTTGAGAATAAATGTGCGGACAGTTCATCGCCGGGCGCCGGTGTGGCGTTTTCAAAGCACGGCCTATGTTGACGATGCGCGCGTTGCGGACGCAACATATTCCGCGATGCTTGCTCAAGGGATCTGATCATATCGATGCGTGGCATGAACATTCATCCGACTGCAATCATTGAGGACGGCGCCGAGCTTGGCGCTGATGTTGTGATCGGCCCGATGTGCCATGTTGGTCCATCAGTGCGTCTTCATGATGGCGTTACGCTACAGAAGTGTGTTGTCATCGAAGGGGATACTGAGATTGGCGCACGCACAATAGTCCACCCGTTTACGGTGCTGGGCGGTCCGCCGCAGCATTTGAAGTATCGCGGCGAAGCCACAAAACTTATTGTTGGCGCCGATGTGATCGTGCGTGAAAATGTGACGATGAATACCGGCACTGTTGATGGTGGCGGTGTAACACGGGTCGGCGATCGTGGGTTTTTCATGATTGGTTCTCATGTTGCTCATGATTGCAACATTGGCAGCGATGTCATTTGCTCTATTAATGTTGCGGTTGGCGGCCATGTAACGGTTGGCGAGGGCGCATTCCTTGGCGGACAGTCCGCCATTCACCAGTTCTGCCGTATTGGCGATTATGCGTTTGTCGGCGGATGTGCAGCGGTGATCACCGACATTATTCCTTATGCCTCGGCGTTCGGTAATCATGCGCGACTGGCGGGGCTGAATATTATCGGCTTGAAACGGCGCGGTATGGAGCGAACGACAATACACGCCTTGCGCGCGGCCTACCGAATTCTGTTTGACGATCGCGATACGTTTAAGGAGCGTGTCGATCACGTTCGTGAAGAGTTCACCGACTGTGACGAAGTCCAACGTATCGTTAAATTTATCTATGTCGATACGTCACGGCCATTGATGACGCCCAGGCGCTAGTCCCGATGGTTCGCTGGCGAAAACTCGGGATACTCGCCGGTGGCGGCGCCTTGCCGGAATGTATTGCCTCGTCTTGCGCTGAGCGTGCTGAGGCGTTTCACATTATCAGAATCATTGGCTCGGCCGGACCATCGCTTGAAGCCCTACCCGGAGATGATTGCGGCATCGGCGAGATTGGCAAGATATTACGTATATTGAAGGCCGAGAATTGCGACGCTGTCGTTTTCGCTGGCACGGTCAAAAGGCCCAACTTCGCCGCCCTTAAAGCGGACTGGCGCGGAGCTGCGTTGATGCCTAAAATTATCTCCGCTGCGGCTAAAGGCGACGGCGCATTGTTGGGCGTGCTTGTCGATACCGTGGAGGCGGATGGCTTTTTAGTGGTCGGCGCAGATGAGGCGATGCAGGGACTGGAGGCGCCGCCCGGCGCGCTTGGTGCGCATCATCCCGATGAAAAAGATTTTCGCGATATGCGAAAAGCCGCAGCGCTCATAAACGCACTCGGACCGTTTGATGTCGGCCAGGCAGCTGTCGTTGCTGACGGTTTAGTCATTGCGATTGAAGCTGCAGAGGGTACGGACGGCATGCTGCGACGCTGCACGGAATTAGCTGACGCTAATGAACGCGGCGCACGGGTCGGGACATTAGTTAAACGCCCAAAGCCGGGCCAGGAATTGCGCGTTGATCTGCCGGTCATCGGCCCGGAGACCATTCGCCGCGCAGACAGAGCAGGCCTTCGCGGCGTTGCGGTTGAGGCGGGTTTTGCATTGATTATTGATCGCGAAGAAGTTGTCCACTGCGCGGATAAAGCCGGGTTATTCGTATACGGTTTTTCTGATACTGATATGAGGGAGCCGTGAACGCGTCTGCAAACCGTTCTGGCGCGTCGCTAAAACTGATGTTGTGCGCAGTCGAGCCATCCGGTGATGCACTCGGCGCGGCGTTGATAAATGAGCTTCGTAAAAAATCTCCTGATGTCGAAATTTTTGGTTGCGGCGGCGCGCTGATGAAAGCGGCGGGGCTCGAGAGCCTCTTTCCGATCGATCCGTTTTCGGTCATTGGTCCCATCGACGCCATGAAGGCGCTGCCGGCGGCGCATAAAGCCGCAGACGCTCTGACGTTGGAGGCGGAAGCAAAATCGGCGGACGCGGTAATTCTGATTGACGGATGGTCATTCGCCCGAATTGCAGCAAAGAAGATAAAACAACGCGCGCCAGAAGCGAAGCTTATCAAATATGTAGCACCGCAAGTGTGGGCGTCGCGTCCGCACCGGACAAAGACGGTCGCTGCGCTTTTTGACGGCATTCTGACGCTGTTTGATTTTGAGCCGGCTTGGTTTGAAAAAGAGGGTGTGCGGAGCAAGTTTGTAGGCCATTCCACGTTTCAAGCCGCCGCGCAGGCGCGTGATGATGACGCCGCGTTCCGCGAGCGACACGGCCTTGATGATAGCCCCCTGCTTGCGGTTCTGCCGGGCAGCCGCAATGGCGAGGTGCGTCGGTTGCTGGCGCCTTATCGGCAGACGGTGGAAATTCTGCGCAAGACTATTCCCGATTTGCAGACGGCGCTTGTGGCGGCGCCGGCCGTGAAGCCGGAGGTCGCTATGGCGGCGGCGAACTGGCCGGGCGGCGCGGCGTTGATTGGCGCTGCGGAGCGCTATCAGGCCTATCGTGCGGCGACAGCGGCGCTGGCCGCCTCAGGCACCGCGACAACCGAGCTGGCGATCTGCCGAACGCCGATGGTGGTCGGTTATTGCATCGACTGGGCATCAGCGCTCTGGGTTCGCAATGTCGCCACGGTTCGCTACCTCTCGATGATTAATATCGCTGCGGGCCGAGAAATTATCCCGGAATTTCTGCAGGGAGACTGTAAACCTGAAGCGATGGCGGCGGCGCTTGCACCGCTTTTGACGGGCGCGGCGGAGCGGCGCGCCCAGCTGGAGGCGTTCCCCGAGCAGCTGCAAAAATTCGGCGTCGGCGGGCCGCCGGCAGCAGCGCTGGCTGCGGAGACAATTCTGGAATGGGCGGCAAAATCCGGCTAAAGCGGGCGCTGGCGCCATTTCGCTGTTGCAAGCCGGCCCCCGCCGTCCTAATGCATGAGATGGCCTTAGGGGTGTAGCTCAGTTGGTAGAGCATCGGTCTCCAAAACCGAGGGTCGTGGGTTCGAGTCCCTCCGCCCCTGCCAGTCTCTGGCAAAGATAAAGCGCCGAACAGTTGGCTCCTGGATATCCTAAACCAGTGTCGCCAAAGTTTTCTCAGCCGCCATATCGGCGATGTCGTCGCGGCTGACGGCGCCGGATTGCTTGAACCAGTTATGGGTCCAGTTGAGCATGCCGAAGAATAACATGACATGAGCTCTTAGCCGGCCATGATCCGGTTGAACATCGGGTGCGGAGCGCTTCAGCAGGTCTTCGGCAAAGTCGATGATCTGGCGCTGTATGGCGATGATTTCTTTTTGCTGAGGTTTCGGCAGATTGTTCAATTCATATAGCAGAACCTTTTGGCTGTTTGCTGCGCCGGTATATCGCCGCATCAACTCACGCGATAATTGTTTGAATAACTCCGCTGGCGGAGCATCTGCTGCCTCAAGGTCGTGTATGATTTCCAACAGCAATTTCATATGAGCGTTCATGACGTCAAATAAAATTGCCTCCTTGGATGAATAATAGTGATAGATGAGCGATTTAGAGGTGTTGCAGGCGGCCGCAAGGTCAACGATCGAAGCGCCGTCAAATCCATCGCTGGCGAACAGCTTTGCGGCCTCTTTGGTAATGAGCTCGCGCTTTTGGTCGTAATCGGCTGCTTGTTGTCGGGCCATATGCCTTGCTCGCTATAGGGGGTTAGGGCTTGCGCTGATCGCGCAAGTCAATCACGCGCTTGGCCTTGCCGGCAGACCGTTCGATGCTGCTCGGGGCGACGGCATCGACATGAACTGATACGCCGATATTAGTTTTAATGGCGTGGCTTAGGGCTTTTGCGGCGTCTTGTCGCCGCTCTTCTGTTCTGCCCTCGCGCGCCTCCACTTTGACCGTCAGTAAATCCAGCCGCTCGGGGCGCGTTACTTCAAGAACGTAATGCGGCGCCAGGCCGGAGGTTTTTAAAATTTGTTCTTCGATCTGTGATGGAAACACATTGACGCCGCGAATGATCAACATGTCGTCATTACGCCCAGTAATGCGATCAATGCGCCGCATCGCTCGCGCTGTTGCGGGGAGCAGCCGTGTTAAATCGCCGGTTCTGTAACGGATGATCGGCATCGCTTGTTTAGTAAGTGAGGTAAAAACTAATTCGCCAAAGCTGCCATCCGGTAATGCCGCACCGGTTTTCGGATCAATAATCTCCGGGTAGAAATGATCTTCCCAAATGGTGAGGCCGTCTTTGGTCTCGACGCATTCATTGGCGACGCCGGGGCCGATAACCTCTGACAAGCCATAGATATCAACCGCGTCAATGTCGAAGGCACCTTCGATCTCGCCGCGCATCTCGTTAGTCCACGGCTCAGCGCCGAATATGCCGATTTTGAGCGAGGATGCGCGTGGGTCGATTTTCTGCCGGCGGAACTCATCGAGGATCGCCAGCATATAGCTCGGCGTCACCATGATAATATCGGGCTCAAAATCACAAATCAGCTGAACCTGCTTTTCGGTCTGGCCGCCGGACATGGGGATGACCGTGCAGCCCAGCGCTTCGGCGCCGTAATGCGCGCCGAGGCCGCCAGTAAACAGACCATAGCCATAGGCGACATGGACTTTCATGCCGGGGCGCCCGCCAGCCGCGCGGATTGAGCGTGCGACGAGATCGGCCCAGGTTGCGATGTCTTTTTTGGTGTAGCCAACGACGGTTGGTTTGCCGGTAGTGCCGGAGGATGCGTGGATCCGCACAATGTCCTCACGAGGGCAGGCGAAAAATCCAAACGGATAGGCGGCGCGTAAATCACCTTTTGTGGTAAACGGAAATTTCGCCAAATCGCCTAATGTTTTTAGATCGCCGGGATGAATACCAGCCTCATCAAAAAGCTTCTTATACGCCTTATTATTTTCAAAGGCGTGCGTCAGCGTCCATTGCATACGCTCAAGCTGTAACGCTTCGAGCGCTATGCGACCAAGGCGTTCGCCATCATCGAGCAGCGGCTGGTAGCTGGCCTGTGGCATGGGCGTTCCGATACCTAAATCGCGTTCATGGTCAGGAGATCATAGCTCGCCACTGCTTCGCCATCCTGATTGGTGACCAGGACATCCCACCTGACCTCGCCATACTCGTCGTTGCGTTTTTTCTTTGATTTGGCGGTGAGGCGCACTTTGATCGTATCGCCCGCAGGAACCGGGGTGAGGAAGCGCAGTTCATCAAGCCCGTAATTGGCGAGCACCGGTCCCGGCGCCGGATCGACAAACAGCCCCGCGGCGAAGGAAAGCAGCAGATACCCATGGGCGACGCGACCCGGGAAGAACGGATTTGCTTTTGCGGCTTCGTCATCCATATGGGCGTAGAAATTATCGCCGGTAAATTCCGCAAAATGCTCGATGTCTTCGAGACTGATGGTGCGCGCTTTGGTTTCAATGGTTTTACCGATTGCTAGCTCGCCAAATTTTAACCGGAAGGGGTGCGGCGCGCCGGCGTCGATCTCCGCGCCCTTCATCCAGCTATGGGTGACGCCGGTGATGATGGCGGGCGATCCCTGGATGGCCGTGCGTTGCATATAATGTTTGACGCCGCGTACGCCACCAAGTTCCTCGCCGCCGCCGGCGCGGCCGGGCCCGCCATGGACGAGGACGGGAAGGGGGGAGCCGTGTCCCGTGGATTCCTTGGCGCTGTCACGGTTGATGATTGCGATGCGGCCATGATAGGCGCCGGCGCCAAGCGCGAAGTCGCGCGCGATCTCTTCGTCATGGGTAAACAGCGACATGACGAGGGAGCCTTCGCCGCGATTGCAAAGATTGATTGCGTCATCGAGGTTGTTATAGGGCATCAAAGTTGATACCGGCCCGAATGCTTCTACCTCATGCACCTTAACGGCGCTTTGAGGCGTCTCGCAGCGAAGCAGCACCGGTGAAATAAAGGCGCCATCGTTGATATCGCCGCCGATCACTTCGACTTTGTTTGGATCGCCGAACACAATCTCGGCTTCGCTCGCCAAAACGGCAATTTTCTCGCGGACATCGTCGCGCTGCGCCTGGCTGACCAGCGCACCCATGCGCACATCATCATTGGCCGGGTCGCCGACGGTGATCTTTGCAAGGCGGGCTTTCAGCGCCTCTTCCGCGGCGCCAAGAAGGCTCATCGGCACAATTGCGCGGCGGATCGCGGTGCATTTCTGTCCGGCCTTAACCGTCATCTCACGGACGACTTCCTTGATGAAGAGATCAAACTCCGGCGTATCAGGCGTCGCGTCGGGACCCAGCACAGATGCGTTGAGGGAATCCTGTTCAGCCACGAAGCGTACGCTCTGGCTGGTGATGCGCGGATGGTTTTTCAGTTTGTTCGCTGTTTGCGCCGAGCCGGTGAAGGAAACGATATCCTGCCCGGTCAAATGATCGAACAGATCGCCGACCGATCCGACGATCAACTGAACCGCGCCTTCGGGAAGGCGCCCGGTTTCAACCATGATGCGCAGCGCCGCCTCGGCAAGATAGGCGGTGTTGGTGGCGGGCTTCACAATTGCCGGAACACCGGCGAGCAGGGTTGGCGCAAGTTTTTCGAGCATGCCCCAGACCGGAAAGTTGAACGCATTGATATGGACAGCGGCGCCGTGGCGTGGTGTGTAAATATGCTGGCCCATAAAGGTGCCTTCACGCGATATTTGCTCCGCCGGGCCGTCCATCAAAATCCGGTCATCAGGTAAATTCTTTCGGCCGGTTGACGACATGGCAAACAGTGTCCCGGCGCCGCCTTCAATATCGATCCAGCCATCCTTGCGCGTCGCGCCGGACTGGAAGTTTAATTCATAAAGCTCTTCCTTGCGCTCCATGATCGCCTTGCCGAGGTCTTTTAAAATATAGGCGCGGTCATGAAAGGTAAGCTTGCGCAAAGCCGGGCCGCCGACATTGCGCGCATGGTCCAGCATCGCTTTGAAGTCGAGGCCGGATGAGCTGGTTTGCGCCACCGTTTCGCCGGTTACTGCTGAGGCAATCTTCACCAGTCCGCCATTGCCTTCGACCCATTTCCCTGCGGCAAAGTTCTTTAAGATTGGCGCTGACATCACTCTCTCCGATATGATTTAAATTTATTGGCCTTTGAAGGCGGGTTTGCGTTTGTTCATGAATGCGTCGACGCCCTCACGGTAGTCTTGGGTTTTGCCGAGCTGACGCTGAAGGTCTCGTTCAAGATCGAGTTGTTGGTCGAGGGAGCGCGACCAGGTGGATCGAATTGCCTGTTTGGTTGCGGCAAGCCCGCGGGTTGGCGCTGCGGCAAATTTTTGAACCAGCGCGTCAGCTTCCTCAATGAGCTTATCGTCATCAACTGCTTTCCAGATCAGGCCCCATTCCTCGGCTTTCTCCGCGAGCAACGGGTCGCCAGTGAGGGCGAGGCCGAGCGCGCGCGCTTGCCCCACAAGGCGCGGTAGGCTCCAGGTGCCGCCGCTATCGGGAACCAGACCAATATTGGCAAAGGACTGAATGAATTTGGCGCTTTTTGCCGCGATAACAATGTCCGCGGCGAGGGCAATATTCGCTCCGGCGCCGGCGGCGACGCCGTTCACCGCGCAAATCACTGGCATCTCCAAACTGGTCAGCCGGCGGATTAACGGGTTGTAGCGATCCTCCAGCGATGCGCCGAGATCGACGCTATCTCCGCCCGGCGCGACAGCACGGTCGGACAAATCCTGGCCGGCGCAAAATCCGCGCCCCGATCCGGTGATCAGTAAAACCCGAACCGATTTGTCGGCTTCGACGCGATCAAGCGCGTCGCGCACTTCATCATGCATTTGGACGGTGAAGCTGTTGAGCCGGTCCGGGCGGTTCAAGGTGAGCCGCGCTGCAGCTTCTTCTATGGAAAACAGGATGGTCTCATACGCCATGTATATTATAGCCCGAAATGGGCCTCCCTGGCCGGTTTTGAATTAGCGTTGCATCACTTGCAGCGTTCATATAATCGAATGTCCGGTCGGTCAATTATTTGGACGCGCGCCTGATGGCCGTTTGTTAAAACAGAGGAATAGATAAATGGCGGACGCCTATATCTGCGATGCTATCAGAACCCCGATTGGGCGATATGGCGGCGCTCTGGCTGCGTTGCGCGCCGACGATCTTGCGGCGGTTCCGCTGCGCGCGTTGAAAGAGCGCAATCGCGGCATTGAATGGACGGCGGTCGACGATTTAATTTTGGGCTGCGCCAATCAGGCCGGCGAGGACAATCGCAATGTCGCGCGGATGGCGGCGCTGCTGGCGGGGCTTGGCGAGGGCGTGCCCGGAACGACGGTCAACCGTTTGTGCGGGTCGGGCATGGATGCGGTGACCATTGCGGCGCGCTCGATCAAGGCCGGAGAGGCTAATTTGGTGATTGCCGGCGGTGCGGAATCCATGTCGCGCGCGCCGTTTGTGATGGGCAAGGCGGAGGCGGCGTTCTCGCGCAAGGCGGAGATTTTCGATACCACCCTTGGCTGGCGCTTTGTTAATCCGGTTCTGAAAGATCAGTACGGGATTGATTCCATGCCGGAGACTGCGGAAAATGTCGCCGAAGAGTTCTCGGTCACGCGCGAAGATCAGGATGCCTTCGCCCTGCGCAGTCAGCAACGCACGGCTAAAGCGCAAAGTTCGGGGAGATTTACTGCGGAAATATCGCCGGTTAAGATCCCTCAGCGAAAGGGCGACCCCAAAATTATCGACCGGGACGAGCATCCGCGAGAGACCAGCCTTGAGGCGCTTAGAAAATTAAGACCGTTTGTAAAAAAGGACGGCGTCATCACCGCCGGCAATGCGTCGGGAGTGAATGACGGCGCCGCGGCGCTGGTTGTTGCATCCGAGGACGCCGCAAAAAAATATGGCCTGACGCCGCGAGCGCGGTTTGTCGCCGGCGCGGTTGTCGGTTTGGCGCCGCGCATCATGGGCTTTGGTCCGGCGCCAGCGGCAAAGGCTGTGCTGGCGAAGGCGGGTCTGACTATCGGCGATATGGATGTGATCGAGCTCAACGAGGCGTTCGCAGCGCAAGTGCTGGCGACCATGCGGGAGCTTGGCCTTGCCGATGACGCCGCGCATGTGAACTCCAATGGCGGCGCGATCGCCCTTGGCCACCCGCTCGGCATGTCTGGCGCCCGGCTGGTGTTAACCGCCACGGAGGAGCTGCAGCGCACGGGTGGGCGCTACGCGCTGTGCGCCATGTGCATCGGCGTTGGTCAGGGAATTGCCTGTATTATCGAGCTTGTGTAGCCCTGATAATTCGTTGACCGTATGGTCGGTTAATTCTATATAGTCGCTGTCGCCATTCTGCGCCGCAGCTTGGCTGTTCAAACATGCTCGCAATTGCCTGTTTTTAGGAGGCTTTTTTGTACGCACAGGAAGTAAAATCTACCGGCAAGGGCGTGCTGTCTCTCGAGGAGATGGATCCGGTTGAGCGCGCCTTTCAGGAAAAGGTCAATGCCGGCGTCAAGATCGAGCCCAAGGACTGGATGCCGGAGGGCTATCGCAAGACGCTGATCCGCCAGATCTCGCAACATGCCCATTCGGAAATTGTCGGCCAGCTGCCGGAAGGCAACTGGATCACCCGGGCGCCGACGCTGGAGCGCAAGGCGATCCTGATCGCCAAGGTGCAGGACGAGGCCGGGCATGGACTTTATCTTTATTGCGCAGCGGAAACTCTTGGCGTATCGCGCGATCAGATGACGGAGCAATTGCTGTCGGGGAAGGCAAAATATTCCTCGATCTTCAATTACCCGACGCTGACATGGGCTGATATCGGCGCCATCGGCTGGCTCGTCGACGGCGCCGCGATCATGAACCAGGTGCCATTGCAGCGCTGTTCGTTTGGGCCTTATTCCCGCGCGATGATCCGCGTCTGCAAGGAAGAAAGTTTCCACCAGCGCCAGGGCTACGACATCATGATGAAGCTCTGCGCCGGGACGCTGGATCAAAAAGCGATGGCGCAAGATGCGCTGGATCGCTGGTGGTGGCCGTCGCTGATGATGTTCGGCCCGTCCGATGCGCAATCGGTGCATTCGGCTCAGTCGCTGGCGTGGAAGATCAAACAAGATACCAATGACGAGTTGCGCCAGAAATTTGTCGACCAGACGGTTCCACAAGCGAAGTATCTTGGCCTTTCCGTCCCCGATCCTGACCTTAAATGGAATGAGGAGAAGGGCGGGCATGATTTTGGCGAGGTCGATTGGGAAGAATTTTTCCAAGTGGTCTCAGGCAACGGCCCTTGCAACGCTGATCGCATGGCCGCGCGCCGCAAAGCCTGGAGTGACGGCGAGTGGTTCCGTGACGCGTTGATGGCGCATGCTGAAAAACACTCCGCCGACAAAGTCGCGGCGGAATAGGAGTACTATATGTCAAACGAATGGCCGCTTTGGGAAGTGTTTATCCGTGGGCAACACGGGATGTCCCATCGCCATGTGGGCAGTCTGCATGCGCCTGACTCTGAAATGGCGATCAACAATGCGCGTGATGTTTATACCAGGCGCAATGAAGGTGTTTCGATCTGGGTCGTCAAAGCCGGCGACATCACCGCATCGGCGCCGGGAGAGAAGGGACCTTTGTTTGAGCCTGCAAATTCCAAAGTCTACCGCCACCCGACATTTTTTGATATTCCCGATGACGTTGGGCGCATGTGATGGCGGACAATCCAACAGTCGAATTTGCGCTGCGCATGGGCGACAATTGTCTCGTCCTTGGACAGAATGTTTCGGCTTGGTGCGGCCATGCGCCGGTGCTCGAAGAAGATATCGCCCTTGCTAATGTCGCGCTGGACCTGATCGGCCAGACGCGGATGTGGCTCGGGCTTGCGGGAGAGCTTGAAGGCAAAGGCCGCAGCGCTGACGACCTCGCTTTTTTGCGCGACGTGCGTGAATTTCGCAATTGCCTGCTGGTGGAACAGCCAAACAGCGATTTCGGTCAGACCCTGATGCGTCAGTTCCTGTTCGACGCCTGGCATCATCCGATGTTGAAAATGCTGTCGGGCGCGGCGGATGCGCGTGTTGCCGAGATTGCGGAAAAATCGGTCAAGGAAGCGGCCTATCACCTGGATCGCTCAACCGATCTGATCATCCGCCTTGGCGACGGCAGCGATGAAAGTCATCACCGCATGCAAGGAGCGCTCGATCGATTATGGCGCTATAGCGGAGAGCTCATGGCGGCAGACGCGATCGACGAGGCGGTTGTCGGGCCGGGCCTCGGAGACATTGAAGCGCAGTACAAAGATTATACCAGCAAGGTGTTTGGCGAGGCGACGCTAACGATCCCTGAGGCTGCGTTTATGCAAAAGGGCGGCAAGGTCGGACTGCATACGGAAGCGCTTGGTCACATGTTGGCGGACATGCAATTTCTTCAGCGCAGCTATCCCGGGGCGCAGTGGTGATCCCATGGCGGCGCTCGCGACACATCTTTCGATAAAAGAAATCTGGAGCTGGCTCGAAGATGTGCCGGATCCGGAGATCCCCGTCATCTCGGTGGTTGAGCTTGGCATCGTTCGCGACGTCAGCCTCGACGGCGCTGCTATCGTCGTGACGGTAACGCCGACTTATTCCGGCTGTCCGGCGACGGCGGTGATTGCGATGGATATCGAACAGGCGATCCGCAAACACGGCATTGATGAGGTGCGCATCGAGACGCAATTGTCGCCCGCCTGGACGACTGACTGGATCACTGAATCGGCGCGCGAAAAACTTAATGCCTATGGCATCGCACCTCCGGAAAAAGGCGCCGCCTGCGCTGGTGCGTTGCGGACACGGACACGGATTAAATGTCCGCTATGCGGTTCAGCCAATACCGAATGTATCAGCCAGTTCGGCTCAACCCCTTGCAAGGCGCATTATCGCTGTAAGGACTGTCTGGAACCATTTGACTATTTTAAAAGCTTTTAGAAGAAGCGGAACAATAAAATATGGCGCAGTTCTATCCTCTTCGCGTGAGCGATATTCACCGGGAAACCCGAGACAGCGTGGTTGTCACGTTGGAGCCGCCAGCGGATGCGCGCGAGGCGTTTGACTTCACGCAGGGCCAGTATCTGACGTTTCGCCGCAAGTTTGACGGCGAAGAAATGCGACGGTCCTATTCAGTGTGTTCAGGCGTTGCGGATGGTACCTTGCGGGTTGGCATTAAAAAGGTGGATGGTGGCTGGTTTTCATCCTTCGCCAATGATGAGTTAAAAGTCGGCGACACACTCGACGCCATGGCGCCCATGGGCAATTTCCATGCACCGCTGATGCCGGGCGCAGTCCGGCGCTATTTGGGGTTTGCAGGCGGCAGCGGCATTACGCCGTTGATTAGCATTATCAAAACCGTTCTCAATGCAGAGCCGCAATCTACCTTCACGTTGGTTTATGGAAACCGGTCGGCGACGTCGATCATGTTTAAAGAAGAGCTCGAAGATATCAAAAACCTTCATATGGGTCGCTTTAATGTGATCCATATTCTTGAAAGTGAAACCGACATTGAACTGTTCAGTGGTCTTTTGACTGCCGAGAAATGCGATGCGCTTTTTGGTCGTTGGGTTAATGTCGAGGGTGCGAATTTTGCCTTTATCTGCGGGCCTGAACCGATGATGTTGACGGTAGCGGCCGCCCTTAAGGCGGCCGGCATGGATGCGGCGAAAATCAAATTTGAGCTGTTCGCATCAGCCCAGCCCGGAAAAGCAAAAGCCCGCGCGGCGCCGAAGCAAGGCGACGATACCGCGGCTGTCTGTAAGGCGACAATTATCATGGACGGCGTTCGTCGCGAGGTTGATATCGCCAAACACGGCCAATCGGTGCTGGAGGCCGCGCTTGGCGCAGACCTCGACGCACCGTTTGCCTGCCGGGCCGGCGTCTGCTCGACTTGCCGGGCAAAAGTGATTGAAGGCGAAGCTGAGATGCTGGCCAATTACGCGCTTGAAGATTACGAGGTAGAGCGCGGCTATGTGCTAACCTGCCAATGCTATCCTTTAAGCGACAAGCTTGTTGTAGATTATGATCAATAGCTGGGACCAATAGGCGGAGAAAATTGTTGCCGGATGAAAATTCCATTCAGGACTATCTCGAAAAAGGCGGCAAACTCACCGCACCGGACAACACGCCGCCACGCTATCGCGCTGAGCTATTGCGGATTATGGCGAGTTTTGTAGATTCCGAGTTGGCGGGCGCGGCGGGCTTTGCAGACATTATCAATGACGGGCCGGGCATCACCGAGCGTATCGCCGCGTCGCGCATTGTGCTTGAAAAATTTGATCATGCCGAGCGTGTGCTCAAGATCATGGGCGAATTTGGCGCCAATATTGACCGCTATCAAAACATCCACCCCTGGAACAGCCGCGTTGATCGGGATCAGGACCTTGGAGGGGATCGCCTGGACGGCGATATGCGGCTCAATGTGTTTCATCATCCAATTGAGGGCTGGAGCGACGCCGTTACAATGAACGTGCTCATGGGCTACGCCACAATTATTCAGCTTAAAGAACTATCGCAGTGCTCATACCAGCCGCTTGCGCAGACTTTTGCAGAAATCCTGTTGCGTGAGATGCGCCACACTGAGCTTGGAGAGGAAGGCTTGAAGAAACTGATGGCGGACGGCGCCAAAGCCGCGATTGCCAAATCCGTTGACTATTGGCGCCCGCGCGTGGCGGCGAGCTTTGGCGCCGCCGCATCGCCGCGATATGAGATGCTGCGGAAAATGGGCTTGCGCCATACGCCGAATGACGCACTGTTGACACAGTGGGAAAGCGCCGCTGACATGGCGCTCGCCAATATCGTCAGTTAATATAACAAATGAGAACGGATGTTTAGCACCAAAACCAAGATTGGCGTGTGCGGCGCGGGCGCCATGGGCGCGGGCATTGCGCAAGTGGCGGCGCAGGCCGGTCACGATGTCGTTGTGCTTGACCGCGATGACAAGGCGCTGGCGCGCGGGCGCACGAGCGTTGAAAAAGGCGCCAGCGCACTGTTGAAACGCGGCAAGATTGACGCCGCTGAAGCGGAGGCGCTTGCCTCTCGCGTTTGCTGGACGCTGGAAATCAGCGCGTTGGCCGACGCTGATCTCGTGATTGAAGCGATTATAGAAGACGCTGCCATCAAGCATGCCCTATATACCCAGCTTGAGCGCGTGCTGGACAACCGAGCTGTGTTAGCGACCAATACGTCGTCTTTGTCGGTGAGCCGACTTGCCGAAGGGCTGGCGCGTCCGGCTCAGTTTCTCGGCTTACATTTTTTCAACCCCGCGCCGATCATGAAACTTGTCGAGGTGGTCTCGGGCGCCGACACTGATCCGGCGATCGCGGCGTCGGCGCGTGCGCTGATGGAGGGTTGGGGCAAGGTCGCGGTCAATGCGAGGGATGTACCGGGGTTCATCGTCAACCGGGTTGCCCGTCCGTTCTATGGCGAGGGCTGGCGCGCGCTGGAAGAACAGGCGAGTGACGCGGCGACGCTTGATTTTCTGTATAAGGACTTTGCCGGATTTCGAATGGGGCCATTTGAGCTTGGCGACCTGATCGGACACGATATCAACAATGCTGCCGCGCAATCGATTTTCGACGCCTATAATGGCCGCACCCGGTTCGTCCCGTCGCAGGCGCAGTTGCGCCTGGTCGCTGCCGGGCGGCTTGGCCGCAAATCCGGGCGGGGCGTTTATGACTATGACGAAGATGCGCAAATGCCCGCGCCGAGCTTTGTTGAATGTGACAACCAGGGCCCTCTAGGCGATATCATCGTGGGGCCTGACACATCTGCCTTTCAGGCTCTGTTAACTGCGGCCGGCGTTATGTTTGAGATAAAACAAAATATCGCGCCTGGGTTTGCCGAGATCGACAATGTCCTTGTCGGCTTTAACGATGGGCGTAGCGCCGGCGCACTTGCGGCGGAATTTCAAAAGCCGGCCGTGTGCTTCGACTGGATGAGTGATCCGGCGACGGCGACAGCGCTGGCATTTTCGGCTTCCGGCGATGAGGCGCGCGAGACTGCGCTGCGGCTTGCGGCGCGGTGTGGCAAGCGCGCGGTTGAACTTCGCGACCGGCCGGGGATGGTGGTCTTCCGCACGCTTTGCCAACTCGCCAATTGCGCCGCCGACGCGGTCCGCGATCAGGTTGCCGAGGCTGACGCGATTGACCGCGCCATGATCACCGGCGTCAACTATCCCTTCGGGCCCATAGCGTGGGCGAAACAGCAGGGCTATGGACGCGTCGCGGCGGCGCTCGGCGCCATCGCCAAGGAGATCGGCGACAGCCGATACAGCCCGTGCGAAGTTTTAAGCGCCAGCGGCGAGGATTAAAAAATGAACCCATCTGATGAAGCGGTATTGATTGTTGAAGCGCCGGCCAGCGACGTCCGGCTGTTGCGGCTCAACCGTCCGGACAAACGCAATGCGATTTCGACGGCGCTGCTTCTGGCCATAGCTGAGGCGCTGGAGGAGGGCGATGCTACCGAGGCGATTGGGTGTCTGGTGATGACCGGCGGCGATAAAATCTTTGCAGCCGGCGCCGATATTGGCGAGATGGCGCCCAAGCTGGCGCCGGAGGGGTTGGCCGATATGCGGCCGGCATTGTGGCGGCGCATACGGGCGATCCGTAAGCCGATCATTGCCGCGGTTGAAGGCTGGTGCCTAGGCGCTGGCAATGAACTCATGATGTGTTGTGATATTGCGGTCGCCTCACGCGAGGCGAAATTTGGCCAGCCGGAAACCAATCTTGGCATCATTCCCGGCGCCGGTGGCGGTGCGACGCTGGCTCGGATTATCGGGCGGTCCCGGGCGATGGCGATGGTCTTGACCGGTAAGCCGATTACCGCCGAAGAGGCGCTGCAATTCGGTCTGGTGGCGGAGATATGCGATCCCGGTGCGGCGACTGGGCGCGCTGTTGAACTCGCGCAGGAGATTGCCGCGCGCGCGCCGCTGGCCATGCAGCAGGGCAAAGCCGTCGTCAAAGCGGTGTTCGATCAGCCCCACAACGCCCATCTCGATTTTGAGCGCCAGGCGTTCTCGCTTTTGTTTTCAACCGCAGACAAAAAAGAGGGCGTCGCGGCTTTTCAGGAAAAAAGAAAACCGCAATGGAAGGGGCGGTAGTCCCTCAACGATTGAGCACCTGGTTCAGGGACTGAACCAGATAGCCGACATTGCCGCCATGGACACCGCATAGATTTATCCGCCCGGCGCCGACAATATAAATCGCAAATTCCTCGCGCATCACCGTGACATCCTCGATCGTCATTGGCAGCAATGAAAACATGCCGTTTTGCTCGGTGATATAGGAAAGCTGGTTTCCAAGCCCGCTTTCACGAGCGGCGTCGACTAGCAATTTGCGGCTATTGCGCATCGCCTGATTCATGGTCGTCAATTCGTCTCGCCAGATTTGCGTCAGCTCAGGCGAGTGTAAGATCTCCGAGACAATCGCGCCGCCATGGGCGGGTGGCATCGAATAAGACGCGCGGGCAATATTGATGATGTGTGATTGGACTGCAGCGGCTTGTTCCGGATTGCGCCCGGCAAAGATGATCGCGCCGGTGCGTTCGCGATAGAGGCCGAAATTTTTTGAGCAGGAATAGGTGATCAACACTTCCGGCAGACGCCGGGTCATTTCCCGGACAATATAGGCGTCGGTCTCAAGGTCCGTCGCAAACCCGTGATAGGCGGTGTCGATCAACGGCAGAAAACCGCGCTCGGCTGCTATATCGATGACGGCGTCGATCTGCTCATGGGACAAATCGGCGCCAGTCGGATTATGGCAGGCGCCATGCAGCAACAAAACGTCCGTAGGCCCCAGTTTTTTGACGCTGGCGAGGAACCCGTCAAAGTCGATCATGGAGGTCTTCACATCGTAATAGGGGATCATGTGGACATCCAACCCAGCGGCGGCCAGCAGCGGTTTATGATTGGCCCATGTCGGCGCGCCGGCGGAAATGCCCGCGGCCTCATTTCGAGCGAGCAGTTCGCCCGCCAGCCGCAACGCGCCGCAACCGCCAGGCGACTGGACCGCGATGGTTCGCCCCGAGGCGACCTGTTCGCTGTCGGGGCCAAAAACTAGCTTCAATATCGCCTCGCAAAATCCCGGCGCGCCCTCGGCGGGCGTATAGGCTTTGGTGGTCTGCTTCTTGATCACCGCGCGCTCGGCCAGATCCACCGCGCCCATGACCGGCGTTGCGCCGTCTTCTGTCCGGTAGACGCCGACACCAAGGTCAATCTTCTCCTCACGCTTATCGGTCGCCGATAATTTTGTAAGGCCTAGTATTGCATCGGGCGCGAGCAGGTCGGTTTTTGCGAACATGGAAAGTCCCTCAACTTGAATGAAACGATACGCGAATTAAAATATCAGAGCTGTAACTCGGTGGTAGACTTATGCTCGCGCAGTGCGATGTTTGACGAGGCGGAGGCAACGCTTGGATGAGACAGTATTTTGTCCATCAATAAAAGCTCAAAGGCCTTAATGTCGCGCACTCTTATCGTCAGGATGTAATCATTCGGCCCGGTGATCGAAAAACATTGCATGATTGCAGGCGTATCGTCGACGAGTTTTTCAAAAGCGTCGCGATGTTTGGAATTGTGGGAGATAATATTCACATAAACGAAGGCGCAGACCGTATGCCCGGTTTCTTCCGGGTTCAAAATGGTGACGCGGCCGCGAATGACGTTGTTGGCTTCCAGCTCCTTGAGCCGTCGCCAAAGCGTGGTGTGCGACACCCCGGTGGCGAGGGCCACCTGTTCTAGCGTCGCTGTGGCGTCACGCTGGATCACGCGCAGAATATCGATATGGGATTGGGTCAGCTTCATGATGATGAGACTATTTCAGAAATAGCTATAAAATGGATAATTCATCTCAGTAACATTGGCAATATGGAGAAAAAAAGAAACAAAATCAATGGAATAAGGTGTAATTTATTCAGCCATAACGCCGAATAATCGGCCCAGCAGGCGCTATTTTGCGCGGACAGGTGAGCGGTATGTCGAGCAATCATGTGGGAATCGGGCAGGCCGTTATCGGTGATGCGGGACCGATCGCAAATCACATTGATCCGTCGATTGACTGGCAGCGAATTGCCTATCTGGTGCACCTGTCGCGCGGGCTCGATGCATTGGAAGAGACCCGGCTGGTTCCGGAGCGCAAGATTTTATATCAGTTCTCCGCGCGCGGCCACGACATGGCGCAAGTACTGCTTGGAACGCAACTGACCCACAAACATGACGCGATTTGCGGCTATTACCGCTCGCGGCCGATTCTGCTTTCGCTCGGCGTTGATCTTGTGGAGGCGCTGGGCTCATCGATGGCGCGGGCCGGCGGTTATTCCGACGGGCGAGATATCGGCGTTGTGTTTAACTATCCCAACCCCAACGGCGCCTGCGCCTTGCCAATGTGCGGCGGCGTCGGCGCGCAATACACGCCGACTGCCGGTTGGGCGCAGGCGGTTAAATTTCGCGCCGAGACGCTCGGCGATGAAGCATACAAAGGCGCCATCGGCGTTGTTCTCGGCGGCGAGGCGTCTGTCGCAACCAACGGGTTTTGGTCGGCGCTCACCATTGCGACGACGCAAAAATTACCGATGCTGTTTTATGTCGAAGACAATGGTTACGGCATTTCGGTTCCTTCGACCATGCAAACCCCGGGCGCTGATATTGCCGCCAATCTTGCAAGTTTTAAAAACCTGAAAATCCTCTCTGGCGACGGAACCGACCCGGGCGGGGCGGGGAGCCTCATTAAACAAGCTGTCGAGCATGTTCGCGGCGGGCAGGGGCCTTGCCTTTTGCGGTTGATCGTGCCGCGTCTGCAGGGCCATAGTTTTCAGGATACGCAAACCTATAAGACCGATGATTTCGTGAAATCGGAATGGGCGCGCGATCCATTGCCGAAACTGAAATCTTACCTGGTTCCATCGCAAATGAGCGAGAGCCAATGGGATGCGATTGCCGAGCAGGCTGGAGATAAAACCGAGAAAGCCCGCGAGGCCGCCGAGGCGATTAGCCCGGCCGATCCGGCGAGCGTGATGCACTATGTGTTTTCTGAAGATCAGCCGCAACAGATGGGCGGCCTGCGCGGAGCGGTGGACCTGCCGCCCGGTGATGCGGCGCCGACGCCGGAAGGCCCGCGCATCAATATGGTGACGGCGTTGCGCCGGACATTGGATTATGAGCTTTCGATCAATCCGAAGATGGTGCTGTTCGGCGAAGATGTCGGGCCGAAGGGCGGGGTTCATGCGGTGACTTTGGGTTTGCAGGAAAAACACGGGCGCTCACGGGTATTCGATACCAGCCTATCTGAGGAGGGCATCATCGGCCGCGCTGTGGGCATGGCGGTAAACGGATTGCTTCCAGTGCCTGAGATCCAGTTTCGAAAATATGCTGAGCCAGCGATGGAACAACTGACCGATTGCGGCACCATGCGCTGGCGCACCCATAACCGGTTTGCCGCGCCCATGGTGGTGCGGATGCCGGTGGGATTTTTTAAATGCGGCGACCCGTGGCATAGCCAGACCAATGAGGTTCAGTTTGTCCATTCGCCTGGTTGGCGCGTTGCGGTTCCGTCCAATGCCGAAGATGCGACCGGGTTGTTGCGTGCGTCGCTGCGTGGCGATGATCCGGTGATGTTTTTTGAACATCGCGCCATGCTTGACGATCCCTGGGCGCGCCGCGCCTATCCGGGTGACGATTATGTGCTGCCATTTGGCAAGGCGAAGCTGACCCGTGAGGGCAGCGACATTACCATCGTCACATGGGGCGCAATGGTGAAACGTTGCGAGGAAGCAGCGGACGCATCTGGGCGGGGTGCTGACGTCATTGATCTGCGCACGCTGGTCCCGTGGGACAAGCAAGCCGTGCTTACCTCGGTTGCAAAAACCGCACGCTGTCTGATCGTCCATGAGGATCTGCGCACCGGCGGTTTTGGCGGAGAGATTGCCGCTGTGGTCGCCGATGAGGCGTTTCTCGCGCTCGACGCGCCGGTGTCGCGGTTGACGATGCCGGATATTCCAAGTCCCCACAATCCGGTTCTGCTCGATAGCGTTGTGCCGGATGTCCATATGATCCGTAATAAGATCGAACAGCTTTGCGCATTTTAGGGACATCGCCATGAATGAGATTGTTGATGTTGTTGCGCCTGTAGAACAGGAGGGCACCAAGGCTGTCGTCAAAAGCTGGTACAAATCAGTTGGTGAGGCGATCGCCGAGGGTGAGCCGCTGGTCGAGCTGGAGACAGACAAAGTCGCCGTCGAAGTGCCGTCGCCGTTCACGGGGGTCGTTGCGGAGATTTTGATCGATGCTGACGGCGAGGCTGAGCCCGGCGGCGTGCTCGGGCGTTTGCATCTCGTGCGATTGCGCGAAGGCGCGGGCGCAGATGTGGCGCCGGTAAAAACTTCCCCGGCGGCAGTGCGGGCGCCGCAAACAGCGAGCGCCGCCATTGTATCGCACGAGCACCACCTGTCCCCCTCGGTCCGGCGCCTGGTGCGCGAGCATGATCTTCAGCCCTCGCTTATCAACGGCACCGGCAAGGGTGGCCGGCTGACGCGCGGTGATGTTCAGGCGTTTATTGCAAGCGGCGCCGCACCGCGCGCCGCAAAATCTCACGAGCAACCAATGGTTCCGACGAGCGCTGGCCCGGCTCGTCAAATCCCTCATGATTCAATGCGCCGGCGCATTGCCGAGCATATGTCGCATTCGGTGCAGACCGCTCCGCATGTAACTGCAGTGTTTGAAGCTGATTTCTCGGCCATCATCGCGCATCGTAATGCGCATAAGGACGAATATATAGGCCGCGGCGCCAAGCTCACTTTTACGGCGTATTTTATCGCCGCCTGCGTTGAGGCGATGAAGGTAACGCCGACTGTTAACAGCCGGTGGTGCGACGATCATCTTGACGTGTTTGAAGATATAAATATCGGCATCGGCGTCGCGCTTGGTGACAAGGGCTTGATCGTGCCGGTGATCGGGCGCGCGCAAACCCGGTCGCATTTTGAGATTGCCAAGGAGCTGCAAACCCTGACCGAGAAAGCGCGCAACAACGCGCTGGCGCCCGCAGACGTTCGCGGCGGCACTTTTTCGATCTCAAATCACGGAACCTCAGGCTCGATTGTCGCCACGCCGATTATTATCAATCAGCCGCAATCGGCGATTCTGGGCGTCGGTAAGCTCGAAAAGCGCGTTGTCGTACGCACAATCGACGGCGCCGATGCGATTTTGATACGTCCCATGGCGTTCGTATCACTGACCATCGATCACCGCGTCCTCGATGGCGCGCAGACCAACGCATGGCTGACAAGGTTTGTCGAAGTCATCGAAAACTGGCCGCTGCACGCATCTTAAGCACGTAAAAAAAGAGGCGACGCAAAGCGCCGCCTCTTTTGCATTTTGTTGTGTGACGCCCGCCTAGAATTCGTAGCGAACGCCCAGCTGAAGCCGCCACAGTGTGTCGTTTGTATCGACGACGACCGATGGCGGGGTGAATGTGTTGTAGACGAACTGATTGCCTACGATCGATGCATCCACGACCGGTACGGTTTCAAGCGTGCCGCTGGTATTGATAAAGCGGTTAACCCCGAAATCGTCGCTAAGAAAGTTCAAGAAGTTTTCAAAATCAACGAAGAACTTGAATCTGTCTTGTCCAAAAAAGCCCGGAAAGTCCTGCTGGAAGCGCAGATCGAGATCAAATGCATCATCCTGGTCGAGCGCACTTTTGCCGACGATTTGCCCGGCATATTTGTCGAGCCCGTTTTCATCAACAAAATTAAAAAATGCAGTCTGATCAAATCCTGGCGCAAAGCTGACCAACGGATCGCTTGGTCCGTCCGGAATGTAAAGCAAGCTACGCGCTCTAGTGCTGGGGTCGCCAAACTGCGGCTGCGAGAAGGTTGGGCTTAGCGGCGTTCCGCTTCGATAGCGGAAGAACGCTGTCAGCGTGGTTGGGTAATCGTCCATAAACTCATGGGCGAGCGTCGTCGACAACACAAAGTTGTTGGTCACGTTCCGCGGCGACTCGCCGAGGGGAACATTGTTGAAGTCGGAAGTTGGAACTTCACGGAAGTTTTCATCCGCCGTAAAGAGGGAGCCAGCGTTTCCGATCACGGATTCGTTATAGGCGTAGCCGAGATTCAAGCTAAGCGACGTGCGATTAGAAAGTTCAAAGTCTTTCGCCGCTTGGGCGGAGACGCTGAATGTGTGGCCGCCGCCATTTAGTGTATTGGTGAGCAAGATAGCTTGTGGGCTTCCGCCACAATTTGTGGTGTCACCTGAAAACCCTTGACGTATCCCATTGAATGTCGCGATGCACCCAGCGGCCAGAGGGTCTACTGTGCCAAATAGCGGCCTGCCATCGGGCGCTGTACCAATTTCGTTTATCCGCAGATCGACGAAATCGACAGCATCGATGAGGTCAGAATAGATCACATCAAACTGTAGATCCCAGTTGCTGAAGAACGCTGAACTGAAATCGGTCCGGTGGGAAATGTTGCCGCTATAACGATGGATCGTCGGAATTTCGAAATCTGGATCGGTTGCTGCAACGTCGCCGTTAAAGTTGAGCGCCTGGGCCTGGCCGGCATCGATAACACATTGTGGAATGCCTGCAAAAGATCCGCTGCTAAGGACCATTAGGTCTGCTGGCGAACAGCCCGCGCCAGCATCGCCGACACCCAGGGCGCCGCCAAAATTCTGGAACGAGTTCGCGAACCAAACACTTGGGTCGCCGCCAGAGAAAGCGGCAAAGCCGGCGGAGAGCCGCGTGTCTCCGAACCGGTCTGGCATGGTGTATTTCAGGCCAATCCGTGGCTGTAGTGCGTCGAGGCCATCAAACGCCTGAGTATTAGAAAAGCCGTAACGCGCTATAAAGTTCGGATTTTCTAATGGCGCTGAACCGGATTTGTAAAAATCGTAACGAAGGCCAAGAACGAATTCGAGGTTATTCGTGATTGACCACTCATCTTGCAAATACACGGTATGGACAGTCCGCTTATATTGCGCAGCGGCGTCGTTAGGATCTTGGGTGAATGATACGCCAGCGCGGATGTTTGAGGCGTCGCCAGCTGCCAGAGATGCAATATCGTCGAAGAATACGGTGCCGGTGGCGTTGATGATGAAGAGGTTGAAGACGTCAACGCGTTCCAGTTCATAGCCAGCCGTGAACAAATGATCTCCGGCGACATAATCAGCCTTGAATTTTAGCTGGTCAGTTGTGTAGTTCAGCTGGTTTGCCGAACGGAATGTGCCTGGGCCAGATACGAAATCCTGTCCGAAAAATTCCCCGGCGACGCCAGGCCCGCCAAAGCCAATCGCAATACGCGGCTTGTTGTCCAATTGTGCTTCGCCACCGCCAAACGGGTCCTGGAGGTCATCGACGTCTTGTCGCGATACTCTGATTTCCGTGGATAATTTATCCGTCCAGTTCGAGAAAATCCGTAAGCCATAGGTTTGGGACATTGAACCACGGCGATGGAAGTTATCGGAGAAAGTGAACCCTCCGCGGCCGCTGTTGATGTCATCGCCGATAATCGTTTCTTCGTTGAGGCGTGCGTAAGTCGCCTCAAGGCGGTGATCTTCGTTGATGTTCCAATCGACACGGCCGAAAATGCGGCGCGAAGTTTGCGGCAGATTACGAATGAGGTCGCCGGGATCGCGGCCAAAGGAGTTGATCAGAATGTCGCGGATTTGATCGGTTTCGGCGCTTGTGAGCGTTGTTTCAATTGGAAAACCGCTCCCCGCCGGGCCGACGTTGCTGACTGCTGCGGTGTCGGTTTCTTCATATGATCCGTAGAAGAACAGTTTGTCCTTGATGACTGGGCCGCCAAACTCGCCGCCCCAGTTATATCGGTCGAAACTTCCCTGATCGAACTCCACGCCTTCAACGGAATCGCCGGTTAGGCTGTCGTTATTGTACAAGAAGAAAGCCGAGCCATGAAATTCGTTGGTGCCGGATTTGGTGACAACGTTGATGTTACAACCGCTGAACTGTCCGTACTCAACGTCGACCGGTGAAAATTCAACGGCCGCCGCCGCGAGCGTATCGAACGGTATTGGAAATGTATTCCGGGCCAGGTTGCCGGATGTATTTAGGCCAAACCCGTCATTGGCGCGCACGCCGTCAATGGTGAAGGAGTTGGTGCGGTTTGACGAGCCAAGGCAGCTTATGCCCGTGCCGCGGCCAGCGGACGGATCTTGTTGAGAGCGACCGATGGTCACGCGCGGGTCAACCCGGATAATGTCGCGGATCTGCCGCGAAGATGACGGCAGGTTGGTGAGGTCCTGAAGGTCGAAGCTGGAGCTTGGTCCAAGCGCAACATTCGACAGGCGCAGCGCAGTCGCGGTGACGATGATTTCGTCGCTTGTTGCGGCGGCAGTAGTCATAACCACTGGAACGGAAACGTCACTGGAAAGATCCGCGCGAATATCTGTAATCCGCTGGTCTCTATAGGATGGCGCAGAAATGCGCAGTGTGTAGGGGCCGCCAACGACGAGGCTGGAAAAGCTGAACACACCCTGAGAATTTGTAGATGATGTCTGCACCCTTCCTGTGCGCGTATCGGTAATTGAAACTGTTGCGTTGGTAACCGCTGCCCCGTCGCTCGACGTGACCCTGCCGCCGACAGTTGCAGTGGTTTGCTGAGCAAGAACAATCGGCGCGGCCATCATCGTCGCCAGCGCCACCGACGTCATTAATCCGAATCTATTAGAAAACATAATACCCCTCAGCTGTTGTTAAACATGAAAATGAGATCACACGAAACGACTCATATCGTCGCTTCCCCAACGCAACTGAGTCGTTTTGATAACATTTTTTACGTGATTTTCAAAGGTGCATGCGCAACGAAAAAACAAAACCGCAAATTGCATGGCGCCGACGTGGCTTACGAATTCGGAGTTTGTCGGCGCCGTTCACATGAGTATTTTTGGATTTCTTACATGCGTTTAGGCGCATGAAAGCACTCTAATCAGGCGCCAATGTATGAGTGCTGAACCTTGTGGGGAAGCTTCGCAAAGGTTGAACTTATCCAATTGGTTATGGCCGTTTCAGTTGCTGCGTCCGGTCCGGGTGATAGGCGGCAAAAAATGTTGGGTGCGGACGCCATGGTCACCCAGTCAGCTGCCTGCCAATGGCGCCGCCTCTATTTTCCCGGCTGAAGTGCAATTGAATTGATATTCTATATGTTGCATTAAAAACAATGTGTTAGATAGGAATCTCGAGGCGCTCGCGAATCTCGTGCATCGATTGTGAGTTCTCGGCTTTGCGTTGCAGCTCGCGATCTTTCCGCGGGTCCTTGACGACGCGCGGAAATGGTTTACCTAAGCCACATCTTCTGAAAGCTTCTGGAGACTGTTAGCGTTAATATGGCGCACGAGCCCTGGTATCTGCAAGTCTGGCGATACACGGGGCAGGCGGTCTCAAGCGGCGAAAAGCGTGGCAGGACATGGCGAAGAAAAAAAACCCCGGTAGCGGAGCGCCTGTGATTGAAGGCAAGGCTGCCGAGACGAAAAAAAAGAAAAAGACCAATCCTTTCGAATTTATTCAACAAGTTCGCAATGAAGCTTCGAAAGTCACATGGACATCGCGCAACGAAACCATGGTCTCAACGATCATGGTGTTGATCATGGTTGTGATCATGGCGGTGTTTTTCTTCCTGGTGGATCAGGGCTTGCGTTTTGGCGTTTGCAATCTTCTGCCCATCGAATGCGTTTCTCTGGACAATTAATAGGCAATAACGGGCTGCGACATGACTGCGAAATGGTACATCGTTCACGCATATTCGAACTTCGAAAAGAAGGTCGGCGATGCGATCATGCTTTCCGCGAAGGAAAAAGGGCTCGATAGCCTGATTGAAGAAATCTATGTGCCGACCGAAGAGATCACCGAGATGCGCCGTGGGCGCAAAGTGAACACTGAGCGGCGGTTTTTCCCCGGCTATGTTTTGGTCAACATGGTGATGACGGACGAAACCTATCACCTGATTAAAGACACGCCCAAAGTCACCGGCTTTTTAGGTTCCGGCAACAAACCGATGCCGGTGCCGCAAAAGGAAGTGGACCGCATTCGAGGCGTAGTAGAAGACGGCGAGGCCGCGCCGCGCCTGACGATTACCTTTGAGATTGGCGAGACTGTCCATGTTACGGACGGGCCGTTTGCATCCTTCTCGGGCATCGTTGAAGATGTTGATGAAGAAACCACGCGGCTTAAAGTGGCGGTTTCGATTTTCGGCCGTGCGACGCCGGTCGAGCTGGAATTCACCCAAGTCGAGAAGTCAAACTAAACGCGCTTTAATCCACCCAGATTGCGACGGCGCACGCGCTTGAGCATCACCCGATCATACCAGAAATTGACCGGGTCTAGGCGCGGGTGGAGCGGGCCAATATTCTCGCTTGAATAAATCTCATAAATATTATCTGGCATCGCTGCGATGCCGTTTTGTTTTAAAAGACGATAGAGAATAATTTTTTGAAGATGGCGCTCGGAATATCGCAGCAGGCGGCGATGGAAGATTTTTATATCGCGCCAGTTGAACTTCAGCGAGTCGTACTCAAATGTCGCCTCCTCAGCGATCACGACGCGGTCGCGATGGCTGTCGTCCATGCCGCCGGTTAGATTCGTAAGCAGCAGATAAGAGATCAGACCGTCTTCGCCTTTCGCGCCAAACGGCAGGCGGATATCGCGCGCGCGGATTTCCGCTAGGGCTTTCCCGCTCAATGCATACAGATTGCCGCTGAGGTAGTGGTTTGTGATTAATCGCGCGGCCCATGCGCGACGACTGCGGCCGGTTGCCGGCAAGGCGGCGGCGCCATAGGCGTGCGGCGTGCGCTGCAATGCGTTTGATAACGCGCAAACGGCGCCGGCGCTGGGCTGGATATCACCATCGATAAAAATATGCGTATTTGTCTCCGGAGCGATGTGGTAGACATAATCATTCCACGCATTGGCCTTGTCAGCGACGGGCAGGAAATGCGCTGTGATCCGGCGATCCGCGGCGGCGAACGCTTTTGCCACGCTATAGGTCTCGTCGGTAGAGCCATTGACCAATATATGCGCGCAATAGTCTTCGCCTGCCGCAGCGGCATCCAGCGCGCCAATGCACCGATGCAGCAGCCACTGCTCGTTATGCGCGAATATGCAAATCGATAAAGTCATGTGGTTAGCGAAGAGCAATATTCATGCAACGCTCACAAAATAAGGCGGTTTATCGTTAACGCATCAGCCGTGCGCACCTGACTGTGACGGTTGAGCCGGAGGCGGGCACAGGTATAGACTGGCAAAAAATAACGAGAGCGAGGCCCCAATGCCGGATCATGGAGATATCAACCCGCAACGCGCGAAATTTCGCGCCATGAGCGAGGGCACGCAGGAAGACTGGATGCAGATCGCTGCACAATTTGGGCCGTTTGCGGCTACGGGTGGCAAACGCGTGCTCGACCATTTGCGATTGCTTGACGGCGATTATGGGGGATTTCCCATCGATCGCTTGCAGCATTCGCTGCAAACCGCGACCCGGGCCCATAAAGACGGGCGCGACGAGGAATATGTTGTCTGCGCGCTGCTTCACGATATCGGCGACACGCTCGGCGCCTACAACCATCCCGATATTGCAGCAGCGATATTAAAGCCTTTCGTGTCGGAGAAAAACCTCTGGATGGTTGAAAAGCATGGCATTTTCCAAGGCTACTACTTCTTCCATTATCTCGGTCTGGATCGCGACATGCGCGATGCTTATCGCGAGCACCCATATTTTCAATATACGGCCGAGTTTTGTGAAAAGTATGATCAGGTTGCCTTTGACCCAGATTATCAATCAATGCCGCTTGAAGCGTTCGAGCCAATGGTGATGAAGCTGTTTGAGGCGCCGAAAAACTCAGTCTACGGTCCGGCGCTGGGGCAGGAATAGAGGTTCATTGTTGATTTGCAGGCGGCCTCGGGTTTTTAAGCTGTCAGCCGATTCCTGTAAAAAAACTCATAATTCGGCCGGCAGGCATTCGCGATGGCTTCGAGATCAAGCGGCAGGACGATGTCTGGTTGGCGATGGGGACGGAACCCAGTTGATGCTTCTACGGCATCGTACCAGTGGGGCGCCCAAACGCCGTCGGAAGTGCGGCGCCCCGCAGGCCATGCGAGCATCTCATCAGTAAACGGTATATCCAGCGCATTGCAGAGCGCATGTAGCACAGCCTCCGGCTGCAAGAGCATATCGCTGGCGTCGACAATCGGACACGGTTTGCCGCGCGCCAAGCAATCGTCATAAATGCGCCGCTGAATGTTGAAGCTGTCCGTGATTGGCGCGACATCGTCATATTTGTTTTTATAAGACGCAACCATGGCGCGGGGATCGCGGATCAGAATGAAAAGACGCGCGTCTTTAGTCCACTCTAGCGGGGCGTCTCCCATAAAGTGAAAGGCGATATGTTTCTGAAAAGAAATGCTTGCGCCTACAGGCAGGGGCGCTTTAATTTGTTCAATCACTGCCGTCCATTCGGTTGGTTGCGCGGCCAGTATCGCGTTGCGCATCGGGTGGGGCGCGCCGCTCCGGTTTAAATAACAGGCGTAAAACGGCTCATCGAGAACCACCGTATCTGGACGTTTCTCAAAGCTGCGCATGAGCGTAGTTGAAATATTCCGGGGGCCGGAAAACATTGCGATGCGCACAGCGTCCGGCATGGAAAACCTTATCGCAAGGACGGCGTTTTTTTGCCACTCTCGACTTCTATGACCGGAGCTGCGTCATCCTCCGTCAATTCTATTACGGGTATCTCGCCGCCGATATCTTCGATCATGCTGACAATATGTCGTGAGGAAGCGATGATTTCTCTGCCACCCTGGGATTTACGCTTGGTGAGTTGCGCCTGATCTTCCAGCGCATCAACGGCGCGATAGGTTTGTTCAACCGCCGTGTTGAGATTGCGCAGGAGAGTTTTAAGATCCGGATCGTCGCCAGAGAGTTTGTCCTGCGCCATCTTATGCATGCGGACAATTTCGCCACCAATTTCTTCAACACGCGCGCGCATCCGTCTTCCGGAAAAAAAAGACCCAAGCAACGCCCCAATCAGAAGCCCGCCCAAAGCGGCGCCTCCGCCAATTACCATTAACTCATTCACCATCCACCCCACTATCAATCCACAAGGGAGATTTTGGCGAATTAGCGCCCATTTGCAACCTCTTCGGCGATCCGCGCGTGATATAAGGCCTGCACGCGGTTCATGAGTGGCTTTCCATCGCCTGAAATCATGCGGCCATCGACGGATGCAACTGGCGAAACCCCGGCAAACGTGCCGGTCATAAAGGCTTCGTCGGCGCCATATACATCGTGTAGGGAAAAGTTTTTTTCGCGCACCGGAATGCCATTGGCGCGGGCGAGGTCGAGGATGACGCCTCGAGTGACGCCGCCAAGGCAGTAATCGCCAGTTGATGTCCACAGCGCCCCGTCGCGAACAATGAAAAAATGGGTCGAATTGCAGGTCGCTACAAACCCATGTGGATCCAGCATCAGCGCCTCGTCGGCGCCGGCCTTGGTGGCTTGTATGCAGGCCATAATGCAGTTGAGTTTTGAATGGGAGTTCAGTTTCTGGTCCTGCCCGTCCGGATAGCCGCGCCGGACATGAACGGTGAACAGGCTTGCGCCCGTTGTGTTGTCCGAAAGCGGGTTTTTAAATTCTGGGATGATAACGATTGTCGGTGGCGTAATCGTTGCGCGCGGATCCTGATACGGCGTCGCCTTGACGCCGCGCGAAACCATTAGCCGGATGTGAACGCCGTCATCAGCATTATTTGCATCGAGACAATCATAGAGCCGCTGAGTAAGCACATCCTTTGACAGCGGCATCTCGAAATCGAGCGTTTTGACGCCGTCGTAAAGCCGCCGCAAGTGACGATCCAGAAACACGATGACGCCTTTTCCGTCCGTGCCGGCATGAACGCGCAAGCCTTCCCAGACGCCGTCGCCAAGGACAAAACCCGAATCAAAAACGGAGACTTTCGCTTCATCGCGCGCGAACAGCTCGCCATTGACGTCAATCAGGATGGATTGATTGCGCGGGTCGGGTTCATAGGCGTGCGTCGAGTGGGTCATATCGATGACAATGCCAGAGTTTTACCGCCGCGTCATCCTTGCTCGTGCGGGAGCGCGATCAGCAGCCGCCATCAGGCGAGCAGGCGCCGCCGCCGGGCATGCGGGTATCAGTGTAGCCATAAGACCAGCCATCCTTGTAGAGAGCGGTTTGTGGTCGCGCATACCAATCTATCGGTTCAAGCGTGTGGCCCTTAGTTTCAAGAAGCGCCTTGGCATCATCGCTGAGGCCGGGCTCATAGAGAATATGGTCCGGCAGCCATTGGTGGTGAATGCGCGGATGCTCCATGGCGTCGCCGATATTCATGCCCCGATCGATGACATTGATGATGACCTGCAGGACGGAGGTGATAATGCGGGAGCCGCCAGCGCCGCCAATCGCCATATACGGCGTTCCGTCTTTAAAGATCAATGTCGGCGTCATGGAACTCAACGGCCGCTTTCCGGCGGCGATAGCGTTTTTGTCATTGCCCACAAGGCCGTAATAATTTGGAACGCCGGGCGCGGCGGAAAAATCATCCATCTGGTTATTTAACAAGATGCCGGTACCGCGCACGACAACACCGGAGCCAAAACTCAAATTCAGCGTGTAAGTGTTGGAGACCATATTGCCGTCTTTATCGATAACGGAAAAATGCGTCGTATCGGGACCTTCATAAGCAGCAGGATCACCGGCGCCGACCTCAGCGGAGTTGCCTGCCTTGCTGAGATTGATTGTCGCGGCGAGCGCCTTTGCATAGTTCTTGCTGGTTAAGCCTTCGAGCGGAACGTCGATGAAATCCGGATCGCCGAGATGTTCCGCGCGATCAGCAAAGGCGAGACGCATGGTCTCGGTGAGATAATGCAACGCTTCGGCGCTATCGCCATGGGACTGGTTGGGCGCGCGCGTTTCTAAAATGTTGAGCATCTGGATGAGGTGGATGCCACCCGAACTGGGCGGCGGCATCGAGTGTATTTTATATCCACGATAGGATCCGATCACCGCTTCGCGTTCGACGACTTGGTAATTGGCCAGATCATCGCGGGTGATAAACCCGTCATTGGCCGACATATCGTCAGCAATCGCATCCGCAACCCAGCCGCTGTAAAATCCATCGCGGCCGTATTTTGAAATCGCCTTCAGCGTCCTGGCGAGATCCTTGCGTCGCATAGTATCACCAGGGAGATATCCTGAGCCGTCGGGTTTGAAAAATTCAGCGCGCGCGGCGGCGTTCCCCATCAGCGCGTCTCTTTCCGCCTCGAACATCGCAGCGCTGAAATAAGATAGGGCGTACCCCTTTTCAGCAAGACGGATCGCCGGCGCCATGACTATCTTGCGGGAAAGGCGCCCGTATTTTTCATGTGCATAGAGAAGACCGGCGACCGTCCCCGGAACGCCGGCTGATTTATGCGAATGGCGAATGGCGTCAACATCGACTTTGCCTTCATCATCGAGATACATATCGTGCGTCGCGACGGCGGGCGCCATTTCGCGATAGTCGATGGCGATGGTTTTCCCTTCGTCTTGCATGTGCACCAGCATAAAACCGCCGCCGCCAATATTGCCGGCGCGGGGGTAGGTGACGGCAAGGGCGAAAGCGGTCGCGACCGCGGCATCGACCGCATTGCCGCCTTGCGCCAACATGTCGGCGCCGATTTTTGCGGCGGTTTTCTCGCCCGCAACAACCATGCCCTCGCGGCCGCCATTGGGATGGTGCGCCACATCGGCCAGCGGTGGTGTTGATGCTGGCGCCTGCGCGAGTACAGGAGCAATTGCGAGTGACAGGGCGAGAAGCAGGGCGGCGGTGCGGCGCATATTGTCATCCTTGAAATGCTGTGATGCACATACATACCAAAATACCAGACAGTTTTCGAGGGCGACGCCTGACAGCTTTATCGAGTGTTGTTTTATTTGCAGTGAGGGGCAATCCTTATGCCGCTTACCCCGGCGAAAGCGGTTGCTGGCGAGGGCGCGACACCGGGGGATGTGTTATTTGCGCCACGGCCGGGTTAGGGTGGCAGCGCATGAGCCATGAAAAACCATCCGAAAATGCGACGCTTCATCGCACGATCTCATGGCCGATGCTGGTGCTGTATGGCCTTGGCACTATGCTCGGCGCCGGCATTTATGCACTGATCGGCGAAGTCGCGGGCGCGGCGGGCGCTTATGCGCCGATGGCGTTCTTGCTTGCCGCGTTCATTGCCGGGCTGACCGGGGCGAGCTTTGCGGAATTTGCCTCGCGTTATCCCATCTCGGCCGGTGAGGCGGTCTATGTCTCCGCCGGATTTTCGAGTGATCGTCTCGCGATGATCGTGGGTGTCCTGATCGTTTCGTCGGGCGTTGTTTCTTCCGGTGTGATGTTTCGGGGCTTTGTCGGTTATTCGCAGGAGTTTTTTCACACCGCGCCGTGGGTCGGTTTTGCAGCGCTCGCCATTGCGATCGGCGGGTTTGCCTGTTGGGGAATTGCTCAATCGGTGCTCGCGATTGCGATCATCACGATTGCCGAGACCGCCGCGCTTGTGCTCATCATCGGGTTGGGACTGGGCGCGGATAGCATAACGCAGACGCCGATGGCGCCGCCCGGTGAATGGAACGGCGCCGTCGCAGGCGTTATTGCCGGAGCGGTGCTGGCGTTTTACGCCTTTATCGGCTTTGAGGATATGGTCAATCTCGCCGAAGAGGTGAAGCGCCCGCGCCGTACCGTGCCGATCGCAATATTCTCTGCGCTGGCTGTGACCACGGTGATCTATGTTCTGGTGGCGTGGACCGCGGTGAGAACTACGCCGCTTGACGCGCTTGCGCAAAGTCATGCGCCGATGACGTTTATCTATTCAAACCTCACCCACTGGCCTAAGGGCTGGGTCAGTGCGATCGCGATGATTGCGGTGCTGAACGGCGCGCTGGTGCAGGTGGTGATGGCGTCGCGGGTGCTCTATGGGCTGGCGAACCGGAAGTGGCTGCCGAGCTGGTTCGGCGAGGTGTATGTTTATACCCGCACCCCGGTAAAGGCGACGCTGTTCGTGACGGCGCTGGTGTTTACTGCGGCGCTGTTCATGCCGCTTGCTGCGCTGGCGCAGGCGACGAGTTTCTTTTTGCTGATCGTCTTTACACTGGTTAATCTCGCGCTGATCCGGGTCAAGGCTGCCGAACCCGAACATGGTGAGATATTCACAGTTCCGATTATCATCCCGTGGCTCGGGGCGACGAGCGCGGCCGGCTTCGCGACGCTCAGCCTGGTTGAGTTCTTTCGGTGAGGGGTGCTAGATACTGAATATCTCTAGCGCTGCCTTGGCAATTGGCTCGCCCCACTCCTGCCGAAAGTCGTGGCAATATTGAATGATAGCCAAATAATCCCAGCGCGATTGACCGGCAGATTTTACACTTTCCAGGAATAGTGTTGCGTATTCGGCAGAATAAACCGAGAAAAGCAGGCCATATGCCCGCAGGAATAGGCCGGGGATTTAACAGAATTGGTAATAGTGTTAAATCGATGGGCATCTTTATTCCGCGATTATAGTAGTTTAGCCTCCGTCCGGGGCAAGATGAAAGGCGGGAGCAGGGAGAGGTGTTTTGCTAAATAAATTGTTTGATGACAGAGATGACGGGGATAGAGGAAAACCGCTTAGACCCGGAGGAAACCCTGGTGAACATGGGCGGGGGGATGATGATTGGCGCGAGAGGCAAGGAATGAAGCGTCTAGGAGGGACAAGAGTCGATACACCAAAATGGGTATGGTTTATTCTACTTTTCCCTCTGCTTGCAATCTTGTTTTTTGTTATTGCCGTGGCTCTTGGGTTTTAGTGTTTTTCTCTCTGGAAACAGCCTGCCGTTCCTACCGATTTAAAGTAAGGGTGGATTCACAGAATGGAAATTAAACTCAGCCTGATCATGATGGTCCTTGGGCTTGCTTTAACCGCTTTTGTTTCTGTAGGCTTGTTTACAAAATACGGGCCTCAGCCTATTTCGAAAAGTCTTGCATTTTTGCTGTGGATAACCTGTGTTGCAATTTTTGTTTTCAGCGCGGATGCTTATTTTAGTATATCAGAACTTATGGGGTGGTAATAAAAGCGATAGCTTGGACTAGCAATTTGCGACAATCTTAATTGTCGGCGCAAATGCACCACGCACAACCGCCGTCACGCGATCCCAAACTTCTCCAGCGCCGCTTTGGCGATTGGCTCGCCCCATTCCTGGACGAAGTGGCCGGCGTCGGCGACTTCCATTGGCTCCGGGCAATTTTTGATCATCTGTTTCAGGCGTTGCATCGCCGGCGGACCGAGCGCCGGGTCCTGCATGCCGATCGCCATGAACGCATCGCCGGACCAGTCTTTGGACCAGAATTTGCGCGCTTTTAGCGACGTCTCAACGCCTTCGCTGGAGGCCGGCGTCAGCTCTTCGCCTTCCGAGCTTTTGAGCATAACCAGTTCGGGAAAGCGCCGGACGCCTCCCTTGTAGGACTGGTCCGGGAATGGCGCATCATAAGCGGCGACTTCCGCATCCGAGAGGATCGGCGTTGCCTGCTTCATCAGCTTGCCAACTTTAAGGTCTGGATTGGCGTGGTTGAACGCCCGCCAAGCGGCGAAACCCTCGCCGGCGGTCTCGCCTGCGGGGAGGCCGGTGTTCATCACGATCAGCCGCGTATAACGGTCCGGCGCTTCCATGGGCAGCGTTAAGCCAAGCAGCCCGCCCCAGTCCTGCACCACGAGGCAGACATTTTTGAGACCCAGCCGCTCGACAAAAGCGAGCAGGGCGTTCCGGTGAAAATGATAGGTATAGACATCATCATCGACCGGCTTGTCCGAGCGCCCGAAGCCGAACATATCAACCGCGACGAAGCGATGGCCGGCATTGGTAAAAACCGGCGCCATCTTGCGGAAGAGATATGCCCATGACGGCTCGCCATGGATGCACAGGAAGGTGACGGCGTCTTTCGCGTCCCCGCTACTCGGGCCCTCATCCACATAATGCATGCGTAAGCCTTCATAGCCGGGAAGGTCGTCAACATAGTGCGGCGCGTAATTCCAGCCTGAAAGATTTTCAAACCGGTCCTCTGGCGTGCGCAGGGCTTTAATGGTCATGGGCGTTGTCCTTGGTGATCAAGGGTAAAGCATGTCGCGCTTTACCGCGACATGCAAAGACCTTTCGCACATTCATACATCAACCAATCAAAAGCTCCGGGCGGTCGTGCCGCGCGTCTGCACATGAGCCGTGTCAGCCGGATAACCGACTTCAACGGACGGATCAAAGAGCGGGGCGGCGCCATCGCTGTCGTCACCGCTCTCGCCAAGGCCGTCTATCATCTCCGTCGCGCGGGCGAGGGCGCGGATCAGGCGCTCATGGGTGGCGGCGATCCAGTCGAGGCGATCGCCTGTATCGCCGGTTATGGTTCTTGCGCCCTCGCCGTAATGGTCAAGGTCCATGGCTCTATCGAAATCCGCATCAGAAATCGGCCGCACGGCCTCATCATAATGGCTTCTGACGCTTTCTGCGCGATCGCGCGCGCCGCTGAAGTCAAACGTCCGTTGCGCGAGAACCAGCGGGCTGGCGTCGGTGCGAAGCGCCGAGTTTTCAAGTGCGGCGTAGCGTTTCAGCTTGCCCGTCTCGGTGCGCTTGCCGATGCGATCGGTGACCCAGGTGAAACCCTGGTCGACGTAGCGCTGAGTGAGGAACGCGCCGCCCGCCGGGTTCGGCGCGCCATATTCGACGCTGGCGAAAGCATAGGCGGCAAGTTTTGGAAATTTTTTCAAGCGATAAGGCTCGACATCGTCGCGATAGCTGGCCCGGATATAGGCGCCGTCGGGGAGCATCATTTCGACGACCCGACCCAGTTCATCGCGCGCAACGGAGACCTTTTCACCAACCATAATCTGGATGCGGGTTTCTCGGTAGCTGTCGGAAAAATAACGGATGTGATATCCGTCCGGGTGCCATGACCAGCGCCCACCCGGCACGCTATCGTCGGCGCTGCGCGGCGGGTCGCCACCGAGCACGGCGATCTGTTCAAGGTCTTCATAGGTGGTTCCGGGGCGTCGCGCAGCGCTGCGAAGACGATCGCGCGCGTTAAGCGCTCGCTGTGCTGAACGCGGCATTTTGCGCAGCGCCCGTGAGGACAGTTCCGGGGGAACCCAACTCGCCGCGCCGCCATCGAGCGCGAGATATTGCTCCGGCGACAACAGCGCGCGCGCGGCGGTTTGCGACTTCTGCACTACATGTTTCAGTTCAAGACCACTCAACACACCCCATAGCAAAACCTGAATATCGCGCTGTTCAATGTCGGGATGCGCATAGCTGTTCTGCAGGATCGACGTAACATAAGGCGCGTATTTGCCGGTGAGGGCGCCGGTGAGATATCCGCGCCCGCCAGTGCGCTCATGAGTGCCCATTTTCAGGCAATAGCTTTGCGCGTTGAACTCCCACAGGCCGGGCTCCAGTTTGAAACCGCCCGCAGCGGTGCGCGCCAATGACGCCATGTCGCCGCTGGCGCCAAAATCCCAGGCGTCGAGATGGGGTGATTGCTGGCGAAACTCGGCGTTTTCCATCTCCAGCGGAAACAAGGTCTTGGCGACGGCGGTCTCCGCGGCGTCTTTGACTTCCTGCTCGGCGCGCTTCTTGGCCTTGTTGAGGGCGCCGCCGAGTTGCGCGGCGGCGGGCGGCGCGGCGATGATGGCTGTCGCGGCCACAAGCATGGCGGCCGCGCGGATGAAGTCTCTCGCAAATGTCATCTAAATTCTCCCCGTTAGCCGGCGGCAAAAAGGCCCCGCCGATTCAGTCTGACCGGGACAAGCTAGCCGCATCCGCAAGTATTTCCAATCATCATGAAATTTCTCTTCGGCAATGTTTTCATCTGCGGGCTGGCCGCTATAGTCTACGGCAGATCCCTCGCGCCAGTCCTTTAGCGCAAGTTCAATATTCATTCTGGAGACATTCATGGCGGAGCATTCTTGCGATCTTGTGATTATCGGCTCGGGGCCGGGGGGCTATGTGGCGGCGATCCGGGCGAGCCAGCTGGGCATGAAGACCGTCATCATCGAGCGCGACGCCCTGGGCGGCGTCTGCCTCAACTGGGGCTGCATCCCGACCAAGGCGCTGCTGCGCACCGCGGAAATCTACACCAATATGAAAAACGCATCGGAGTTCGGCCTCAAGGCGGACAATATCGGCTTTGACATCGACGCGGTGATCAAGCGCTCGCGGGGCGTCGCGAACAAGCTCTCCGGCGGCATTGGCTATCTGATGAAGAAGCACAAGGTGCAGGTGATTGCGGGAGAAGCGCGGCTTGAAAAAGGCGCTGCAGCGCCACTGGTCAAAGTCAAAACCAAGACCGGCGAGGACACGGTCAAAGCCAAGCACGTCATCCTCGCCACTGGCGCGCGGGCGCGGACCATCCCCCAGGCCGGGCTCGAGCCCGACGGCAAGTTCGTCTGGACAGCGAAAGAAGCGATGGTCCCCGACGTGATGCCGAAATCGCTTCTGGTGATCGGCTCCGGCGCCATCGGCATTGAGTTTGCAAGTTTTTATAACGCCCTCGGCGCCAAGGTGACGGTGGTCGAAATGCTTGATCGTGTGTTGCCGGTGGAAGACGAGGAGATTTCCAAACTCGCCGCCAAGCAGTTCAAAAAACACGGCATGGAAATCCTCACCGGAGCGCAGGTGCAATCCCTCGACAAGTCGGGCAAGCTGGCCAAAGCGACGGTGAAGCTGAAAGACGGCAAGACGAAAGTGATTGAGGCCGAGCGTGTTGTCCTTGCAGTCGGGATTGTCGGCAATGTCGAAAACCTCGGGCTCGAGGCCGTTGGCGCGAAGATCGACCGCAGCCATGTCAGCGTCAATCAATGGCTCGAGACCGGCGTTAAGGGGCTTTACGCGATTGGTGATCTGGTTGGTCCGCCGTGGCTGGCGCATAAGGCGTCCCATGAAGGGGTAATCTGTGTAGAGAAGATTGCTGGCCAAGCGGACGTCCACCCGCTTGACGTTACAAAAATTCCCGGCTGCACCTATTGCCACCCGCAAATCGCCTCCATCGGCATGACCGAAGCGGCGGCGAAAGCGGCGGGCCATAAGGTGAAGGTCGGGCGCTTCCCGTTCAACGGCAACGGCAAGGCTATCGCGCTCGGTGAGCCAGAAGGCCTGGTTAAAACAATCTTCGACGCGACCACCGGAGAATTGCTCGGCGCCCACATGATCGGCGCGGAAGTCACAGAACTGATCCAGGGCTTCGCCATCGCCAGGCAAATGGAAGCAGTCGAGGAAGACCTCATGCACACCATCTTCCCGCACCCGACGCTAAGCGAGATGATGCATGAAAGCGTGCTTGATGCGTATGGGCGGGTGATGCATATTTGATATTTTGGGCGGCGATACGGAGGGAGCGATGAAAGTATTTGGTTTTGGTAGAAGTAAGGATCAGACAATAGTTGCTGATGAATTGGAGCATGGAATAACAGAGCTTGCAAAAAACCCCAGAGATGTTGGCGGACAGAAAGATCCAGGGCCTGCCAACGGTCAGTGGAAATTTCGTATGGAAAAAGTTTTGTACGATACCGGCGCGGGCGGTTACTCCGTAGCCCATGGGGAAAGCTTTTGTGATAGTACGAACGCGTGTGGAAGGATGCTCGCGATGCGTTGGAATGGTGCAGGCCTAAACGACAAAGACATCGGTTTTCCCAAGAATGGCGCTGCCGCCCACTGGTTCCCAATTCCACGGGAGTTTACGGCGGTAGTAGTCAATAAAATTAGAGAAACTCAAGAAATAGAGGAATGTCTAAAGAATTGGCCGCCCGCATAGTCGGGAAGCGGGTATGGCGCACTAAACCGTGCTTGTAGTTTATTGTCTTGATAGCCCAGCGGGTTCGCGCTCTGAATTCATCGTGAGCTACAGCGGCGGCTTCGCCGTTGGGCGGGCTTTAGCCCGCCCTACGGCGTTAGCACTTGCTCCTTAGGTCGCGCAAAGCACAGATAGGCGGCTGCCGAGATCACTCAAGCAATTGACGCCTCCAGGCTTCCCGTGGATAATTGCGCTGGAAATATCGGGAGGTGGAGGTGATCAAGCGCACAGTAGGATTTTTGGGCCTGCTCGCCAGCATCATGGCGCTGTCATCGCTCATCTACGGAGCGTTTCACGAGCCGCTTTATCCTTACATGCAGGGCTTAGTGGGCGGCATTTTGGATGCCTATCGCACCATGCGGGACATTATTTTCACTGGGCTTGGCTGGGCATTCTCTGGGCTGATTAATTGGGTAGCTCAATTTCTGAATTGGTTACCGCCTGCACCATGGCTCACCGTAACGGGCATTTTGAAAGACGCCATTACTTTATACTTTATTTTACAATCCGCAATGTCGGCTTTATTGTTCGGAATTTTGTCCTCTGGAGGGCAAGGCGCACCTTTGGTGTTTCGCTATGAAGACCGGATATATGTGAATTGGGCATTCATCTTTTCTTTGGCTGGATTGTTATTTTGGCCAGCATATTTTCTAATCTATTTTTTCTTGCCTGCTAAGAATATGCGCGATCTACGGATACTCCGTGATAAGATTATCCATGACAATGGATCCGGATTCATGACGCCAGATATGCCGTGGACTGTGGGTGCGTGGGGTGTCCTGGAGAGTCTTATTCGATGGCGAAACCGGATCATTTCCATAGGCGGCGGCACACTGGGTTTCTTTCTTCTCGTCTACGCCGAAAATCAAATTGGGCTATAGAAGCAGCGGCTTCGCCGTGGCCCGCCACTAACCGGTCGGTCTGGCGGCGGCTGCCATTTGGGCTTTTTTTATACACCGAGGGTAACCCCCTCCGTCCCTTCGGGACACCTCCCCCGTAAACGGGGGAGGAATAGATTGAGTTTGCGGCGCGCTCCTTCTTCCCCCGTTTACGGGGGAAGTGGCCGCGTAGCGGTCGAAGGGGGCCCTTGTCTATGCTCGCTGCGCCATGCCTGCAACGCGTTTGATGCAATGTGAAAAACCCTCCGCGGCGTTCCTTCGTGTGGTGATTAACCATGCTTGCGGCTTGTTGCGCGGGCTCATGCGTGCAAGCATGTCTGCGGCTGGGGGGCCGGGGTTGTGGGCGTATTTACAAGAGGCGTTGCTTCGCACGGGGTAGTGCTCGCATGGATCTTGATGTTGCCGGCCCCGGTGATGGCCGGGGGCTGGACTGATGCGCTGATGGGCGATGCATTCGCCGTCACGGCCGGGTTGGGCGTTGAAACCGTTAGCGTTTATCGCGGCGTTAAAAGCACCAAGCTTAATCCATCCGTCTACGGATTTATAGAAATTGAGCGCGGCGATGCTTATGGCGGCGTAATATCGACGCCATCGTCCATCGCCGGCGAGATCCGGCCCTTTGTGCTCGGCTATGGCGGCTATGCGCCAAGCGTTGGCGCGTTCGATCTCAATATTGGCGCGCGCTATTATGCGTTCCCGGCATCCAGCCCGTTTGACTTTGACCTTGATGGAAACGGCGTTGTCGACCATTCGGGCCGCAAGGGATTTTATGAAGGCTTTGCCGGGGTAACGCGCGAGTTTGGCAGACTGGAGGTGAGGGCGCGCGCCTTTTACGCGCCAAACGTCTTTGCCGAGACCGGCGGCGCAACCTACGCCAACGCCAGAGTGCGCGCGCCAATCGCTCACGGCTTTGAGCTGCGCGCCGACTTTGGCGTCAGCGCCTTCGAGCGCAGCCAGTTTAACGACGACTATGTGGATTATGGCGTCGGTGTTTTCAAAACCCTCTTCGGCCTGGATATGTTTGTGCGCTATAGCGATACCTCTGGTCTTGCCGGCTCTGACGACCGCGTCGTGGTTTTCGGGATTGAAAAAGCCTGGTCCCTGGCTGATGACGCGGCGAAACATAGCTATCTGCACCGCAAAATTCGCAACCGACACTGGACTACCGATAAATCGGTGTTCAGCATCAATCGCTGAGCGTGTGCTGATGACGGGCGTGTTTCATCCATAGCTTTGCCGCGCCGACAGGTTTGAGATGGGGCCTTCGCGCCTTTTGCAAGCCCTGTAACCACGCGGCCTGCAGCGGAATGTGGTCCAACATTTTCACCCGCCATCGCCGTCTTCATTGATGGCGCTGTCGGCGCGTGGCGCCGGAATGTCTTTGTTCGCTGCATCAGAGTGCGCGGCATCTGGTTTGCTCCTTTGCTCGCAATTGCCGGCCATAGAAAAATCGCCACGACAGCACATCTCCCTATCCGGATCGCGCAGAAGTATAAGGCCGCTGGAATCGGTGAGGACGAAATTTAATATATTAAATTTCATCCTCACGGGTCGGAATGGTCTTATAATGAGCGGTGGGCGCAGTGAAGCTTCCCCGTCATCCCGGATGCGATGCAGCATGTAATGCTGCTTCGCTGGTCCGGGATCTCGCTCGTTGGGTTGAGCTTACCGCAACAGATCCCGTGCTAGCAGTGCATCACTTCGTGCTGCACAGCACACGGGATGACGGCGCTCAATGATTTAGCGTCTCGAACAGATCATCCCAATTTGGATTTGTGGTCTCGATCAGGTTGATCTTCCAGCCGCGTCGCCATTTCTTGATCCGCTTCTCACGATCAATCGCATCTTCAATACGCTCATGGTCCTCGCAATAAACCAGCCGGGTCAGACCATAGCGTTTGCAGAAAATTGATCCAGCGCCGGTCTTGTGCTCGTAGACGCGGCCGCCAAGATCAGAGGTAACGCCGGTATAGAGCGGGTCATTCTTCTTGTTGCTCATAATGTAAACGTAGCCGGGCATATGACATATATACCCAACCCAACCTTCTCCGTCATCCCGTGCGCAATGCAGCATGCAATGCTGCTTTGCAGGCCTCGACGATAGTCGGGGCGGATCGCTCTCGTTAGAGTAGGCGGCAAAAGATCCCGGCCCAGCGAAGCAACACTGCGTGTTGCATCGCATCCGGGATGACGAGGGTGGGGATGTTGGGGTGACGGCAGAGAAGAGTCCCCTTCGACCGCTACGCGGCCACTTCCCCCGCAAGCGGGGGAAGAAGAACCTCACCTCAAGCTCAACTTAAATTCCTCCCCCGTTTACGGGGGGTCAAAAGTATACTTTTGACGGCGCCGAAGGCGTCGGAGGGGGCCGCATGAATCAAAGTGATGGAAACAGCGATTGCATTTTAGCGCAGCAGATGGCTCGACATGGTAGCACTTTTGCTACGATTTGGCGGGCGAAGATTCAACTTACACTTGTTTTTGTTACTCCAACCAAGAGCGCAATTCGGCTAATGGGACTTTGCGCGGGTCCTTGATTTTGAGTTGCCCGGCAATGTCAGTTAGATCGACGAGATCGCCATCAGTAATTTCGAACCATTGCCCATAAATGTCGCTATTCGAGTAATATCGGTTGCCGACCCTACATGTATCTTTGGTGAATGGGTATTCGATGAAGCGATACGACTCATCGTCGTCGTAAACCGAATCGTTTTCTTCAATATTTGTTTTGTTTGTCCTGAGATCACTGATTTCTAATGTTGGATTACGACAGGATCTCACCGTTATCATAGAAGGGGAATATTGCAGCTTAATGAAGTTCCTTAGGTAGATCGCATATCCAAAGTCTCTGTCCGGATCGACAATCAAATTGCGCACGGCGATTAACCAAATGTCGTGGGGAGCATCAATTTGCTCAGCTGAAATGAAAGCGCCGTTTTTGTCGCGAAAAACAAGGTAAGTCGTACCGATATCAAACCAGACATAATCATCGCAATCGCCGGGGCTAATCGTATTGCCTATTGTAGTGAACCCATTTTCCCAAAAATTGGAATTGCGGTGCTGGATTTCCGCATTGTAGGAAGTAAAACTGTCAAAATTTGATGGGCCGATTACAACATCATTATTTTGATAAAACGGTATCGCCTGCTGGTCCCGTTTTCCAAATTGTGATGTATATTCGTACTCGTTGTCAGAATTTCCTTTTAATTTTTCTGAAACAGTGAAGAAGTATCGCGATTTATATACATCGTCGCCATCATACTTGCCGCGTGTTTCATTCCAAGGTTCTGGCTGATCTGTTTTTCGCTGTGAGGTCGCAACCGCTAAGTCGATAGTCGCGGCCATGCGAACAATGTTTGCAAATTTGGGTTCACGCAGACTCGCGATGTAATCTTCGTAGGGGATGGGCTTTCCAAGTACAGTACACGCGTCGCTATTGGTGACGCTTATGACGCCCAATACTGTAGCTAATAAAATTTCTTTGAAAAACTTCACTTTAACCCTTTCAATCAATCTCAAGCAGCCTTCCGCTTCCGCTTAACAACCTTCTTCTTTCCCGCCGCCTTCTTAGCCGCCGCAGGCTTAGCACCCGCCTTCACCACCCCCGGCAACATCTCCTTCAAATACCGCCCCGTATAACTCCGCGCCACCCCCGCCACGTCCTCCGGCGTTCCCGCCGCGACGATCTCGCCGCCGCCGTCGCCGCCTTCGGGGCCTAGGTCCAAAATCCAGTCGGCCTGTTTGATGACGTCGAGATTATGCTCAATAACGACGACGGTGTTGCCGCCGTCGGTTAGCTCCTGGATGACTTGCATCAGCTTGCGGACATCTTCGAAGTGGAGGCCCGTGGTTGGCTCGTCGAGGATGTATAATGTGCGGCCCGTGGCGCGTTTGGAGAGTTCTTTGGACAGCTTCACGCGCTGGGCCTCGCCGCCGGACAGTGTTGTCGCCTGCTGGCCGATTTTTATATAGGACAGCCCGACGCGGTTGAGCGTTTTCATCTTGTCGCGGATCGACGGCACGGCTTTGAAAAATTCCGCGCCTTCCTCCACCGTCATGTCGAGCACATCGGCGATCGACTTGCCCTTGAATTTCACTTCCAGAGTTTCGCGGTTGTAACGCGCGCCCTTGCAGATATCGCAGGTGACATAAACATCGGGCAGGAAATGCATCTCGATCTTGATGACGCCGTCGCCCTGACACGCCTCGCAGCGCCCGCCCTTGACGTTGAACGAGAACCGCCCCGGCTTGTAGCCGCGCACTTTGGATTCCGGCAGGCCCGAAAACCAGTCGCGGATCGGCGTGAAGGCGCCGGTATAGGTCGCGGGGTTGGAGCGCGGCGTGCGCCCGATCGGCGACTGGTCGATGTCGATGACCTTGTCGAAATGTTCCAGCCCGGTGATTTTCTTGTGCGCGGCCGGCGCGGCTTTGGAATTATAGAGCCGGCGCGCGGCGGCCTTGTATAATGTCTCGATAATCAGCGTCGACTTGCCGCCGCCGGATACGCCGGATACGCAAGTGAGAAGGCCGATGGGGATTTCCGCCGTCACGTTTTGCAGATTGTTCTCCGCCGCGCCGGTAATGCGGACGATTTTCTTCTTGTTGAACGGACGGCGCTCGGTCGGGACGGGGACTTCGCGCCGCCCGGCCAGGTAATCTCCGGTCAGCGAGCGCTTTGAGGCGATGATGTTGCGCACGGTTCCTTGCGCTACGATCTCGCCGCCATGGATGCCGGCGCCGGGCCCGATATCGACAATATGATCGGCGGCGCGGATCGCCTCCTCGTCATGTTCAACGACGATCACCGAATTGCCGAGATCGCGCAGCCGCTTCAGCGTCTCCAGCAAGCGCTCATTGTCGCGCTGATGCAGACCGATCGACGGCTCGTCGAGCACATATAATACGCCGGTCAGGCCAGAGCCGATTTGCGAGGCGAGACGGATGCGCTGGCTTTCGCCGCCGGACAACGTGCCCGATGCGCGCGACAGGGTGAGATAGTCGAGCCCGACATTGTTGAGGAACTGCACCCGCTCGCGAATTTCCTTCAAAATACGCGCGGCGATTTCCATTTGCTTCTTGGTGAGCTTTTTCTCCAGCCCGCCAAACCATTGCCCCGCGGCTTTGATCGAAAACGCGGTCGCTTCGGAAATGTTCAGCCCGCCGAGCTTCACCGCCAGCGCCTGCGGCTTTAACCGCTGACCGTCGCAAACCTCGCAATCGGTGATCGATTGGAACCGGCTCATCTCCTCGCGCACCCAACTGGAATCGGTCTCGCGCCAGCGCCGCTCAAGATTGGGGATCACACCCTCGAACGGTTTGACCACCTCATAGCGGCGCGCGCCGTCGGCATAGATGAATTTCACATCCTCATCGCCGGTGCCGTAGAGCACGACATCTTGTGCGTCCTCATCCAACTCGTCCCAGGGCGCGGTCATTTTGAACTTATATTTGCGCGCCAACGCCTCAAGCGTCTGAGCGTAATAAGGCGAGGTGCCTTTCGACCATGGCGCGATCGCGCCTTTCTTTAGGCTGAGCGCGTGGTCGGGAACCACCAGATCCTCGTCAAACACCATTTGCGTGCCGAGACCGTCGCAAGTCGGGCAGGCGCCGGCCGGCGCGTTGAATGAGAACAGCCGCGGCTCAATCTCGTCGATAGTAAAGCCGGAAATCGGGCAGGCGAACTTTGCCGAGAAGATGATACGTTCTGGTTCTCCCTCATTCTGAGGAGCCGTGCTTGCGCGGCGTCTCGAAGGATCGGCGCTTTCGGCGATCGCGATCCCGTCGGCAAGCTCAAGCGCGGTTTCAAACGAGTCCGCCAGGCGCTGCTCGATGCCTTCTTTAATAACGATACGGTCAACCACTACGGCGATATCGTGTTTGATCTTCTTGTTGAGCGCCGGAACATCGGCGATTTCGTAAAATTCCCCATCAACTTTGACGCGCCCGAAGCCTTTTTTCTGCAACTCGGCGAATTCCTTGCGGTATTCGCCTTTTCGCGCCCGCACAATCGGCGCCAGAAGGTAGAACCGCGCGCCGTTCTCTTCTTTCATCAACCGGTCGACCATTTCGGTGATGGTTTGCGATGTGATCGGTAAACCCGTCGCCGGTGAATACGGAATGCCAACGCGCGCCCATAACAGACGCATATAGTCGTAAATCTCCGTAACAGTGCCGACAGTCGAGCGCGGATTGCGCGATGTTGTCTTCTGTTCGATGGAAATGGCCGGAGAAAGCCCCTCAATCTGGTCGAGATCGGGTTTTTGCATCAATTCGAGGAACTGACGCGCATAAGCCGACAGCGATTCAACATATCGACGCTGACCTTCGGCGTAGATCGTATCGAAGGCGAGGGAGGATTTGCCCGAACCGGATAGCCCCGTCATCACCACCAGCTTGTCGCGGGGAATGTCGAGCGTGAGATTTTTCAAATTGTGCTCACGCGCACCGGTGATGCGGATCGATTTTAAACTCATGACGACTGTGGTCTCTTTCCCTTAAGCGAACGACGCTGTGGCGCGCCGAAACTCTTTATATCCGCGTTGACACGAAGAACAAGGTGTGAACATTTGGCGCGCACCCGGTTTTTCAATGGGGATAACGAATGATTGAGCTAGGCGCGAATCCAAGCGATTAGCTCACTAACGTGGTAATTCAGGAGATGTTTCATGGCAGGCAGTGTCAACAAAGTCATTTTGGTCGGAAATTTAGGCGCCGACCCGGAAGTTCGCAAATTTCAGAACGGCGGATCGGTTTGCAACCTGCGCATTGCGACTTCTGAAAACTGGAAAGACAAAAACACCGGCGAACGTCGCGAAAAAACAGAATGGCACTCTGTTGCGATCTTTTCAGAAGGTTTGACGCGCATTGCAGAGCAATATTTGCGCAAAGGATCAAAAGTTTACCTCGAAGGCCAGCTTGAAACGCGAAAATGGCAGGATAAAAACGGCAATGACCGTTACTCGACCGAAGTTGTGCTTCGAAACTTCAATTCATCGATGGTGATGCTTGATGGAAGAAGCGGCGGCGGCGGTGGTGGCGGTAATGATCGTGCAGCAGGCGGAATGTCCGAACAAAGCAGTTCTTCAGGCGGACAAAGTTACGAAATGGACGACGACATTCCGTTTTAAAAACGTATTTGCGTTCTAAAAACGCGAAAACGAATCAAAAAATGCAAAAAAAAACGCATGCGCACGTTTTACGTTGCGTATATACAATACTTTTTTAGTAAATTACCGTACAGTTCTAAATTCGAATCACGACTCGGAGGTAGACCAATGGCGGTCAAAAGAAAAACGACTCGAAAAAAAGCGGCGAAAAGAAAAACCGCGAAACGTAAAACGACTAAGCGTAAAACAGCCAAGAAGAAGGCTGTGAAGCGGAAAACCAAACGGAAAACCGCTAAGAAAACGACCAAACGCAAGGCCACAAAGCGCAAGGCTACGAAGAAAAAAGCCACTAAGCGCAAAGCGACCAAGAAAAAGGCCAAGCGTAAGACTACGAAGAAAAAAGCCACTAAGCGCAAAGCGACCAAGAAAAAGGCCACTAAGCGCAAGGCTACAAAGAAAAAAGCTACCAAGCGTAAGGCTACGAAGAAAAAAGCCACAAAACGTAAGGCAACCAAGCGTAAGGCTACGAAACGCAAGGCGACCAAGCGTAAAAAAGCAAAAAGCAAACGTAGATAGATCGTTTTATCAGGCCGTGACGGCCTGATAAACGTTATTTTCGTTTGTGCGCCTCGCGTATGGTGTTTTGAAGCATCAAATGCGCAAATGAGGGGCTGGATATCGGCGCTGAACTAAGTTTAAGGCCGATATCGCACGGGGGTGCTGCTCCGTCACAAGACTTCCGGACTTTTGTTCGGCACTAAGTGAGTTCAAAATACGAATTCAATCAAAGCCCCGGCGCAATGCCGGGGCTTTATTGGTTTTAAAGGCGTGTTTTGGTGAGAATGTTTCGTTTGCGGTTCAATATAGCGAAATCAATGAATATTGATTTCGCTATAGTTTTTTTCGCTCGCGGCTAATCCTTGCTCCGCAAGGGCCTGCGCGTGCGCGGCGCACAAGCGCCGGGGCACAGTCGCGCCCTTTTTTAGAATCAACATTCACATCAATCGGCTATATCTTACCGATAAAGCCGCCGCCGCCTTTATTTCGGCGCCGCGTGTGTTTTTAATAGGCGTCACCAGGCGAGAAACACGCAATGCGAGGCAAAGATGAGTGTGCGCACAAACTTAAAGACGAAACCGGCGACGAAATTTTTTCGCACTGCAACATTTGCAGCGTTGCTTATCGCAGCATCGGCTTGCGCAACAACCGATCATAACGGCGCCGATGAATTTGCCGCGTATGGCTATTTAACGCCGGGACCGACCAGCGAGCCGGAACTAATCGGGCTTTATGCGTCGATGAAAGAGTGCAAAGCCGCCGGCAAAGCCTGGATGAGCCAGCAGGTTGTCGGCAATCCGATTTTTTCCGAATGCATGACGGTCGACAAAAACTAGGTAGTTTGAATATTTGATGGTCGATCCTTCGCGACGCCGTTCTTCGAACGGCTCCTCAGGATGAGGGGGGCTAGTTTTTATTTGATATCCTCATCCTGAGGAGCGAACCGAAGGTTCGCGTCGCGAAGGACAAGTGGGGCGTATATGTTGTATGAGAGTCCGGTTAAACGGATTTTGCTCTAACCCTCTATCAGTTTTGCGGTCAGCGGCTCGCGCGGCGCTGGCGGGATTGCGCCTGCATATCCCAACCTGACCAGCATTTGTACGGTTTCACCATTGTCCGCGCCAAGCAATTTGTGAATGCTCTCATAGTGTTCGCGCATTTCCGCAAACTCCTGCAACGCCTGGCTCAGCGGATGAAACGCAACATTGCGCGCGGTCGCTGCAAGCTGCATGCGCACCCAAGAGCGCCCGGTCTCAAGCTGGTCGCGCCGCGAATTGGCGGCGGTTTTTATCCATGCATAGGCCGTCGCCGTCTCGCAGGCCTTTTCGTAAAACGACAGGCTCTGCTGATAGGCGGTTGCGCCGGCTTGATCCAATTTTTCCGGCGTGAGCAGGCCAACGGCTTTCAACGCATCGATTGGCGCGCCTGCAAGCGACAATCCATATGGGTTTTCGTTGTTTTCGCGTTTGCCTATCCGCATCACGTCGATGCTTTCGCGGCGGGTGTGCGGCAGCGCCCATTCAACCCGCCATGCGTTTAGGGTGAGATTGCGCAAATCCTCAACCAACACGCCGTTCGACGATGTGTCTGCAAGAGCTGAAGACAATGCAGCATCGGTGATCGCCGTCAAATCATCGGCGGATGGGGTTTGCGCGGTGTCAAAGGCAAGGCGATTTGTGCGCCGCGACAAAACTTCTGAAAATAGCGGCTCGCGCGCCGGCGCATCTTCGACAAGTTTGACATGAGCGATCGGGCGCTGATCCAGAAGCGGGAAAGGCTCGCCCTCCGGAAAATATTCAATTTCAGCGCGATACCCTTTTTCCGCCGCCGCCTGCCGGACAAGTTCCAAAAAACAACCGAAACCGATAGTGATCTGACGGTTCGGCGGGTCGGTATGCGGCAGTGTCCGGGTGAGATCGCAAAACACCGTGAAGCGATCATCGCCATCAAGACGAATACGCCAGGGCTGCATGTTGTGTGGATTGGGCGCGAGAATAGCGTAGGCCAGAACATCTAGCCGCGGATCGCCAAAGCCTTGGCTGGCTTGTCGCCATGGCGCGCGCGCCTGTTTCGGATCGCGCGTCAGTCCCCAACCGCCGCCAAGTATAACAACTGCGCCGGCGCCGGTGAGCAATATCCGTCTTCTGGTAGTGTGTGGCATTGTTCGCTCTCCCCTTAATGCTTTAGCCTAGATCATCAGGTGTTTCCTATTAAACGCTCGATGATCTAGATTCTTTGCTGCGCGCCTTTGGGCGCGAAAAACCGGTTCCCACTTTTTCGCCCGGCGCTAAAATGGCTTGTCGATAGACGGCGACAGCGCGCTGAACAGCTGCGGGCCATCTTCGTTCATGTAAAGGCAATCTTCGAGGCGAATGCCAAACTCGTCGAAGATATAAATCCCCGGCTCGTTTGAAAAACACATCCCCGGTGCAATTTTTGTTTTCTCGCCCTCAACAAAATTCACCGGCTCGTGCCCATCCATGCCGATGCCATGGCCGAGACGATGCGATAGCCCCGGGGTTTGGTAACGCGGGCCGTAGCCTTCGCTTTCATAAAAACTACGCACCACATCATCAACTTCGCCGGCGGCAACGCCGATTTGCATGGTCTCCAAAGCCAGCTCCTGACCGCGCTTGACCGTGTTCCAGACCGCGCGTTGTTTTTCATTCGGCTCGCCAAACACCCAACTGCGCGAAATATCAGACACGTAGTCCTGAACCGAACAGCCACAGTCCATTAAAATGACCGAGCCCTCCGTGACCGTCTGCGGTTGGCGCGTCCCATGCGGGTAAGCGCTGGCTTCGCCGAGCAGCGCCATGGAAAATTGCACTTCGCCGCCAAGCTCGCGAGTGGCGGCGCTCATCATCTCGGATAATTCGCCTGCGCTCATGCCGGCTTTGATTTTCGGGTGGATATATTTGTAAGCGGCGATGGTGATATCGCTTGCGGTCTGCATCAGCGCGATTTCGGCGGCGGATTTATACATCCGGCAGCCCCGCGTGATCGCGGCGCCGGAAACAATTTCAACGCCCCGCGCGGCTTTTTGCACGCCATCGACAATGAAATGCCGCACGGTTTCTTCAATCGCCAGTTTGCCGCTCGCCGCACCGCGATCTTTTAAGACGCCAGCGACAAGTGCGAACGGGCTCTCATTTTCATGCCAGGTGCGAATATCATCGCCTACGGCCATGGTTTCACGGATAGAAGGCTCTTCAAAGTAAGGCGTTACAACAGCTATATCGCCAGTCGCCGGAATAATTGCGCCGGTAAAGCGTTCAGAGCGCCACCATCTGACGCCGGTGAAATAGACCAGCGCCGATCCAGCCTCGAGAACAAGCGCGCCGATCCCGGCCTCGCGCATCAAATGTTGCGCCTTGGCGATGCGGCGCTTGCGTTCATCAACGGAAATCGACTGCGCATCTTTGGCGATGTTTGACAATTTCTTCGCCGCTGCATTACCCGTAAAGGCGGCGGCGCCGGCAAGCGCTGCGCCGCTAATGCCGGCGGTTTTAAGGAAAGTGCGTTTTGACATCGCCATAGGGGTGTTCCTCCGGGAAAATTCTGGATCGGTGTGTTGTTGTCCTCAGCCTAGCACATATGACGCTATGCATTACCATTCATCAGTGTCATTGCCGGACTTGTTCCGGCAATCCAGAATGGCAAGTCTTTGATTTTCTATTCATTTGTTCTGGATCACCGGAATAAATCCGGTGATGACACCGGGTTGGAATAACGGGTTATACGACAGTGAAAAGCAGTAGCTTTTTCTAAACCGGATAGCAGTGACCCTAAGGGATAATCCGCACCGGCAGGCCGGCATATCCGTGTACAAAGTTCGACTTAATCGGCGTCGGCGCGCCGGCAATCTCGATCCGGGTCCAGCGTTTCATGATTTCCTCGAGCAAAATCCGCAATTGCAGCTCCGCCAGGCGCTTGCCCATGCAGCGATGAATGCCGAAGCCGAAGGACAGATTGCGCCGGGCGTTGTCGCGTTCAATATCAAACGCCTCGCCACTGCTGAAAACCTTTTCGTCGCGATTGCCTGATGCATACCACATCACGACTTTGTCGCCTTTTTTGATACGCTTGCCGCCAAGCTCCACATCGACGAGTGCGGTGCGGCGCATATGCGCAATCGGCGTCTGCCAGCGGATGAGTTCAGAAATTGCATTATCCATCAGCGTCGGATTGGCTTTGAGCTTTTGCAATTCTTCAGGATATTGATCGAAGGCGACGATCGCGCCGGACATTGAGTTGCGCGTCGTATCATTGCCGCCAATGATCAGGACCAGAATATTGCCGAGAAAATTCATCGGGTTCATATCTGCGGTCGCCGGGCTTTGCGCCAACATCGAGACGAGATCGAAGCCGTCTTGTTTATCTTTTCGGGCGCGCCACAGCTTGGTGAAATGAAACAGGCAGGACTTTAGTTCTTTGATGCGCTCGGCATCGGTTGCGACAACGCCAAGCCCTGGCTCCATCGTCGCCACGTCCGACCAGCGGGTGAGTTTTGCGCGATCTTCAAACGGAAAATCCAACAGCGTCGCCAGCATTTGTGTTGTCAGGTCAATTGAAACCGTCGGGACCCAGTCGAACACTTCGCCGACCGGCAGGCTGTCTAAAAGAACGCTAGTGCGTTCGCGAATGATGGTTTCAAAATGCGCAAGATTAGGGCGGGCGACAATACCGGAGACGGCGCCGCGTTGCGCTGAATGTCGCGGCGGGTCCATGGCGATAAAGCCTTCAAGCGCATAGCCGCTAAGCTCGAAAGCGAGATCGTCATGGATGATGATGCCGCCCAGTCGGCTGTCCGACGAGAAAACCTCGTGATTGGTCTCAACCGCAAGAATGTCTTGATGGGAAGTGACCGACCAATAGGGCCCGTAGGCGCTGTCAGCGCAATAATGCACCGGATCCTCGCGGCGCATGCGCTCGAAAATCGGCCAGTATTTGCGGCAATCCCAAAGCGCGGGATCGGCGACATTGATATCCGCCAGAGGCGCTTTGCTGATTTGTTCGGCCGACGACATAAAGTCGGTTCTATCGTTTTCCGGGACAGGGCCGCAAGCGTTCTGCTTGCGGCAATTGCGCAAACAAAAAGGGCCCGGCGGTTTGCAGGGCCCTTTTGAAATGTTGCTCGTCAATCGCTAGCTGCCTACCCTGCGCGGCGGACTTCCAGATCGTGTTCGCGCAGTTTGCGGTATAGGGTTGAGCGGCCCATGCCGAGGCGGCGGGCGACTTCCGACATTTTGCCCTCATAGGTCTCAATTGCCAGGGCGATCAGGTCTTTTTCGATTTCCTGTAATGAGCGCAGATGCCCTTCGCGGTCGAACACGGCAACGGCGTCAGTAGCGCCAGCCGCTTGATGTTTGGCGCCAGCGGGAAGCTCGGCATGCGGCAATTCTTCGTCGCCGACCATCGGCGGGCCAGAATGGACGCCGGCATTTTGAAATTCATCTGTAAGGAGAGGAAAGTCTTCTGCAGACAGGTGGGAATCTTCACTGAGCACGACGGCGCGGAAAATTGTGTTTTCAAGCTGGCGCACATTGCCTGGCCATGGCTGGGTAGTGAGAACTTCAAGAACTTCATGGCGCACGCCGCGCACATCGCGTCGTTCTTCGGCGTTATAACGACCAATGAAATGCTCGATCAGCGCCGGAATATCTTCCGCCCGGTCGCGCAGCGGCGGGACTTCTACAGGGAACACATTGAGGCGATAAAACAGATCTTCGCGAAATTCTCCATCCTTCACCGCCTTGGAGAGATCGCGGTTGGTAGCGGAAATCACGCGAATATCGACCTTCGTTGTGCGCTTGGCGCCAATCGGGTCAACTTCGCCTTCCTGCAGCACACGGAGCAGTTTGACCTGCATGTCCTGCGGCAACTCGCCGACCTCATCGAGGAAAATCGTGCCGCCATTGGCCTCTTGAAACTTGCCCACATGCTTGGCGTTGGCGCCGGTGAAGGAGCCTTTCTCATGGCCGAAAAGAATGCTTTCCACCAGATTTTCAGGGATAGCGCCGCAATTGACGGTAATGAACGGGCGGCCGGCGCGCTCGGAAGAGCCTTGAATAGCGCGGGCGACCATTTCCTTGCCGGTGCCAGATTCGCCGGTAATCAAAATCGGAATATTGGACGCCGCGGCGCGCTCGCCAAGCTTCATCACATGGCGCAACGCTGTGCTCTCGCCGATGAGGTCGCCGAATTGCAACGATCCCTCGCGTTTGCGTTTCAGGCGCGAGACTTCGCCCTGCAGGGAGGTCAGGTTCAGTGCGTTGTTGATCGAGACGACAACGCGCTCGGGCGAGGCGGGTTTTACAAAAAAGTCGGTGGCGCCGCATTGCATGGCTTCAACAACCGTATCGATGCCGCCCTGAGCGGTCAGTACGATCGCCGGTAATTCTTCACGGAATGATTTCATCCGCTTCAACGTCTCCATGCCGCCAAGACCGGGCATGCGCAGATCAAGCATGACAACGCCGACATCGCTGCCTTGCTGGCTATGCAACAAATCAAGCGCATTCTCGCCGCTATCGGCCTGCAAAACCGGATAGCCGGCTTTTTCACATACGGCGCGCATGAGCCGGCGCTGAGTGGGGTCGTCATCAACGATTAATACGGTCTTCACCATGGCGAACAGGTTCCTGCAGTTATCTGACTTGGCGGAAGCTTCTGCTATCGGGGTAAAGATCGGTTTAAAACCGTGTCATATCGGTACGTTTCGGGCTTGCTGCCGCGCGATAACCATTCGTCTACGAATTAACGCCTTGTTAATTGCCTAAGCAGCGACAAAAAAAGGATATTTGCGGCGGCGTCCGGCTGCGCTATCAAGGCGGCAGGTCACCTGGAAAGCACGAAGATATGGCATCGAACGAGAAAAATCGAAAAAGGGGCGATTTGATCCGGCCTTTGGCGGATCTGGCCGGCGCCAAGCCGCCGGCGCCGGAATGGTTTGAACAGGCGATCAACACGCCCTCGGAGGAGGGAAGCGTTAAAGTTTCCGGTGCGAAGATCCGCTATTCCGCCTGGGGCGAAAGGGGAAAGCGGGGGCTGTTATTCGTTCATGGCGGTCGCGCCCATCGCAACTGGTGGCGGCCATTTGCGCCGTTTTTCGCACAAAACCGCCGGGTGGCGGCGCTGGATCTGTCGGGCATGGGCGATTCGGACTGGCGCGATCAATATTCCCTCGATTGTCTGGTCGATGAGCTGTTTGCGGTGATCGACAAGGCCGGACTGGCCGAAGGCGGTCGTCCGACCATTGTCGGCCACAGTTTCGGCGGCTGGGTGACGCTTGCGGCGGTGGAGCGCGAAGGCGACCGGCTCGGCGGTGCGGTGGTGATCGACAGCCCGTTAGGCGTGCCCGATCCCGATGAGGGTTATTCGGTCGTGCGCGCCGACCGGGATAAGCCTGCCGCCACTGCGACCACGATGCGGGTCTATAAGACCATTGAGGAGCCGATCGCGCGGTTCCGGCTGTTGCCTAACCAGCCGGCGGAGCATCTTTTCCTGCTCGACTATATCGCCAGACAGGGGTTGCGCCGCGCGCCCATGGAAGACGGCGGCGAGGGCTGGACATGGAAATTTGATCCCGACAAGGGCAAGAATTTCGATATTCAGTTTGAGCGCGACCTGTTGCGCGCCGCCCGCTGCCCGCTCGCTTTTATATATGGGGAAAAATCAATGTTCGCCCAGGGTGATTCGCTCAGCCATCTGCGCGACCAGGCGAGGGGGCGTTCTCCGTTCATTATGATGCCTGAGGCCCATCACCATTTGATGATGGATCAGCCGATGGCGTTCATATCCGCCCTGCGCACGTTGTTCAGCTGTTGGCCGGTTCGGGTCGGCGGCTAACGGGCTTGCCCAAAGCGTTGAAATCCGTCAAAAACAACTAAATTCAGAGCAGGATCACAGATGATTGAATCAGATCCTGCTCTAGTTTCTTAGTGGTCGCGTGATCAAACCGTAAAACCGGTAACCACTTTTCCTGATCACGCTCTAACGGGGTGAATTATGTCTGACGAAGCTATCCAGCGACTAAAAGATGCAGAAGAACATCAACGGTCCTATGACGGCATTATGACCGCCTCGACCGAGATCGGCGTTCCCTTCGCGATGGCGCTAACGGTGTTTTTTACAAGCCTGGTGATGGCCAACGGGATTTGGCTGTCCCTGTTCGCCAGCGTCGCCACCTATGTTTTCGCCCATCTCGTGGTGAAAAATTTCTTTTCCCATTAGCCCTTATGTGACGCTGCGCGTGATGCCGGAGGCCCGATGAAAATTGCCGTCCTGAAAGAAACGCGAGCCGATGAGACACGCGTTGCCGCCTCGCCTGAGACCGTCAAAAAATTCGTCGGGCTCGGCGCTGAAGTCGCGGTTCAAGCCGGCGCCGGAGACGGCGCAAGGTTTTCCGACGCTGAATATCGCGAGGCCGGCGCGGAAGTCAGGCCGAGCGCCGCCGATACGGCGCAGTCAGCCGATCTGGTCATCAAAGTGCAACGCCCATCCACTGAGGAGCTGCGGGTGTTTGGACGCGGCGCCAGACTGGCGGCAATCCTCTCCCCGTTTGACGAGCCGGACAGCGTGGAAGCTTATGCGCGCCTTGGCGTTGATGCGCTGGCGCTTGATCTGATGCCGCGCATTACCCGCGCGCAGTCGATGGATGTGCTTTCATCGCAATCAAATCTTGCAGGCTACAAAGCGGTGATAGATGCGGCGGCGTATTTCGGCAAAGCGTTGCCGATGATGATGACGGCGGCCGGCACGATTGCGCCGGCGAAAGTCTTCGTCATGGGCGCCGGCGTTGCCGGGTTGCAGGCGATCGCCACCGCGCGGCGGCTCGGCGCCGTGGTCTCGGCCACCGATGTGCGCCTTGCCGCAAAAGAACAAGTCGAAAGCCTTGGCGCGACGTTCGTCACCGTTGACGAAGAAGCAATGAAAGACGCCGAGACCGCGGCCGGTTACGCCAAGGAAATGTCGGAAGATTTCCAGAAGCGCCAGGCTGAGTTTGTCGCCGAACATATCAAGAAGCAGGACATCGTGATCACCACCGCGCTGATCCCCGGTCGGCCGGCGCCCAAACTGATTAGCGAGGAGATGGTGCGCGCGATGCGGCCGGGATCGGTGATTGTCGATCTGGCGGCGGTGCAGGGCGGCAATGTCGCGCTGACGCGTCCGGGCGATGCGATAGAGATCGACGGCGTCACCATTCTTGGTTTCAACAATGTGCCGGGCCGGCTGGCTGCGGATGCATCGAGCCTTCTGGCGCGCAACATTTTTAATTTCATTTCCGCGTTCTGGGATGCCGACAAACACGAATTCGTCGTCGATTGGGATGACGATATATTCAAGGGCGTGGCGCTGACCCGCGACGGCGCGGTGATCCATCCGGGCTTTATCAGCGAAGATGCGGCGCCCGCGCCAGCGGCTTCGACGGAAGATGCCGCCGAAGATGAAGCCTCTGCCTCTGAAGGAGCTGACGATGCAGGATAAACGCGAACAGATCGAGGAAGCGGCAAAGGCTACGGAAGAGCTTGCGCAAGTGGCTGAAGCGGCGGCGGCCAACGCCACCGGCGATGCGGATGTGGCGACCGCCGCCGCCGAACAGGCGCGCACTATCGCCGACCAACTGGCGACGCTGGCGGCCGCGAGCCCGATTTCAGACTTTGTGTTCCTGCTGACGATTTTCATCCTGACGATTTTCGTCGGCTATTACGTGGTCTGGTCAGTAACGCCGGCGCTGCATACGCCGTTGATGTCGGTCACCAATGCAATCTCCTCGGTGGTTATCGTCGGCGCGCTGATCGCGCTCGGCGCCGACCTTGCCGGATCGGCCGCTGGCGGCTGGTCGAAGGCGCTAGGGTTTGGGGGCGTTGCGCTGGCGAGCGTGAATATCGTCGGCGGCTTTCTGGTGACCCAGCGAATGCTCGAAATGTATAAGAAGAAGGAGCGATAGAGCCGCTTATGGCCGATAACCTCCCAGCGTTACTCTATGTCGTCGCGGGCATTCTTTTTATTCTCGCCTTGCGCGGATTGTCGTCACCGGAAACCGCGCGTCAGGGCAATCGCTTTGGCATGTTCGGCATGGCGATTGCCGTCGTAACGACGCTTTTCGTTTTACAAAACAAAGGCTTTGGCACCTGGTTTTTAATTCTCATTGCGATCGCCGCTGGCGCGGTTCCGGGCGCTTATATCGCCCGCCGGATCCCGATGACGGCGATGCCGCAACTGGTGGCGGCGTTCCACTCGCTGGTCGGGCTGGCGGCGGTGTTTATCGCCTGGGCGGCGTTCCTTGCGCCCGAAGCTTTCGGGATTGGCGAGCAGAACAATATTCACATGCAATCGATCGTCGAGATGTCGCTCGGCGTTGCGATTGGCGCGATTACGTTTTCCGGTTCGATCATCGCGTTCGCGAAACTCAACGGCAATATGTCGGGCAAGCCGATCATGTTGCCGGCGCGCCATTCGATTAATCTCGGGCTCGGGGTTTTGATCCTGTTGTGCATTGGCCTGTTGATGACCTTCGAGCAAAACACCGCGACGTTTATGATGCTGACGCTGGCGGCGTTTGTTCTCGGGTTTTTGATCATTATCCCGATTGGCGGCGCGGACATGCCGGTGGTTGTCTCGATGCTCAACTCCTATTCAGGATGGGCGGCGGCGGGTATCGGCTTCACACTAGAGAACATGGCGCTGATCATTACAGGCGCACTGGTCGGCTCTTCAGGCGCCATTCTTTCCTACATCATGTGCAAGGCGATGAACCGGTCATTTATCTCGGTCATTCTCGGCGGCTTTGGCGGCGAGGATGCGGCCGCCGGCGCTGGCGAGGAGGAGACGCGCCCGGTCAAACGCGGCTCGGCGGACGATGCCGCGTTCATTATGAAAAACGCCAGCAAAGTCATCATCGTGCCCGGCTATGGCATGGCGGTGGCGCAGGCGCAGCACGCGTTGAAGGAAATGTGCGACAAGCTCAAAGCCGAAGGCGTTGAGGTTAAATATGCAATCCACCCGGTCGCCGGACGCATGCCAGGCCATATGAATGTCCTGCTCGCCGAAGCGCAGGTGCCTTATGACGAGGTGTTTGAGCTGGAAGACATCAACGCCGAATTCCGCACCGCTGATGTCGCCTTTGTCATCGGCGCCAACGACGTTACTAACCCGGCGGCGAAAACCGACAAGGCCTCGCCGATCTACGGCATGCCGATCCTTGATGTTGAAAACGCCGGCACGGTATTGTTCATCAAGCGCTCCATGGCGGCGGGCTATGCCGGCGTTCAGAACGAGCTGTTCTTCCGCGACAACACGATGATGTTATTCGGCGACGCCAAAAAAATGTGCGAACAAGTCGTCAAGGCGCTTTGATCTGCGTTTAGGTTGGGCGCCTCCATTTTAACGAGGGGTACTCATATGACCAAGTTTTTGCTGATCAGCGCCGCTGCGCTTGCCGTGGCGGGTTGCGCGTCATTACCCTTAGTCGGGAGCAATGACGCAGCGGCAACGAACGAAGCCCGCCTCGAAGCGGCGCTCGTCGCACAGTCGGACGCCGACAAGGCGCGCTACCAGTATCGCCACCCTAAACAAACGCTTGAGTTTTTTGGCGTTGAACCGGGCATGACGGTGGTTGATTCCCTGTCTGGAAAAATTTGGTATTCGGGCATTCTCGCGGCCTATCTCGGGCCAGACGGCAAGGTGATCGCTGCTGATTATTCCCTGCCCATGTGGAGACGGTTTGGCGGGTTTGCGGATGATGAGTGGCTTAAAAAACGAGAGAACTGGGCTGAGGTCTGGGTCGATGGCGCTAGTGAATGGACCAGCGAGGGCGCAGCCGAAGTCGGCGCCATGGTCTACGGCTCGGTTTCAGACGAATTAGCGGGAACAGCCGACGTCGTGCTGCTTGTTCGTGCGCTGCATCATTTCAACCGGTTTGAGGAAGCAGGCGGCCACTTCACCGAAGCCTTCGCTGACATCCACAAAGTCCTGAAATCCGGGGGCGCCGTTGGCGTGGTTCAGCACCGCGCGCCCGCCGGCAATTCCGATAAGTGGGCGGTCGGCAACAATGGTTATCTGAAACAGGATCAGATCATCGCCGCGTTTGAAGAAGCGGGTTTTGAGTTCGTCGCCTCCAGCGAAATCAACGCCAATCCGAAAGATCAGCCCACAGAAGACGAGTTCGTCTGGCGGCTGCCGCCGACTTTGGGCACTAGCGAGGAAGATGAGGAGCTGAAAGCTGAGATGTCAGCGATCGGCGAGTCTGATCGGATGACGCTGCTGTTTCGAAAGCCCTAAAGCGGCTTCGATCTACCATTCATTGAAATCAAACTGACGCATCAGGTGGATACCGACTGAAAACTGATCGCGGTCTCCGAATTGTGAGATGATTGGCGTTTTGGCGATTTCCCCATAAACATAAGAATAGGTCGCATAGGGATTAACTGACCAGCGGTCGCCAATATTGACATAGCCGGTGACGCTGACGCCGAGATCACGGAAACCCGCATCGGCGTCAAACACCGGCAGCCGGCCTCCCGAGCGGGTTGACTGTTCTGGCGTTACTGAGAAATAGGCGTCTGCATAACGGTTGCCGACCCAGCTGGCCCGTGCGGTGGTGGACACCGAGAAAAGGTCGGTCCGGAATATCAGCGCCGTAAGGACGCCATCGACAATGGTCCCCCGGTGGCCGGTCTTCAAGCCATGGCGCACCTTCGCCTTCACCGCGAAACGATCAAGAAATGTTGTTGCGGCAAAGCCGCCAAACTCAAATGTCGTACCGACATCGCCGAGGCCGAACAGATCGGGGTTGTCGTCCTGGTCGCGGCGTTTGCGAATACGCAAGGTCGGGCCAATGCGGAAACGCGAAAATCCAATCAGCGCAATGTCGGCGCCGGAATCATCTAAAAACACGAAGTTTTTGACCTTGATGAAAACTTGCGGATCGGGATTAAATTCATAATCGTCAGAGCCGAAATAATCAGGCTCGTAAACCGGCCCAAGACCAAGGCTGAGATTGGTTTCTTCCGGCGTTAGAAAATTAAACGCGGAGAAAAACCCGCGATTGTTATCTTCAGCGCCGAGCGTAATTCGTGAACCGGTCAGATCTTCGTCGTCGTCGCTTCTGCGCGAACCGAACACCAGGGGATCGAGATGCGGCTCGTCGAGGTCTTGATGGTCGCGTCTCTGCTCGTCGGTAATAAGCAGTGCTTCGTCTTGCTCTTCCTGCTCCTGCCGGACTTTTTCCCGGCGCGCCTTTTCGGTCTCTCCGAACAGCATCGGGCTTAGCTGGGGCTCGTCAATTTCCTGCTGTGCATTTGCCGGCGCGGTGAGGGCGGCAAGGGATATGCTGGCGCAAACCAGCCCGGCGATTCCATAAAATTTTGACCGCCTAGTATGTTTACGCATCTTCATCCCCATCTTCACTAACCCAGTCCGGGCACAATCTTCTCAAATACTCAGCGAGCAGAACCTACATCGCAAACGTTAGCATCAGCACAATAATCTTAGCGTTTCGGTAATTTTTGTTTTTTGTGTTGATTCGGCGCAATAGTGCGTCAGAAATCTCCGATTTCACTTGGCTCCAACCCCATTCCAGCACCATGCGTGACGGCGGCCCGCCTTAATCGGCGGCCGCGCCTCAATCAACGGCTTCCTCGATTGCCTCGCCGGCGCTTTCAATATCGCGGCCCACGCCTTTGATGGTCTCGCAGGAGGAGAGGAAAAAACTAAAAATTAGGAGGAAAGACAACCAACGCATTAAAAACCCCGCATTATGTACGTAATGCGTTGTATTATGCCGATTGTTCGCCGCTGGGGAAGGCGGCGGAATCTAAAAAATGAGTAGTGTAGAGGCCCTAAACCAGGCCTTCACGCTGCATCCGCTTGCGCATCAGCTTACGGGCGCGCCTGATCGCTTCCGCCTTCTGGCGGGCGCGCTTTTCGGACGGTTTTTCGTAGAATTTCCGCCGTTTCATTTCACGAAACGTGCCCTCACGCTGCATTTTTTTCTTAAGCGCTTTAAGGGCTTGCTCGACATTATTGTCGCGGACAAAGATCTGAACCAAGGCGGTACGCCTCCCTTTCAAATAAAAACGCCACGGGACCCAGCCGCGCGACGCGAAAAACCAAACCAGCTCACCACCGCCTGTTTTCTGCAAACGGGTGAGGCGTCGCGGCCTATACCAAAGCGCCGCGAGGCTGTCTATATAGGCGTGTAACATAAGAGGCGCCAGTGACGAATTCGTCAAAAACCGCAGAAAATCACGGAAATTCGGACCAAATTGACGGTTTTGAGGCCGCGCGGGCGGCGATCTTGCCCAAGGCGCTGGAAAAGACCGCTTTTGACGGCTGGACCGCGACGATGCTGGACGCGGCGGCGCGCGAGGCCGGGTTCAGCGAAAACTTGCGCGCGACGGTACGGACGGCTTTCCCGGCCGGCGTCATTGACCTTATCGCCTATTGGTCGGGGCTTTGCGACGAGGACATGGGCGCGGCGATGGCGGCGCCTGAGTTCGCCGGTCTCAAAATCCGTGAGAAAGTCGCTTTTGCTGTGCGCGCTCGAATAGATGCACTGCGCCCCCACAAGGAAGCCGCCCGCCGTGCGGCGGCTTGTTTGGCGTTGCCGTCACATGCGGCGCGCGGCGCCAGGCTCGCCTGGGCGACATCGGACGCCATCTGGCGGGGGCTCTACGACAAATCGACCGATTTCAACTTCTACTCCAAGCGCGCCATCCTCACCGGCGTGTGGACATCGACCTTCGCCCGCTGGCTGGCCGACGACAGCGAAGACGAAGCCGCGACGCACGCCTTCCTGGATGCGCGGATCGAGAACGTCATGCAGATCGAAAAGATTAAAGCGAAGATACGCAAGACCGGCTTTGACCCGAGCGCGCCAATCGCGTTTCTGGCGCGGCTGCGGTATCGCCCCGCGCGCGAAGGCGCGCAAGCAGACATGCCGCGCGAAGGCGCGCAATCAGACATGCCGCGCGAAGGCGCGCAATCAGACATGCCGCGCGAAGGCGCGCAATCAGACATGCCGCGCGAAGGCGCGTAAACTGATTAGCCTGGGTCATTATCGGCAAAGGCGTTGTTATTTTCGGTGCTTTGTTTTGGCGAGGAAATCCGGGGCGCAACCGCGTTTTTTTCGGCAGTTCTCTTCAAATGAGATATAAGTCATTTCGGCTCTTCCAGCCACGCCAATACCTGCTGGCGCCAGCAGCGCATTGATTTTGCCCGGGCGCAGGCCGCCATCAACAGCGTTGAAAACCTCGCTTGCACGACCATCGCTGCGTGCATCGAAAAACGCCATCAACCGTTCAAAATCATAAGGTTCGGCACTGTCAGCATAGAGTTCCGCCATGATAGCATCGAAGGAGCCAGGGTCTGCGGTTGATAACTCCGCATCAAGAATAAGTGCGATCAACGCGCCGGAACCATAGATTAAAAACCAGTTCTGCCCTTTGTTGAGGCCGGCGTCACGCAGGCTGACGCCCTGGCTCAAGCGTTTGCCGAGCTGATGGCGTGTGACAAAGCTGCCGAGTTGGTGGCGTAATCCTTCGTCATCAAGGTAACCTTGATGATAGAGGTGTTTTACTGTGAGGTAATCTGTAAACCCTTCAGAAAACCACTCTATCTCGTGGTCGGCGCGTTGAATGGCGCCAACCCAAAGATGCATCGTCTCATGTCCAAGAACATGCGCCCACATCGGCTTTTCGGTCATGTTGAGCGGCCATTCATATTGGAGAGTAAAGCTGCGCTCAAAGGCGCTTCCATCTGAACTGCTATAGCCGAAATGAAAAGTCGAATAATCCGCCGCTGGCTTGCCTTTAAAATATTCACCATAGGCTGGCAGAAGATCATCAAGCACGTTGCCGACAAACGGACGCACATCTTTTTCAATTCGCGGGTCGAATACCGAGGTTATCGACAGGGCGCCAACTTTTTGGGTAACGGCTTCAAATGGGCCAATGGCGAAACCGTTATATTGCAAATCTCTAAACGACTTTGCCTTCCCGTGTAAATTTTCGGTTGCCCATGGCGCGGTTAGCGTCCAATTTTCAGGCCCATGAAACTGCACATCCACCGGGCACGGAGGCCTATTTTTTGATGGAGCGATAAACAATGCCGTGCCGGCAAAATAATAGCCGCCTCCGAATGGGTGGCCGACTTCATCCGCGCCATGGGGCCATTCGATCTCGTCATGGTCAGCTAACAAAGTATAGCTGATGCGCGTGGCGTTTCGTGATGCTTTCCATTCGCCTTCGCCCGCATAGGCGATAGTAATGTCTCGCCCCTGGCTGTCTTGTGCGGTGAGGCCGCGAACGGATTGTGATTGACCTTCGGGGCGTTCGGTCGTCGGCTGATGCCAAACCCCAAATTCAGTTTGCGGATTTTCGAACGTTGCTTCTATTTTGAATTTATTATCGCCCAAATAGGCCACATCGTAACTGGCGAAATTTGTCGGGCAGGTAATGGTTTGCGCGGCTGCGACGGCTAATATTTCTACGGCAATCATAGGCTATCCCCTGTCAATCCAACGCCGCGACTCAGCGTAAAAGCAGGAACCGCGAGCAGAAATGCGACCGTATGCATACGTTGTTTCAACGCAAGAGGTTGGGAATATGTTTGAGACACAGCGTTTGTATTAAGCGCTCAACGCCGCATAAGGGGAAGCTCTCAGCAGGAAATCTGTAAATCAGACTTTTGCGCGAACCTGCGTCACATGTCCCATCTTGCGGCCGGGGCGAGCCTCGTGCTTGCCGTATAGGTGAAGACATGCGCCCGGTTTGGCGGCCAGGGATTGCCAAGCGCCGGCCTCCTGTCCGATAAGATTTTCCATTACGGCGTCTGAGTGGCGCACCGGCGCGCCAAGCGGCCAGCCGGCGACGGCTCTGATGTGTTGTTCAAATTGCGACACGGCGCAGGCGTCGCTGGTCCAGTGACCGGAATTGTGCACCCTTGGCGCGAATTCATTGACGATGAGCGCGCCATTGCTCAGCACAAAGAATTCAACGCCAATAACGCCGACATAATCGAGCGCGTTCAAAATCGAGGCGGCGATGGCGGCGGCCTTTTGCGCCGTCGCCTCGGTAATGACAGCCGGCACGGTTGAGGTTTTTAAAATGCCGCTGCGATGCACATTCTCAATCGGGTCATAAAGCCGGATGTCGCCATCCGCGCCGCGCGCGCCGATGATTGATATCTCGCATTGGAACGGCACAAACCCCTCCAGGATAGACGGCGCAGCGCCGACCTCGTCCCAGGCGAACGCGATCGCCTTGTCATAGGCGCCCGGCAGGTCGTGGTCATCATCGGTGAGCGCTGTCTGGCCCTTGCCGTCATAGCCAAGGCGGCGGGTCTTCAATATCGCCGGACGGCCGACTGTGGCGAGCCCGGCCTCCAGCGACGGCAGATCGTCAACGCCGCAATAGGCGGCGGTTGCGGCGCCAATCTGGTTGAGGAAATCCTTCTCATGCAGCCGGTCCTGGGCCTTTTCCAGCGCCCGCGCGCCGGGACGCACAACCGCGCCGCGCTTGGTCAGGAAGGAGACGGTCCCGGCCGGGACATTTTCAAATTCATAGGTAACGACATCAACAGCTTCAGCGAAACGGCTCAACGCCGCCTCATCCGTATACGGCGCGGTTGTTATGGCGGCGCAGACATCGGCTGCGGGGCAGTGCGCCTCGGGGCAAAAGACATGGGTCTTGAGACCGATTTGCGCCGCCGCCATCGCCAGCATCCGCGCGAGCTGGCCGCCGCCTAGGTTACCGATAACGCCGCCGGGTTTGACGATGCATGAAGGGGCTTTGGGCTCAGTCATTGCGGCCGGTCAGTCTTCGACGGCTTCAGCGACGCTGGCCGTTTGCTTGGTGCGCCAATCATCGAGGCGCCGGGCGAGGGCCGTGTCATCGACCGCCAGGATGGCGGCGGCGAACAGCCCGGCATTGGCGGCGCCGGCCTCGCCAATGGCGACGGTTGCGACCGGCACGCCGGCGGGCATTTGCACAATCGACAAAAGGCTATCGAGGCCTTTGAGGGTTTTTGTCGCGACCGGCACGCCGATCACCGGCAGTGTCGTCATCGCTGCGGTCATGCCCGGCAGATGCGCTGCGCCGCCGGCGCCGGCGATGATGACTTTGAGGCCGCGGCTTTTGGCGGTCTTGGCGTAATCGTTCAGCCGGTCGGGCGTGCGATGGGCGGAGACGATTTTGGTTTCATAGCCGACGCCCAGCGCATCCAGCATTGCGGTCGCGCGCTGCATCACCGGCCAGTCCGAGCGCGAGCCCATGATGACGCCAACCGGAATTTTTTGATCGCCAGACATTTCGCGCGCTCCACCGCATCAAGAAGCGGCCTTATAACAGGAGTTCGACGCCCCACAAGCAGGGCTATATAAATGCGGGGAGGGGAGGAAATGAGGAGACGCCGTCTAACAGACGGGGGCGCGATGACGGACGCCTCCTCATACCGGACGCGGGAGCTGGTCGCAACAGAAGGGACTAAAGTGCAACCTGATCCGCACGATCGAAGATGGGCCCCGGGGCGGCCGGTCTCAAGAGCGAAGCGGCGAAGCGTGCGGGCTTTGCGCTGAATGGATGTATGCGATTGAGTGATGTTAAGATTTATATTCTGTTGTGATAGAATAGGCGCCCCTTGCACGGAATCTGCGTAAATGAACGCTATTATCTGATAGGTGGAGAGCGACAAATTGCGGCAAAATGGAAATTGCCGAATCAGTGTGTATTATGCACGGCATAAAGGTCTGAACGGATGAAAATTGGAGACGTAAGAACAACCACTCGAACGTCGCGGATCGCTGGCAAGAAGGCTGTTGGCGACGGTCAGGCGACATCGTCCCCGGCCTCGCCGGTCGATCAGGTTGTGCTGATGGGCATTCCGAGCGTCGAGCTGACGCCCAAGGTGCGCAGCGCATTGATGACGCTGATGGCTGAGGTGCAGGAGCTGCGCGCCGAACTGCGCGGCGTGCGCGCGCGGATTAGTGATCTGGAAGAGCTTGCCGACCGTGATCCGCTATTGGACATTTTCAACCGCCGCGCATTCGTTCGCGAGCTCGACCGGGTGCTGGCGATGATCGACCGCTATGGCGTGCGCGCCAGTCTGATTTTTGTCGATCTCAACGATCTGAAAAAAATCAACGATGGCAAGGGCCATGCGGCGGGCGATGCGGCGCTGGGTCTGGTCGCGGAGGTCATCACCGCGAATATCCGCCAGACCGACGCGGTTGGTCGGCTCGGCGGCGATGAGTTTGGCGTGTTGCTGTTGCAGTCCGATCAGACGCAGGCTGAAAAGAAGGCGCAACATTTATCCAATGCGCTCGCCGGGAAGATCGTCGATTGGCGCGATGGCGCGTTCGGGATCGGCATCTCCTGGGGCGCAGTTGAAATCGTCAAAGGCGTCTCCGCCGAGCAGGCGATGGAACGCGCCGATAGTGCGATGTATGAAGCCAAGCGCAGCCGGAACTCCACCTGATAGCGAGCTTGGCGCGGCCACCGTCGGAACGCTTCGCTATAATTGCGGTTTCCACTTAACCGCCCAATCCGGGCGCAGCGGGTCGTCTTCCACTTCCTGGATATAGTTGAGCATTTCTTTGTACAGCTTGGCCGCCTTTTTGGGTTTTGCGGTGAGAAGATTGTTCAACTCAAACCGATCAGAGCCAAGATTATAAAGCGCCATGGGCTGCTTATCTTTGTCAGCCAGGAGTTTCCAGTCGCCATCAAGGATGACGTAGTTCGGACCATTTTTATCCGCCGGGAACGCCCAAAATAACGGGCGCTTGCGTTTGAGTTTTTTGCCGTTGAGCAGCGGGGAAAGATCTATCCCGTCGATTGTCCGGTCATCGGGCATCGGGATATTCGCCAGCGCGGCCAGGGTCGGCATGATGTCATAGCCGTTGACGGCCGTGTCGGAGACCGAGCCCGGTTTGATGTGTCCGGGATAACGGATGATGCCCGGCACACGAATGCCGCCTTCGTAAAGGTCAGCTTTGCGTCCGCGATAGCCGCCAGTGTCGCCATAGAGGTTTACCTCCCACCAGGCGCGCCAGTCCGTTGTCACCGGACCGTTATCGCTTAGAAACACGAGGATAGTATTGTCCCTCAAGCCTTGCTCATCGAGATAGTCCAGAAACCGGCCGACCTGGTAATCGAGATGATTGACATTGGCGTAATATTCCCCCGGTCCGCGCGCTTCCACCCCTTCTGGATAGTCGTTAGAGCCATTGACGACCGGGACCGGGTCGCCCTTGGTGTAGCGTCCGTATCTTTTGAGGAAACTTTCCGGGCTGGCAATTGTTCCATGCGGTTCAACGAAAGGCAGGTAAAGAAAGATCGGCGCCTGCTTATCGCGCTGGTCGAGCCACTGGATCGCCTCGTTAACGACAATCTCGGCGGTGAAGCCTTTAACCTCGCCCAACGGTTTGCCATTGGCGTAAAAATTGGTTGGGTTGTGCTGATGCGGGATCGGGAAGGCGTGCAGCACATAAGCAAAGTCAAATCCGTGATCGATGGGTTGCGCTTGATCTTTACGGTCGAGCCCGCCATTCAAATGCCATTTGCCGATGATTGCGGTTTGATAGCCGTAATCCTTAAACAGCGTCGCAATGGTGATTTCGTTTTCGGAAAGATAAGCGTCCGTGCCTTGCGGTATCCAGCTTTCGATGCCTGTGCGATATGGCGTGCGGCCGGTCAACAACGCCGCACGCGACGGTGAACACAAGGGCGATGGCGCATAAAACGCAGTCAGCCGCAGGCCTTCATCCGCCAATGCGTCAAGCACCGGCGTTTCAATTACTGGGTGGCCATAAGCCGCGAGGTCGCCATAGCCCAGATCATCAACATAGATAAGAACAACATTCGGGCGCGCCTCACCCTCGGAAGGCGCCTCCGCCATGGCTGGCGTCATGGCGATGAGCAGGGTAGAAATGAGCTGCACTAAAATCCGCATGGTCTGGTCCTCATGACTAATCTAAAGGGCGGCGCACGATGCGCCATAACATGTTGGCTGAGCCTCAGGCGATAATATCCGGCAGCATGGCGTCCTTGATCTTCTGGATTTCATCCTTGAGCTGAAGCTTCTTCTTCTTGAGCCGGGCAATCGTCAGGCGTTCATAGGGGGCGGTATGATGCATTGCGGTGATCGCGGCGTCGAGATCGCGGTGTTCTTCTTCCAGCGTCGCCAGGCGGATCGCCTGCGCCTCGTCATTAGCGCCGACAAAGTCTTCATCATGGGCTGCAAAGCGTTTGCCTTGAATGATTTTCAAGTTTGGCGCTTGATGGTCTATGGGGTCAAAGGGCGGTTCGCCGTCATTCATTGCCGGTTCCTTGCTCGCTGTCGCCAGCGACGGTTGGCCCTAGGATATTGCCGATCAACGCATGAAGCAATGCGGCGTCGAGGCCTTTCTGGCTGCCGGCCCCGTGCAACGCAGCATAACCATTCAGATTATGGCGCGCGCGCATCTGGATGGCGTCATCGCTGTCGTCTTCCACCGGGGCGAGGGCGCTGATGGCCAACTCTTGCAGCCGGCGTTGCTCGACTTTTTCGGCGTCAAGTTCCGCCTGCTTCACATCGCTGCGCAGACCCGCCTCATTCGCACCTTGTGTTTTCAGATAGCGGCGCACGTCTCGCAGCTTGGCGGTGACGTTCGCATTCCAGCCCGCGATAGCGTCGATTGCCTCAGTGATAATCGGTTGAGGGGCGGCTTCAAAATACTCCGCACACCAACATAGCCACAGCAAAATATTGACATTGCAGCCAAACCTGTCCTGAAGCGCAAGCAGCTGCGTCTCGGCGCCCGGACGGCGATAATGCGCCAGCGACCACGTCCAAAAATCGTCTGCTTGCGCTTGCGTCATCGGGTTTCCAACAAGTTTAAAGACCATACGCCGCCGCGCTCTTTGACGGCGGGTGAAAGCATAGCAAACTCAATTGCTTGGCATCCAATACGTAGCGTTGGCCTTAATAAAACGTGATTGAGTATGGTTGATTCGCCTTAACTGACTATGCCGTGACAAGCGCCTGCAAAATGTGGTTATATATGCCATCTTCAAAAATAAGGAGGTCGACCATGGCAACAAGAGCTCAGATGCAAACGCTGGCTAGGCGCCATCAGGAGCTGGATGCGGAAATTACCGCGGAGATAAAACACCCCGCATTT
>JAJFFY010000079.1 GCA_021776415.1 Hyphococcus sp.
GGATCAAACCTGGCGAACACATATAGCTGAATCGATCGCAGGCTATCAGGCTGAAAACGGCGATACTGCCGGCGCGCTTGCGACAGCAAATGCGATCGGTACGCAAACTGATAAAATCAGCGCTCTCATTGTTGTCGCCAACGCGCTCAGCAAAAACGGCGACAAAGCAACAGCACTGACCACCCTTACAAGCGCAAATACCATCACGGAAGCCATCGAAAATAAGGATCTAAGAAAAGACGCTTACGGCATGTTAGTGGGCGGTTATGCAAAGGTGGGTGATTATGAAACAGCATTAGACCTCGCCAAAGACATAAAAAAAGGCGACTTGAAAAAAGTGAACGCCTTTGTGAGTGTCGCTTTGGCGCAGGCAAGGGCTGGAGATATTAAAGGCGCGCGAGAATCAACCAAAGAGGCTCAGGGCGCTGCAGGTTGGATGAAGCCCTCTTCGTCGCGACCTGTCGCCTATGCGCAAGTCGTACGAGGTTATGCCGCCATTCGAGACGAAGAGGGTATCAATAAGATGATTAAATGGACGAATAAGCTAAAAGGCAATCCCTTATATGTGCGCGTAGAGCTTGTCCGTACCCAGATCCAATTTGGCTATTACGCCCCAGCGCGGGCAAATTTATCGATCATCGGCAACCCTGATCTTGTCGGCTCTCTGACGGCCGAGCTTGCCCACCATCAGGCGCAAAATGGCGATCTTGAAGGCGGTCTCGCCATGGCGCGAAGCATCGCACAGCCACATCACCGCGCCTTCGCCATTGCGGCGGTCGCGATGGAAATGGCGAAACAAGAATAACAAAAGCCGGTAGTTTTTTGAAAATCAAAACATACGGAACCCTGAGATGAAACACATCAGCCTTCTTGCGATCGCGACTGCCTATTGCTTATCGCCCGCCGCCCCAGCACTGGCTCAAGACAATCCGTTTGCAGCTAATGCGCCGGCCAACCCTTTCGCCACAGCAAAAACTGATCGCTATATTGGCGTGTTCCAGTCTGACGCCGTGCGTTTGACGCTGGCGAAAGCGGGCGCCGGATTTAGCGGCGAGCTTTACTATGTGGCGACCGACGCCACCTACCCCGTCAACGCAACCATTGAAGGCGAAAAACTGAGCGGGGTCTTCGTCGCAGGCGGGGCCAATTTCACGTTCACTTTCGTCCTGAGCGCTGACGGGACCAGCGGCGCTTTCGAGACCGAAGGCTATAGCGGCACGCTGGCGCGCGCTGGCGGCGCTTCCGGACCGACGAAAAGCATTAAACCCGTCGGCAAGGCTGAAGCCATACTGAACGAAGCGCTTGAAATCTCAAAAACCGTTGCGCCCGACAAAAAGGGACAAGTATTAAATTCGATCATCGGAATGATGGCCGCGATGGGAGACTTTGATGGCGCCAAGGCGCTTTTGAATACAATTCCGGCCTCCGACTTCTTTCGCGCGCCCGCGATCCTAAGCCTCGCATCCGCGCAGTTGAAACAGGGCGATCTCGACGGCGCGACGGCCACCGCCAACACAATATCTAAACCGGCCTACCGCAAGCTCTTTGATAATCAAGTTATTGGTTTTCATATCACCAATGGCGATGCAGCAAAGGGGCTTTCTCTTGCCCGCAACAGAGCCGACCCGTCCGATCGGGTAGAATCATTATTGGCGGCGGCAGACGCCTTTCGCGGCTTAGAGAACGAGGCTCAAGCTAGTGCGGTAATTGAGGAAGCCAAAGCCGTCGCCATGTCAATTAGCGACGAGACGGCGCGTAGTAGCGCAATTTTTTCGGTCGCCTTTCGCTACGCTTTTGGAGGCGACACATCTGCCGCGCTTGCGCTGGCCAATACACTCCCTCACGACATTATGAAAATGGCACTGCTTGCATCGATCGGCAAAACTAAAATTCGAGCGGGTGATCAAGCCGGGGCCAGAGCCATTGCCGAGGGCATGTTAAAGGATGTCAAAAAAATAAAATCCAAATTCGCCAGACCCAGCGTCTATACGCAGGTCGCCGGCATCTATGTTGGCTTGAATGACGCCGCTAATTTAGCCAAAGTTCAAATGAAATACGACGGAACACACGAGGCGTGGTTTACTGCCGTCACCTTTGCACATATTGAATTCAAGCAATTTGACGCTGCGCGGCGCCTTATTCGATCTGGGATTGTCGGAACAAATTCTGCAATTATCCAACAATCATTAGACTTCGCGATTGCCAATGATCAGGCCACGCGCGGCGACATTGACGGCGCCCTCGCCACAGCAAGAAGCATCGCTGATCCCGCCACCAGGATATCGGCGCTAACGGTAATCGCCGCGTTGGTCAACGCACAGAAATAATCAAGCAGGGTGGCGGGTCATTAACACGCAATCGCATTGATGTGACCGGTGGCAGCGTAATCAAGCAGCGCACGGTCGCGCGTCACAAGCAAATACCCAAATTCACGGGCAGTCGCCGCAATGATCCGGTCCCACGGATCCTTCGGCGGAGAACCAGGAAGAAACGACGACCCAATCAAAACCGAAGGCGGCATGGGCGCAAGCTCAACGCCTTGTTGGCCCATGAAATTTTCAAACCACGTTTCAGGCCGTTGCGAAAAGGTCAGCCGCCCCCGCGACGAAAGCATGCCAATCTCCCAAGCTGAAAACGGCGACACATAGGCCGTGCCGCCGCTATCCACCTGATCCTTTATGGCGTCTTTTGACGCGTCACGCATTGCAGCGCCCGTCGCCAAAAATATGACAGTGCACGTATCAAGCAGAAGCTGAGCCATTATTAGTGCGTCCCGGTCTTTTCCGTGGTCAGCAGCCGATCCCACTTCTCATCGAACGACTTCAGCTCATCGTCGGTAAATAACCCAGCCGCTAGATTAACGCCGGGCGCAACCTTCACGGTGCCCTTCATGCAACCGAAGAGTTTGGCAAAGATGCCCGACCCAGTCGGCTTTTCATTATTATCAAACATGTGTGCCGCCTCCATCATACCGGTCGGCCCCTCACAAGTGGCTTTCGTTGTTTCGGCGTAACTGTGACCTGTCGTGGCTGTTTCATCAGAAAGCATACGTCGAAACACAACCGTCTGCCCCGGCACATCGACCTGCTCCGTACACCAACCGGCATTAAGCCAAGCCTTGGTCATTGAATTGTTTGCCGGATTATTACTCCACCATGCTGGATATTTGTAAGCGCTTGTTGGAAGCGAAATGCCAAGAAGCTTTTCAAGCCCTGCGAAAGAGACGCGCCATTCGCCTTGCTTGCGGGAAGCAAGAATCGATTTCAATTTTTCGTATTTGGACATTTGTATTGGCCTCCCCCGCTAAGAACAATTTGCGCAAAGCTTAGAGTCTGCTCGATTGAGGCCTTTTGCGACTTTCATCGCCAACTCCTGGCTTGAAAATTCTCCGAGCCACCTGCCATTTCTTCCAGAATCAGAGGGTTGCGTTCCTCTGCCATGATTACAATATCCGCAATCTCCCCGGTGAAGGCGCGCCCGATCATGCGTCCAGTTTTCGTAAACCCACCAACCCATAATAGCCTCCTGTTTCTCGATAACAGAAGATATAGATGTTAAGTCAACATATGTCAACATATGTCAACATAAATAATATATGTTATTTATTACCCCATCGTCGGAATAACAAACTCAGACCCCTGCACATCTTCCGGCCAGCGTTGCGTAATCGTTTTGACCTTGGTCCAGAACTTCACGCCTTCGGGCCCGTGCTGGTTGGTGTCGCCGAAGCCTGAGCGCTTCCAGCCGCCGAAGGTGTGGTAGGCGACGGGTACCGGGATCGGCACATTGATGCCGACCATGCCGACATTGACCCGGGCGGCAAATTCGCGCGCCGCGGCGCCGTTGCGGGTGAAGATCGCAACGCCGTTGCCATATTGATGGTTTGACGGCAGCGCGACGGCCTCCTCAAAGTTCTCGGCACGGACGATTTGCAGCACCGGGCCGAAAATCTCCTCGTCATAGGATTTATGGCCGGGCTTGGCATGATCGAGCAGCGTGCCGCCCATGAAGAAGCCGTTCTCATAACCTTGCAGGGAGAAATCGCGGCCATCGATGAGCAACTCCTGGCCCTCATTCACCGCCATCTGGATATAGTTGGCGACGCGGTCGCGCTGGGCCGCCGTTACCAACGGGCCAAGGTCGCTGTCTTCCGACAGCGAAGGGCCGATGCGCAATGATTCAACGCGCGGCTTCAACATCGAGATCAGCTTATCCGCCGTCCCCTCGCCCACCGGCACCGCCACCGGCGTCGCCATACAGCGCTCGCCGGCCGATCCGTAGGCGGAGCCAATCAGCTGGTTGACGACATTATCCATGTCGGCATCGGGCAAAATGATCATATGGTTCTTGGCGCCGCCAAACGCCTGAACGCGCTTTCCGTTCGCCGCGCCATTGGTATAAATATATTGCGCAATGTCCGAGGAGCCGACGAACGAGACCGCCTTGACGCGATTGTCTTCCAGGATCGCATCGACCGCTTCCTTGTCGCCATTGACGACGTTCAACACGCCTTCCGGCGCGCCCGCTTCCATCATCAGCTCGGCAAGGCGCAACGGCACAGACGGGTCTTTCTCCGACGGCTTGTTGATGAAAGTGTTGCCGCAGGCAATCGCCACACCGAACATCCACATCGGGATCATCGCCGGGAAGTTGAACGGCGTAATGCCGGCGACCACGCCGAGCGGCTGGCGCATGGAATAAACGTCAATGCCTGGCCCCGCCTGTTCAGTATACTCACCCTTCTGCAAATGCGGAATGCCGCAGGCAAACTCGATCACGTCAAGCCCGCGAATGACGTCGCCACGCGCATCGGGTAATATCTTTCCGTGCTCAGATGAAAGCATCTTCGCCAGATTTTCCATGTCCTTTTCGACCAGCTCTTTAAACTTGAACATCACCCGCGCGCGCTTTTGCGGATTGGTCGCCGCCCAGGCGGGGAATGCTTTTTCCGCCGCATCAATCGCCTTCGTCATCTCATCGCGGCTAGCGAGGGAAACCCGGGCCTGAACCTCGCCGGTGGTTGGATTATAAATGTCATGGAGACGCCCAGAGGCGCCGGTTACCGAGCGACCATTCACAAAGTGGCCAAATTCTGCAGTCATGGTGGTTTCCTCACAAATTGTGCCGGCGCCGCCTTCGGCGGCAGCGCCAACATCTGAAATTTTGCAGGAAACTTAAGCGCCGAGCGGCGCGGGGTAAAGGCGGTCAGACCGCCCGAAGCGGCGTCTCTGGCGCGAACCGGCCATTGATGGCGCCGACCACATGGGTAATCTCGCGTCCGTCATCGGCCAGCGGCGCCGTGACGCTGCGCATAAGGATACGCCGGCCATCGCATAGCGTCATCGTATCGTCCCGGTAATGCGGGCCTTCTGCGGCGGCGGCGGCGAAAACGTCCGCCGTCGCCTTGTCTAGCAGCGACATCGTCCAGTCGGTGGCGCCGGAAAGGTGCACATCGGAAAGCCTGGCGAGGCTTTCCCCGAGAAAAATGAAATATGGAAAGCCGATGCTTTTTTCCAGATCGACGGCAAATATCCAAGACCAGTCATCGCCCAGATCCATCTCCTGAAGCGCCTCCCAGCTCGGGAAATAGCCCCGCGCCGCGCGCGCCCAGGCATTGACCAGCCGATTGGTGATCCGCCGATCCACAGCCGGCGCGATCGCACCGTTGTCAAAAAGCGTAGAAACATCAGTTAACATCGTCGCCCCGTAGCCTCCGCCCGTCCTGTCGAGAAAGCCTAGTGCAGGCGTGTGAGCACAGGGTGTGTAAGGGCGTGAAAATTTTCGCCAAATTTTGCCGGCGCAATAACCATGTTAACATCTGACGCCCTAAGCACCCTTGCCGCTGGCCGCGCCGAAGATGTGGGTTACGTCCTCGCCGTTCTCGCTCAGCGGCATGACGACACTGCGGAACAAAATGTTCCGCTGTCCCGGCAGGCGCAGCATATTGCCGTGGAACACCGGCTCCCGCGACAGGGCCGCCTCATCCATCTTCGCCACCGCCAGATCAACCGGCGTCAGCTCTCGATGGGCGCGGTCCGATAAATAGGTCAAAGCCAGCCGTGACAGGTTCTCACCCAGAAAGATAAAATAGGGGAATTTGTCCGATAGCGACAAATCGACCGCAAAGCACGAGTGCCAGTCCGCGCCGAGATCCAGCTCCTGAATATCGTCCCATGACGGCAGCGGCCCGCCATTGGTGCAGTCCGTCCATGATTTTTGCACCCGCTTGGTCAGGCGGCGCTCTTTCAACACCGCCGGAGTTTCAAGGATCCCAGTATGCATCACCGCCCCCTTCTGTCGCATCACCTGCAAAACGCTACCCAGCGCCTATGAAGGCGGGGTGTTCACGCAATGCGCAACTTGTCCAAAATTTGAGCAAGTTTAGATGTTTAACCCTGTCGAGCAGGGTCAGCGCGCCGCGAATCACGGTTATCACAAGCGCTGCGGCGTGGGGTGACGCCGCAAACGACGCGCCCTATAAGGGCGCCTTAACCAAGGAGGGGTTTTCCATGGGTCCAGGTTGGATGAGCGTCACGATGATCGTGATTTTCTTTTTATTATTCGCAATTTTAAATATCACTGAAAAAGGCCGCATGGATTGACCCTGACGGCGCACTAACACCCCGGCCGCCTCGCAATCTTTAAAACTATACGTCGTCGGCCCATATGCGCTGTGTGTCAGAGTACACCCCCCGAACAAAGGCCAATTATGGGCGTTGATACTGTAGTACTGATTGTCATCGGGCTGATCATCCTGCTTGTAGCAGGCGATCTTCTTGTGCGCGGCGCCGTTGGTCTGGCGGCAGCCCTGAAAGTGCCAACGCTGATCATCAGCCTCACCATTGTCGCCTTCGGCACTTCGGCGCCCGAACTTGTGGTGACCATTCAAGCGGTGATGACCGGAAGCGACGGTATCGCGCTCGGCAACATCATCGGCTCCAATGTCGCCAATGTATTTTTGGTGCTTGGACTGCCGGCGATCATTTATCCGATCTCGACGCATGTTCTGGGATTGCGCCGGCATGTGGTCATTATGCTTGTTGCAACAGCGGCGTTTGTGGGCGCCGCCTATTTCGTCGGATATATTGATACACGGATCGGTGCGTTCCTGTTCGCGGGCATTATCGCCTATGTCGTTTATATGTGGGTGCGCTCCAGTCATGGCGGCGCCGAGCCGGTGATCGACGAGGTCGATGAATATCTTGAAACCTCAAAGGTCTCGCTCAAAACGATTTTGTTTCTTGCCGCCGGTTTGATCGGCCTGCCGCTCGGCGCGCATCTGTTGGTGACTAACGGCCAGGCGATGGCGGTCGCGCTTGGCGTTCGCGATGAGCTGATTGGGCTGACATTCGTCGCCTTTGGCACGTCGCTGCCCGAACTGGCAACGGTCGCCGCCGCCGCTCTCCATAAGAAGTCAGATGTCGCGATCGGCGGGATCATTGGTTCGAATATTTTCAACCTGCTGGCGGTTGGCGGCGCCGCCGGGCTTGCCGGCACCGCCTATTTTGACCCGGCTTCATTACGCGTTGAAATTCCGGTGATGATTGTCGCCGCACTGGTGCTGACAGGTTTTGTGTTGACCCGGCGCGATATCGGACGGCTTTCGGGTGTGTTTATTTTCGGCGCCTATATTGGTTTTATCATCGCCCTGGCAAAGCTTGCCGGAGGGATCTAGGCAATGACTGAGGCACATCCCGGCGCAGCGCTCGTCACTGGCGCCGGCATGCGGGTCGGGCGCGCCATCGCGCTTGCCCTGGCTGATGCAGGCTTCGCCGTCGCCGTCCATTATCGCTCATCCGCGCGCCAAGCCGACGAGGTCGTAGCGCAAATCCAATCCCGCGGCGGCAAGGCGGCCAGCATTCAGGCGGACCTGTCACGCGAAGAAGAAACCGCGGGCCTCACTGCGAAAGCCACAGACGCGCTTGGCCCCCTCACCCTCCTGGTCAACTCCGCATCCGTCTTTGAGCCCGACGACATCGCGTCGATGACCCGGACAAGCTGGGACACGCATATTGAGACAAACTTGCGCGCGCCGCTAAAACTCGCTCAGGACTTTGCCGCACAGGCCGCGCCCGGCGCCAATAACCTCATCGTCAACATCACCGACCAGCGCGTTCTCAAGCTGACGCCGCAGTTTCTGTCCTACACAATCGCAAAAGCCGCGCTCGCAACCCTGACGACAACGCTGGCGCAAGCGTTGGGCGAGCAAGGCATCCGCGTCAACGCGATCGGCCCCGGGCCGGTATTGCAAAATACGCGTCAGTCCGATGCCGACTGGAAGCGCCAGAACGAGGCGACAATCCTCGGACATGGGGCGACGCCCGACGATATTTGCGCTGCCCTGCTCTATCTGGTCTCCGCCAAAGCCGTCACCGGGCAGATGATCGCCGTCGATGGCGGCCAGCATCTGGCCTGGCAAACTCCGGATGTTCTGGTACAGGAATGATTATGAAGAACGATCAGACGCCAGAAATCACACCCATCCCCCGCGCCGCCAACGCGCCGCGGCGCAAGATATTTGTCCGCGGCCTGATGCTCGACGCCTTTATCGGCGTTTACGACAGCGAACAGGGCGTCGCGCAACCGCTGAAGATTGATCTTCAGGTCGACGTTGTTGAACCCTCGAACCCGATTGGCGACAGCCTTGAAGACGTTGTCTGTTACAACAGACTGACGCAAGGCATAAAAGCGATCATTGCCGAGGGGCATATCAAGCTTGTCGAAACGCTTGCTGAGCGCGTCGCCGAGTTAGCGTTGTCGCACCCGATGGCGATTGCCGTCGAAGTTCGCATTGAAAAGCCGAACGCGATTTCAGAGGCCGCCGCCGCCGGCGTAGAAATCAGCCGGACAAAAAACCTGACTTACTGAAAATGCGCGTCGCGCCCAATATTGAACTCCGCACCCTGCTCTGGGTCGTGTTCTTTGGCTGCCCGTTCCGAAAGCGCCCAGACAATGCCGCCGACGCCAAAGAACAGGCATGCCCCGCTAAGCAGTGAGAAAAATACAAACGCCGCACCGGCGCCGCCGGTTTTCAATACCGACAATGTGTGATGCTGCGGATCAACATAGACGGCCAACGTCTCACCCGGAACTAATTCGCGCGCCTCTGATTTTAAGAACCGCGCCGCAAAAAAACGCTCGCGGTGGGATTCATAAGTTCGCCCGCCGATTGAATAAGCATAGCGCAACCGCTTCGGGCCATCGCCAAGATGGCTCAAAACCACGCCATCGACCTGCGGCCAGGAAACGCTGGCGCGCGCATGCGCATAATCACGCACAAAAAATCCGCCACAGATAACCCCGGCAATCGCCAGGCTTATAAAAAACACCAAAATGACGGTAATATCGGAGCGATCTTTGACGGTGTTATCCATTTGACCTCGCGCCTGCGCCGCCCTAGAGCGCATTTAGAAGAAAACCGCGCTGGCGCCAGGCTAATCTATCGACCGGTTGGTGAACGGCGGGTTAACTGTAGGGCTGATGAACGCGACTGATACGAAAAATCTTGAGGATAATGGCGCGCCGCCCCATGCCGTCTCGGGCGCCGCCTTGGGCGCCGCCGTGATCGCCGACTATGTCAGGCGCCTGCCCGGCAAGCCCGGCGTCTACCGGATGATCGGCGCTGACGCCAAAATTCTTTATGTCGGTAAGGCCAAAAACCTCAAAGCCCGGGTTTCCAGCTACGCCAAATCCGGCGGCCACTCAAACCGCATCATGCGCATGATCGCAGAGACCGCGGCAATGGAATTTGTCGTCACAGAGACAGAGACCGAGGCGCTGCTGCTTGAAGCCAATCTCATCAAACAACTCAAGCCGCGCTATAATGTTATCCTGCGCGACGATAAATCATTTCCATATATTCTGGTAACGCAGGGCCATGAGGCTCCGCAAATACTGAAACATCGCGGCGCGCGCAAACGTAAAGGCGCCTATTTCGGACCTTTCGCATCGGCCAGCGCCGTCAACCAGACCCTCGACATATTGCAAAAAGCATTTCTCTTGCGCACATGTTCCGACAGTGTTTACGACGCGCGCACACGGCCATGCCTTCTGCATCAGATCAAGCGTTGCTCGGCGCCTTGCGTCGGTCTGATCAGCACAGAAATCTATTGTGAGCTGGTCGGCGAGGCCAAAGCGTTTCTTTCCGGAGACAGCACCGCAATCCAGCGCACTTTATCTGCACAGATGGAGCGGGCGGCGGGCGACCTCGACTTTGAGAAAGCTGCCTCCTTTCGCGACCGCATTCGCGCGCTGAGCTATGTGCAGGGCTCGCAAGACATCAACTTCGCCAACCTCGCGGAAGCTGATGTGTTCGCCATTCACCTTGCCAGCGGCCAGGCTTGCGTTCAGGTTTTCTTCTACCGCGCC